>JBDWQX010000281.1:0-21664 GCA_039986395.1 Cyclobacteriaceae bacterium
GTAGTTGAGGGCCTCCAATGGAATTGTCAGGAGCCGTGTTGGGCTGTGTTTGACCAAATCTAGTGAGTGTTGTGAACGGGTGACCTTTTCCATCGCCAGCATGGCAACTGCCACAAGAAGTTGCTACAAACAAAGGTCCTAATCCGGTTTCGGTAGTGAAAACTTCATCGTTGAACGCGATATCACCAGCAAGAAAAAGTAGACTCTCTGCTTCAGAAAGCCCTTCCGTGGGACCATCTAGCAATTCATCATCCTCAGGCGCAGCAGGAATCAGCTCTTCACACGAAAGAAGAAGTAGAATAAGTACTGGAACGAGAACTCTTTTCACCTGCTGGGATCGTTTGTGATTATAAGATCGTTCAAATTTATTAATATAATAGATCAAAACAAATTTTTAGACTAATCTAAAAATATAAATATAATAGGAATTGAACCGTTCAATTAAATTAGATTCCTCATTTTGCATCAAAATTCTGAAGTTGTCAAATAGTAAAATGCAGTATAGGTCCAGACTTGGAGCCATTCTTACGATGGTCGGTGTTGCAGTGGGATTGGGCAACGTCTGGCGGTTTCCGTACATGATGGGTAGCTACGGTGGGAGTGCTTTTCTGTTTATCTATCTCATTTTTACCATTCTATTCGCTTTCCCAGCTCTGATCACAGAGATGTCTCTTGGAAAAATGAGTGGCAAAGGAACCATAGCGGCCTATGCTTCAATCTTTGGAGATCGTTTCGGTAGATGGTTTGGCTACCTTCTTGTTGCAGTTGTGACAATCGCAGGTTCATACTATGCAGTTGTTGTTGCCAATGTTTGGTACTCAGCTTTCTTTTCTATTGTCGAGGGCTTCTCCTCAGATAGCTCTATTAGGTACCAGCAAACACTTGGCAACGGTACCCTACAATATTTCTTCACTGTTTCACTAGTCATAGTGGCTTTATTTGTCGTTTACCTAGGCTTAAAGAAAGGCATTGAACGGATATCTATGATTATCATGCCCTTTTTTGTCCTGGCTATCTTATACATGATTGTCCATGCATGGTTGCTTCCTGGAGCGATCGATCAGGTACGTATATTTTTATCACCTGATTTTGATTCAATAGGTTCAACTGAGATTTTTGCTGCACTGGGTCAAGCATTTTTTTCAGTAGGTCTAGGCGGAACGTTCGTGATCGTTTACTCTGGGTACATAGCAGAGAATAGTCAGGTACCTCGGATTGCCATTTTCACTTGTCTTGGCGATTTGGGCTCATCCGTTCTGGTAAGCTTATTCCTGGTCCCTGCTATTCTTGTGTTGGGTCTTGAAATGAATGCAGGTCCGTCGCTGATCTTCAATACACTGCCAGAACTCTTCGCAACATTGCCTGCTGGTAGGTTGATTGGATCATTGTTTTTAGTGGCTCTAAGCCTGGTGGCATTTCTGTCGTTAATTGCCGCCTTCCAAGTGCCATTATCTAGTTTAAAAATTAACTCATTTTCCAAGAAAAGACTGATCATTGGATTTGGAATACTTCAGATTCTCCTAACGCTACCAAGCGCATTGTATCCTGAAATAATAGGAATACTGGATCTGGTATTTGGCTCTGGAATGCAGGTTTTTGGAAGTATGATGGCTATCGTGGGTGTTTGGTGGGGTGTGAAAAACAGAGAATACATCGAGCTACTTTTTAAGGATCCTTCTGGTCGTTTTGCTACCCTTTCAAAGTTCTGGTTGCGATGGGCTATCCCAGGCACTTTACTGGCTGTTCTCGTTGGTTATCTCTACGAAAATTTTCTGTGATTGCCTATCTTTATGAAATACGACTAACGCATTATGTCTGCAAATAAAGAAGAAGGAATTCACGCTGTGAATCAGGAATTTAAAAAGTACGAAGGGGTAAAGAAAGAGCAGGAGTATCACCTGGTAGAGAATCAGGAAACGGACGAATTTGACGATGAATTTGTGATTCAGACGTGTGATATGAGGGAGTTTTTTGAAGGAGGTGAAGCTGGAAAAAAAGCCTTTAGCAACAAACTTGGAAAAGCACTGGAAGAAATTGGTTTTGCTGTGTTATCAGGTCATGGCGTGGATACCACGATGTACTCGGAGGCAGAAAGTAAAGTGGCAGATATTTTTGAACAGACCAGCCTAGCCGATCGTATTAAGTTTGAAGCGGAGCGTCACGGATCGGTGAATCAAGGTTATTTTCCAATCAAGGAAACCACAATTATTCATCCCGATCTGGTGGAGGGATGGGTTTTTTGCCGACGAGCTTTTGATCTTGACAATGACCCAAGTTATGATGCGACGAATTTCTGGCCCAATGCAGACTATGAAAAAGCCTTCCGACCTATTGTTCAATCGCACGAAGAACTGATCTTACCAATCATGCAAAGTGTGCTTGATTATCTCGGATGTGATACACACCTATACGACGAGAAGCTTGCAGCAACTAATTTTGGCTTTAGGCTCAATTACTACCCGGCTATTTCTAAGGAAGATGAGGCGTCAGGTGCGGGAAGGATGCTGGGTCACGAAGATGTAGACTTGTTTACTATACTGCCAGCGCAGAGCGTCGATGGATTGCAGGTGTTTAACCGTGCCAATGGCAAGTGGATTCGCTTGAATCCAGACCCTGGAACAATCATCCTGAACACAGGCGACTACATGCAGCGAATCACCAATGATCGTTTGCCTTCAACAACACATCGCGTGAGTAAGCCAAAGGAAGTTAAGCTGCATGGCAAACCAAGAATTACGATTCCGATGGCTGTTTATGTTTGGGAGGAGGAGTTGTTGGAAGTTCTGCCAGGGTTAGAGCCAGTTAAATACGAACCAATTTCTGCTATCAAATTTCATACGGGAATAACCAGCAAGTACTACGGTGATGAATATGCGGTGGGGGATTAGTTATCGTTCAATGCTGGTTTCGAAATCTCCTGGTAAAGAAACCTCCAATAATTCTACATCATCTGAACAGTTTTGCATCTGGTATTTGCAATTAGGTGGAATGACGTATGCATCTCCAATTTTCAATTGATTGGTCGGATGTTCATCAGCAAGAAGTTCAAAGGAACCTTGCATCACGAAGGTGAATAGAATATCTGCCTCGTGGCTGATTTTCACTTTGTTGTAGTCATGATTCAACCTTCGTGCTACGTGCACACTAGCTACTCCATTCGTTGACTTGCTGATTCCTGTATCTCGATATTCGAATCCAGGAATTTTCCATTCTTTCCAATCTGCTTTGTTAGCAAGGTGATGACAAAATTGCTGGCCGTGAAAAGTTCGATTAGGATTGTACGACTGAGTTGGCAGTTCCATTTCATGATCGATCGTTGTCATGTGATCGGAGGGAACTCCAATTTCGATTACCTCGAGATTGTCAGAGGCCTCCAACACCCGATGACGAATTTCTGGAGGTTGTGTCACACAATCGCCGGCCTCCAAAATGAAGGGAGGACCTTGATCTTCATACACCAACTTCACCCAACCCTTGTAGCAGAAGATCAACTGAAAACCGATGGTATGATAGTGAACCACATCAGGAACCGGACCTCCATCCGGTATATTGATATGCGATGCAATGATACTTCCACCAAGTCTGTTGGGAATCAAATCTCGATACAGCATGCCAGCCCTGCCAATCACCCATGGATCACTGTGTTGCATTTTTCGCACTTCAAATTTGTGCTGCGTCTGTGGGGAGTCCAGTTTGTAGGTCTTGGGTAGAACCTTAATCTTCGTTCCATTTGGAGCTACTAAATTTGGTTTGCCACCAGCCAAATTTTCCGGATGATCGGTCAAAATTTGTAGCGTTGCAGAGGAATTACTTGTGTCTTTATCTAGTCGCAAGGTGAGGCCGTGTCCGTTCATGATCGCAACGGCTGGGTCATCTGAAGGAAAAATCTGATGAAGCGTGAATCCTATGTCAGTGAGAAAATCAATATCTGCGTTGAGGTCGGTTGTGGGCAGTAGTACCTGAGCAATACTATCTATGTCATTTGATTCTTTCATCCTCTAGCTTGAGATTCACAAGTTAATGAAATCCGATTCCAGTGGCATGATGGCATGTTCTTCTATTGTTTCTGACAACTACTCAAACAGAATATCGACACTTTTACTTTCCTGAATTGAGTGGATTAATTTCTGCATTCTTGCTTTGAGATGATTATACATCGAGCCTCCGATGCTTATTCTTTTCACACCCACAGCTTGCAATGTGTCGAATTGCGGAAGACCTTTCATACTAAGAACGTTGAGCGGTAGATCAGTTTGCTCAGTGACTGCTGCAATATCGTCTTCCTCGTTTATAAACGGCAGGAAAATTCCGCTGACATGTTCTTCGTAAAGCGCAACTCGCTTCAAGGACTCCTCAAGTGCATTCGGGACCTGCAACAAAAAGGGGTCTGAACGTAGGTTGATAAACATCCTGATCTTTTGATCATTCAGTAACATTGCAATTTCCTTCAGCACTGCAGAAAACAGATTTGCGTCAACCAGGCTTCGTTTTCCGTCCACCTCTTTCGAATCTTCAAGATTGATTCCGACTACACCCAGTTCGAAAAGTCTCTTGATATTTTCAACAATTTCTTCAGGTGTTGAAGCATACCCAGATTCCAGGTCTACAGAAAGAGGCAGACTCGTATGAGCCAATATTCCTTTCACTATTCTTAAATAATCTTCAAATGGGATGTTTTCTCCATCCTCTTCGCCAAGCGTGTCAGCCACTGCAGAGCTGGATGTGGCAATCGCTTTGAAGCCCATTTTTTCAAATAGCTGTGCGCTAGATGCATCCCATACATTGCCGATGAGCAGGGGTTCTTTTTGGAAATGAAGTTCGTTGAACGTGTTGAATTTATCAGTCATCTGTTGCAGTTTTTTAAGTGTTGATAGCAAAGAAGAGCTTTTTGCAGAACTCATGCAACCGAAAAGTGGACGAGTATTTTCTACGATACGATTGCTATCAATGTAATGCTGACAATCTAGAGAGTTGAGGATTTGTTAGGTTGGGAAACCTTCTATCAAGTTGTTAATTTACCAAGAAGCGCGATGCTAAGTCTGCGAGTCAAATTTGTTGATGCATGTGACAATATCATTTTTGTTTTCTGGGATAATTATCAGCATGATAGTTGTGCTGCTGACGACTACATCAATTCGTCAACACAAGTATTTTAGATTTGGTGTCATAGGATACTTTACAGCACTGCTGTTCATGTTTGGGGAGCACTGGTTGGAATATTCAGGTTACTCATGCGACCTTCCGCATACCATCTTTATTTCGGCCGTGTTTTATCTTCTTCTAGCTCCATTTCTTAATGCAATTATCCAATCATTGTTTAATGCACATTTCATTACAAAGAGTTTTTTGATTGAGCTGATTCCAGCTTTTTCCTACCTGATCCTTATGATTCCCTTTTATGCGTTAGACGGAGAAACTAAATGCAATTACCTAACCAACTATATCGATATCAATCAGGTGAGTTCCTACAAACACGCTCTGTTGGTCTGGATTACTTTTCTACAGACGTCGATCTATGCCTACTTTTGGTATAGAAGGATTCGCAGTTATTCGTCGACTGTAAAATCGACTGCTTCTTCCGGAGACATCGAATTTCTACCCTGGATTTCGAGGTCTCTGAGCACTATCGTTTTATTCACCTTTTGCATGCTGGCAACCTGGATTGCACGTAGCTTATCTCCTGATCATTACTACATATTAGACCAAGCAGAAAACGTGGTACTTTCTTTTATTCCCATCGTTTTCCTTTTTCTTCTATTCTTTCTTCCAGAGAAACCTTTTCCAAGTCTTGAAGAGAATTCCACTTTTGAAGGTGAGGTAATGGAATTTGATCCTACCGTACGTAAGCAGCTGGAAAAATTGATGCAACGTGAAAAACTTTACCTGCATCCTGATCTCAATCTTGGCGATTTGGCAAAACGAATGCATCTGACGCGCCATGGTCTTTCAGAATTGCTGAGTCGAGGGTTTCAGAAGAATTTCTACGATTTTGTAAATGAATACAGGATTGTGCACGCAAGAGAACTAATGGACAGCGAGATGATTAAGACATTTTCATTATCAGGAATTGCAAGAGAATCAGGCTTTAATAGCTACGTTTCATTCTATCGAGTTTTTAAGAGAATCATGCAGCAGACGCCCTCCGCTTACCTAAACAAATAGCAGCTGTTTGGTACTGATTTGATTACAATAGACCCATTGTAATCGATACAATCATCTTGCAGCCTACTTGTTCCGTATTGCTTGCTTAGAATCGCAACAGCAATTCTAGTTATCAACATGCCATACTTAAAAACATCTTGCTTCCTTCTCTGCGCTTTACTCTGTGTTCGCGCTACTGGGCAAATTCCTGACAGTATTCCACCTCCTGTGCTAACTTTTTATGGAGAGAGTTCTTCTTCATGGGAAGCAAACGATATGGCTCCCTCCGAGATGAACGAATTTGGTCGATTAGTGGGCATTTGGTATTGCAGTGGCACGACACCTGATCCTCAAGGCGGAGATGAAATCTTGCCCTACAATGGGTTTTGGGCTTGGAAATATATTCTAGATGGTTATGGAATGCAGGATTTCTTCTTTCAAGGCGAAAATGAATTTCTGTACTGGAAATACTTCAAAAGAGACTTGGCGCTTACCCAAATACGGAGCTACGATCCGAATGAAAAAATCTGGAAAATAACGTACATCACAAACAATGCAGATCAAACAGGAAATGTATATGGAACATTTACTGCAAAATCAGAAGGCGATGACATGATAATGAAGCCACCTAAGACGGGTACCCGCAGTGAAGCCAGAGTTATTTTTTCGGAGATAACAGAAAATTCTTTTGAGTGGCGGGCAGAGAGCAGCACAGATGATGGAAAGACCTGGGTTGTTGGAGCAACCATGTCTGCGAAGAAACTTAAGTAATGGATAATCACAATTGGAAAGCGTACAAATGAAAAAAATTATCATCGCACTAACACTGAGTCTGATCTTCAGCTCTTTTTCAGCTACTGGGCAAGCTGCCTTCCTTCCTGAGGATGATATACTATTCACGAAATTCAAAGACCTTTCGAATTCCTTCTTCGAGGCTGTTAAAAAGCGAGATTCTGTTGGTATGTGGAATTCCTTAGCTGAGGAATTCACTCTTACTAGCTCGGAGTCAAACGGAGGAATCATGAGGAAATCAACGTATGTGGGCGGATCTCTTCGTCCTGATATTTTAAAAGTGATTTCATTCAATCTATACGATTTCCGAATTAGAGTCTACGATGACATGGCCATTGTACAATCCAGAATTGACTGGAAAAGTGAATATCAAGGACAACCTTGGAATGCCGATTTTCTGAATACGGATATCTTCATCTTTAGAGAAGAACGATGGCAGGTGGTCCATCGACATTCAAGTTATCCAGCTGACTACCTTGAAGAAGTTGTAAGAATGAGAAAGAGGTAGTTTTCAGTTTATTGATTAACACCATTTCTTGACTATCCAGATTAGTTGCACTTTATTTAAGTGTACTAATTCAATTAAATGACTTTACTGATTTTGGCAGCAGGGCTGGGAAACCGATATGGTGGAACCAAGCAATTTGATGGAGTTGGCCCCCAGGGAGAATTCTTGCTTGAATACACGATCTATGACGCGATTAAGGCTGGCTTCAGTCGTTTGGTGCTGGTGACCAGGCATGAACTTGTTCAGGAGATTACTGACTATTTCAAAGCCAGACTACCACGCTCGATTGATTTTGAGTGCATTGCTCAGTTGATTGAGGATACCCCTGAGGGTTTTGAAACGGGAGTTGATCGAGCTAAACCATGGGGCACTGCCCATGCGATTTGGTGTGCGAGGAAAGTTATTCGAGAACAATTTGTGACAGTAAATGCTGATGATCTGTATGGGAGAAATGCAATCGACGAAGCATGCAAGCTTGGATCACAGCTCATCGAGAAGGATCAATTTGGATTGGTTGGTTTTCAATTGAAAGACACGTTGTCAAGATTTGGATCTGTATCGAGAGGAGTATGCAGCATTGCGAACGGACTCTTGATCAAGGTTACTGAGTATGTGAAAATTGCCAGCAACAATCAGCAAATTTTAGACGAGGAGTTAGGAGTGGAGTTTACCGGAAGTGAATTAGTATCTATGAACCTTTGGATTCTTCAACCTTCGGTTTTTTCCGAAATCGAAACGGCCTTTCCTTCCTATTTTGATGAGACTTCCAAACAGGAAAGTGATGAAATTTATTTACCACAGGTGATTCAAAATTTGATCGATGCAAATGTGGTAACGGTACATGCGGCTGCAAGTCGTAGCGGATGGTATGGTTTGACCCATAAAGAGGATAAGGCACAACTTGAAATTGAATTAATGAGGTTGACCAAAAGGGAAATTTATCCAACTCCGTTATGGTCGTAGACATCACATCCGTTCTTCAGGCATTTGGAATAGCGAATCCAGTTAGCATCGAGGGTATCGTTTCAGGTCTAATCAATGAAACCTATCTGGTGGAAACAGACGCCAGTCGTTTCATACTTCAGCGTGTTAACAAGGAGGTCTTTCCCGATGCTGCTAAGGTTATGGAGAATATCGAGATTGTTCAGGATGTTTTGGAATCCATCGTAGGCTATCAGGTTCCTGAGTTGATTGAAAGCTTGGATGGAAAACTCTTTCAAATTGATCCAGAGGGCTATGCATGGAGACTGATGCGATATATACCCAATAGTATCACCCATGACAGCACGGAGGATGTAAGCTTAGCGGCCGAGGCAGGATTATTATTAGGAAAATTTCATCGGGCGACTTCAAGCCTCGATCCTGAGCGATTGCACGTCACCTTGCCAAACTTCCACAACCTGGGTTTTCGAGTTGACCTCTTTCTGGGATCATTGCAGAATGCTTCAAATGAGAAACTCGCAAAAGCGTCGGAGAGCATTGCATTCGTTGAGGAAACGTTGCCAACGTTTGACAAACTACAGTCGATGAACCTTCCATTGAGAGTAACGCACAATGATACCAAGTTGAATAACCTTCTCTTCGAAAGAACCTCAAGTAAAGGCCTTTGCCTGATTGATCTGGATACCTTGATGCCAGGATTCTTGCATCATGATTTTGGCGATGCAATTAGAACCCTTTGCAATAGTCTCACAGAAAATGACAAAAACCTTGATGCCCTTTATTTCAACATGCCACTATTTGAACATTTCACGAAAGGGTATTTGTCCAAAATGGACAATATGCTGACTGAGGAAGAGTGGACATCTCTTCCAATCTCAATCGAACTAATGCCGTTCATTATGGGCTTGAGATTTTTGACTGACTACATGTACGGAAATATCTACTACAAAACGGACTACCAAGATCAGAATCTGGATCGATGCAGAAATCAATTTACGTTGGTGGAGAGAATAATAGAACGACGGGCAGAGATTGCTGCGACTATTGAGTCGAACCGGAGTTGAGTAGTTATGAGTACATGGTTAATTGGTTAATTAGTTAATTAGTTAAATGGTTGGAATCGTGGAATGAACATAGTCTCGTACTTATTCGCTAGTCAACCATTTTACAATTCCACTACTCAACTAATCCACCACTTAACTAGAAAACCATTTCCTATCCTAATTCTCGCATAATTTCCAAGTCCCGTTTCTTTTTCCAGGTACCGCCGGTAAAATCAGGAAACTCTACCGACTGACCGTTTGCAACCGATAGTTCTGAGAGAGGGGTGATAGCACTCCAGGTAATACTATCATAGACGGTTTGATCGAGCGCAACTCCTTGATTGAGGCATGAGATCAGGCGGTAAATCATCACAAAATCCATTCCGCCATGACCCTGCTTGTACTCTTCACTAATGCTGCGAAGCTTTGTGATTAGTGGGTGTCGGTATTTTTCTTTGTACTCGCCATAGGCAGTATCATCCAACCAATTGTGTCCCCAATACTTTAGTTCTTCTGGATTGTCTATGTACAATCTGCTTGGGTATCCTGCATGTACTGCGCCTGTGCCTACTACTTTGTTGATTCTCGAATAGGGGCTTCCGGTGTGCACATCAAATTGAAGCATCACTGTTTTTCCGTTTGCTGTTTTCAACAGCGTTGTGTTCATATCCCCGCACTTGATATCCGTAAATGGAGATCCAGCTTTTTTGGCTGCATCGCTAAGACTCTTTTCTCGTGAACTCATAGATGTTAAGGAGGTATAGGTATCTCCTCTACCGATGTCCAGATAGTTACTAATCGGTCCGATTCCGTGTGTGGTGTAGAAGTTTCCATTCCGATTCCGATGGTGCTGAATTCTCCATTGGCCTTGATAGTAGTCGTCGCTTAGCATGTGTTTTCTCAAATCATGAATGTAAGCGCCTTCCACATGGGTTAGGTCTCCGAAAACTCCCTCTTGGATCATGTTCAGAACAAAAAGCTCCTCGTCATTGTAACAACAATTTTCGATCATCATACAATGCCTCCGAGTTTCTTCGGCAGTTTTTATGAGCTTGTAGCAATCTTCTAAGGTGTAAGCTATTGGAACCTCTGAAGCCACGTGCTTGCCTTTCTCCATTCCATACAATGCCATCGGGGTATGCCATCTCCACGGAGTTGCAATAAGGAGCAGATCTACATCGTCACGGTCCACAAGATTTTTCCAGTCGTCTTCATTCTTGGTATAGAAATCAGGTTTTTTCTTTTGTATGCCTTTTAGCCCCTCCCAGACGTTCTCCACATTACTTTCGATCAAATCGGAAAGTCCGACAATTTCAGCTTTGTCATTTTCGATCAGCCAATAGAGCATCTGAGTTAGCGTTTTTCCCCTGTTTCCCAGACCCAGCATTCCAATTCGGACCTTTTTGATAGGGTCTGCGGAGAAACCAACTAAGTCGCCTTTTATCGTTGAATCCTGCTGCAAGAGCTCTTCGACCGCATTTTTTGCCTTGCCATTCCCTAGTGTGGAAATGGGAAGACCTAGGAAAGTTGATGCACCGAGTATAGATTTTAGAAAATGTTTCCGTTTCATTGGTAGACGGGTTTTAGGTGTTCGAAAAATCTAATCTACTAAACTATATGAGGACAGAGTGAGGACAGAAGGTATCTCCTATAAGATATTCTTTATCCATCCGCCATCTACTGCTAGTGACGTTCCAGTAATATAGCTGGCACGTTCACTGACCAGAAAGGCAACAGCAGCTGCAAACTCCTGAGGCTTACCAAAGCGTCCAAGTGGAATCTCTTGTGTGGCATTTGCAAAGGAAGGGTTGCTATCAATCAGTTTTGTAAGTCTGGAAGTCTGTGTATAACCAGGCATTACGTTGTTCACCGTGATGTTGTACCCACCCAACTCACTTGCAAGTGTTTTCATCAACCCAACAACAGAGGCTCTAACAGCATTTGACAAGATCAAATTCTCCACAGGTTGTTTTACTGCTTGCGATGTGATCGTAATGATTCGTCCCCATGGTTTTTCCTTCATTCCAGGAAGGAAACCTCTTATAAGATGTGTCGCACTAGCGAGGAGGAGTTGGTAGGTTTGTTCCCAATCTTCCTCGCTGAGATCTTCAAACTTGCCTGCTGGCGGACCTCCGGTATTTGTCACAAGAATATCAATACCGCTACATGATTCTAGTGCTGCAGCAATGATTTTGTTTCGATCCTGTACTTCAGACAAATCGCCGGCAATGGCTAGGACGCTACCAGTACCCGCTGCCTCTATTTCCTGCTTTGCCTTTTGTATTGAATCTTCATTGCGACTGCAAATGATAAGGTCAGCTCCTTCTTTAGCTAGTTCCAGAGCGACCGCTTTTCCTAACCCATCGCTGGATGCTGCGACGAACGCTACTTTATTCTTTAATCCTAAATCCACTACTTTCTTAGGTAATCATCGGTTCCGTCTAGCCAATCTTGACGAGGTGGTGCCCAGTGATCAATCTCTTCTACTTCGCCAATCATAAGTGCTTCGTGAGGTAGGTTGGGCGGGATTACGATCATTTCGCCTGGACCAAGATCCATCTCTTGATCCCTATTTTCACCAAACCAAAATCGAATGGTGCCCGAAATTACATGTGTAATTTGCTCGTTTTCATGGGTGTGCATCGGGACTCGAAATCCGTCCTTGAATTTCATCTTAGCGATCATCAGTTTTTCTCCCCAAAGAATTTTGCGATGCATCTCAGGAGTCACCTCTTCAGTTGGGATGTCTTCCCAGGTTTTCTTCTCGATCATAGGTATGTATTTAGGTCTAGCAAATGCTTGACTTACAAATTAATCAAGATATCTGATTTGCCTCTAGAAAACCTTTTTGATGATTTCGTCATCTACCAGATTTGGCAGCGTCACGACCAATTCTGGTGTCCGGTCCATTTCACGTTTGATAGCAAAAATCGCCTCTTTGTTTCGGGCCCAACTCCTCCGGGAAATTCCATTATTCACATCGTAGAAGAGCATGTTTTTCAACCTTCGATCTGCCTCTTCAGAACCATCCAAAAACATTCCAAATCCACCGTTGGTTACTTCACCCCAGCCAACACCACCTCCGTTGTGAATGGATACCCAGGTTGCGCCTCGGAAGCTGTCACCAATCACATTATGAATGGCCATGTCTGCGGTGAATTTGCTACCGTCGTAGATGTTGCTTGTTTCCCTAAAGGGGGAGTCCGTGCCGCTTACATCGTGGTGGTCTCGCCCAAGTACAATGGGGCCTTCAATTTCTCCTGATTTGATTGCTGCGTTGAAAGCTTCAGCAATCTTCGAACGGCCTTCAGCGTCTGCGTAGAGAATACGAGCCTGCGACCCAACGACCAAACGATTCTCCTCGGCTTGCTCGATCCAGGTAATATTATCCTGCATTTGCTGTTGAATTTCCTGAGGAGATTTGGCTTTGATCTCATTCATCACCTTGAGTGCAATCAGATCTGACTTTTTTAGATCGGTTGAACTGCACGATGTGCAGACCCAACGAAACGGGCCGAACCCATAGTCGAAGCACATCGGTCCCAGGATATCTTGCACATAGGAAGGGTACTTGAAGTCAATTCCATTATCAGCCATAATGTCTGCTCCGGCACGAGAAGCCTCTAATAGGAATGCGTTCCCATAGTCGAAAAAGTAAGTACCACGAGCAACGTGTTTGTTTACAGCGCTAGCATGCCGTCGTAATGATTCTTGAACCTTTTCTTTGAAAATAGGGGGGTTGTTACGTATTAAATCGTTCGATTCCTCAAAACTAAGTCCGGCCGGATAGTAGCCACCAGACCACGGATTGTGCAAGGATGTCTGGTCCGAACCGAGTTCAATAAAGATGTTCTCTTCATAGAAGCGTTCCCAAACATCAACTACATTTCCAATAAAAGCGAGCGAAACAATCTCCTTATTTTCCTTGGCTTCCTTGACTCGATCAACCAGATTATCCATGCTGTCAATCAATTCATCCACCCATCCCTGTTCATGTCTTTTGTGGGCCGCTTCCGAATTCACCTCAGCACAAACTGTGACGCAACCGGCGATGTTGCCAGCCTTTGGTTGAGCTCCACTCATTCCACCGAGTCCCGCTGTGAGGAAGATTTTGCCAGCCGGTGTTTCCTCCTTTTTCAACTTCTTTCGAAAGGCATTCATCACGGTGATGGTTGTTCCGTGTACAATTCCTTGCGGGCCGATGTACATGTACGAACCAGCGGTCATTTGACCATACTGAGTGACTCCGAGCGCATTGTATTTTTCCCAATCATCTTGTGAAGAGTAGTTGGGAATCATCATGCCATTTGTGACAACCACTCTTGGAGCATCCTTTGATGAAGGAAACAAACCCATTGGGTGTCCCGAGTATATATGCAGTGTTTGGAGATCTGTCATGTTCGCCAAATACTTCATAGCCAGTAGGTACTGGGCCCAGTTCTGAAAGACAGCTCCATTACCACCGTAGGTAATCAGTTCTTCAGGGTGCTGAGCAACAGCAGGGTCAAGATTATTCTGGATCATCAACATAATGCCAGCAGCTTGTCGACACTGAGCAGGATATTCCTGAAGTGGTCTCGCCTGCATGTGATATCTGGGCATGAATCGATACATGTAAATCCGGCCGTACTCACCAAGCTCTTCTGCGAATTCCGTTGCCAATTCACCGTGCCATTTTTCTGGGAAATATCGTAAGGCATTTCGAACAGCCAATTTCTTTTCATCTACCGAAAGGATGTCCTTCCTTTTTGGAGCATGACTTACGGTCGGATTTAGCGCTCGTTTCTTTGGTAGGTTAACGGGTATTCCTTGTAGTATCTGTTCGTGAAAATCCATGTTATTTCTTAATAACCTCTGTTCCGGCTTTGAAAACCATTGATGGCTTCAATTTTCCCTGATGATAAAAGATTTCGTTGTAATGCTCCGTCTCGAAGATTGCCAGATCTGCTTTCATTCCTGCTTCGAGCTTTCCTCGATCAGATAGTCGCAAAGCTGCTGCTGCTCTGAACGTAAGTCCTGAAAGAACTTCGGCGTTTGACAACTTCTCATAAGAACCAAGAACGGCTGCCTGCATAAGTAGGTCACCCATAGGAGCGGAACCTGGGTTCCAATCACTTGCGATCGCCAACGAACCACCTGCATCCAGAATTTTACGACCAGGTGTAAAGGCGACTCCCAATCCCATCGAGGCTCCGGGAAGTGCTGTGGCCACCGTCTCGCTTTTTGCTAGTATTTCGATTTCTCTCGCGCCGCTTGCTTCCAAATGATCTGCACTCACGGCTCCAACGTTCACCGCTACTTCACTTCCTCCTGTGCTGAATTGATCTGCGTGTACAGTGATATCAAACCCAAGTTCTTTAGCTTTTTGAAAGTACTCAGTCGTGATCTTGCTTGAGAAAGCTTCTTCTTCAATAAAGGCGTCGATCCGATTTGTCAATTGTTCTTTCTGAAGCGCAGGGAAAAGCTCGGAGCTGATGTAGTCCAAATACGCCTTGTGATCACCATCGAAGTCTTTAGGTAAAATGTGCGCTGCAAGACATGTGGAAATAAGATCGGAAGAAGTAGAAGTCGACGCCTTTCGAATAGCACGTAACATCTTCAGCTCCTCGTGAACGGAAAGGCCGTAACCGCTCTTTACCTCTATGGTTGTAACACCTTCTTTCAGATGACGGTTTGTCCGTTTGATGGTATTCATGACCAATTCATCTTCAGTGGCAACTCGTGTCTTTCCAACGGTGTCCCAAATACCGCCACCTTCTTTGGCTATTTCCAAATAGGTTTTGCCATTGTTCCTAGCTGCATAATCACGTGCACGTGTTCCCCCAAAGCAGATGTGAGTGTGTGAATCAACAAAGCCTGGAATACACACGTGTGTGCCGTGGATCTCGTAAACCTGAGTGGCTGACTTAGCCAGTTTTTCGAAATCGTCTACCTGGAGAATTACTCCATTTTCAACCAGAATTCCAGCATCTTCAATGATGTGAATTTCTTCATCTTCTATAGGTCCCTTTGCTTCCAGGCCAGCTAAGGTGATGGCTTGTTTAAAAGGGCCGATAAGTAGTTGTGTTGCTGACATGTTAGAATTGGCTAAAGTCGTCACTGAAGTCGGTTGTTAACGAAAGACCGTTGGCTATCGCCGTTTCCTCTGCAATAGCTACAAGCCTCTTGCTTCTCACCAGCTGGATTGCTTGTTCCATGTCTTCGTACATAATGTCATCCTTCTCTACATGCTTGATTATGGTTCTTACGTGGGCGTGGATTGCCTCCATCACTTTACTTGATTTGTTTTCAGCATGAAAGTCCAACGCCTGCGCAGCGCAGTACAATTCGATTCCTATAACTTTCTCCACATTTTCAATTACTTGCAAGGCTTTTCTTCCACTGATTGATCCCATGCTTACGTGGTCCTCTTGTCCTAAGGATGTTGGAATACTGTCGGCGCTGGCTGGGAAACATAGCCCCTTATTCTCACTAACCAATGCAGCGGTCGTATACTGTGGAATCATAAATCCAGAATTCGTCCCGGTTTCTTTCATGAGCAATTTCGGTACTCCAGGAGTATCGCCTTCAAGAGAGAGGTAGATTCGACGGTCTGAGATACTACCGAGCTCGGCAGCTGCCAGACAGGCATAGTCTAATGGCAATGCCATCGGCTGGCCATGAAAATTACCGCCGCTGATCGTATGTTCTTCGTTGAAGACAACTGGATTATCCGTCACGGAATTAAGTTCAATTTCAAGTAGTTCTTTTAGGTGAAGCCATGCATTTCGGGAGGCTCCGTGAACTTGTGGGATACACCGTAAGGAGTAGGGGTCCTGCACCCGTGTGCAATTCGCATGGGAAGAGACAACATCTGATTCGTGAAGCAACGTTCGGATTACGGCAGCCACATGTTGATTTCCTTTGTAAGCCCTCAATTGATGCAGGTCTTCAGAAAATGGTTTGACCGAAGCAAGCAATCCCTCAATCATCATAGCACCAGTAATGTCGGCATGCACTAAGAGGTTCTGCAATCGCTCTACAACTGTGACCGCATAAGCAGCTATAAACTGCGTGCCATTGATGAGCCCTAACCCCTCTTTTGAGGCCAGGCTGATTGGCTCAAGTGATTCTGCTTTCAAAAAAACTTTGGTATCCACAGTCTTTCCACTGTATTTGACTTTACCCAGTCCAATGAGCGGAAGGAAGAGGTGCGAGAGAGGAGCCAGATCACCAGAGGCGCCTACAGACCCTTGAGCGGGAACAGCTGGAATGACGTCATGATCTATGTGCCAAATGATTCGATCCAGTGTGGATTCCTGAACACCAGAAAACCCACGACTCAGGGCATGGACCTTTAAGATTAGCATGAGCTTAGCGATTTCATCAGGAATGGGATCGCCAACACCCACGGCGTGACTCATCAGAATATTTCTTTGAAGAATCTTTGTCTCCTCTTTGGAGATCATGGTTGTACAAAGTGGACCAAATCCAGTGTTTATACCGTAGACCGCTTTATCACCATTGGCAATCGTTGAGACCACCTCGCTACTCAATTTTACTCTTTCTCTTGTTGGTTCATTGATGATGCCTTTTGTGGACCCTCGCGCAATGGACAAGGCAACTCCAGCAGTTAAATGGTCTTGACCATAGTTAAACGAATGCGGTAATTCTGACATGAGTAAGTCGGTTATTCAATCAAAATTATATCCAATCAAACGAAAGATTACGTGGAAAATGAAGGAGTTTAATTTTATTCTGTTTTTTCTTGATTGTTGGTATTGCTTAATAGATACTGAGCACTTACTTTTGCATCACTTTTAAGGAGGTCCGGTAGTTCAGTTGGTTAGAATGCCTGCCTGTCACGCAGGAGGTCGCGAGTTCGAGTCTCGTCCGGACCGCATCAAAAAGGAATCGAAAGATTCCTTTTTTTTGTTGAAACGAACTGACGAGAAGCCTAGTACGTGTCCTACTGGTTATCCAAAAGAAATGCGAATCAAGCGCAAGCGTCAAGATGCCCTTCATTATGAAAAACTTTGACTCGTTAATCAAGGACTTAGCTGAAACAGAGCATGGTTTCAAACACAGAGTCACTTGCGGAGATCAATTGTTGAAAGATGATACATTTGGTCCACGACGAGTTGAAATCATGGGACCTTTCAGAAAAGGAGTCCAACTTTACATTCAAAATAATTTTCAATTGATATAAAGAGTTAAAGAGAAAATAATAATAAGTAAAATATGAATATTAAGCCCTCGTTTAAAGGAATCTTCCTACTGCTCACGACCGTAGTTAGTAGCCAAATTTTTGCACAAAGTGACGAACTTAAAAAACTGTCTTTTAAGGTTGGTGAATGGCGTCTGGAGACAACAGGACTTGTTGTTCCTGGTGACCCCAAGATGTATCAGGGTGTTGGCTATTCAAATCATTACTATATCAATGATTCCACTGCACTTTTGGATGACCACAGGTTTGAATGGGAAAATGGCACAATCTACAGAGCTATTACATACCGAACGTTTGATCCGAATTCTGGACGTTATTTGGTTGTATGGGCTCAGGCAGGTACGAGTAACACGCTGCAGATTGATGGAAATTGGGAGGGAGAAATTTTTGTTGAAAAAAGTACAGGGAAAGATGGGTATGGAGTGTGGAACGATCGATTGGAGGTCTTTGATATTACCGAAAACTCACACAAAGCCAAATTAATCAGAAGATATGATAGTGGCTATAGTCTAACCATTTTGGAATATAGCGCAACGCGTATAATCAGATAATCATTGTTGGGTAACCCTGAGAAATTTAAGGGAAGTCTCTTTCACATTGGTTATAAAAACAATGATTTCCAATCAAATGAAAAAATCACTAGCACTCATTTCCGTTTCAATCGTATTGCTTTCAAGCAGTTGTTCTTCAGATGAGTCAGCACAAGAGGAGATTAATGAAGTTGCGCAAGCGTTTCTAGAGGCACATAACACGTATAGAGCAGCGGTGGGAATTGAGGGTCTAACCTGGTCCGATGAATTGGCAGCTTCTGCCACAGAGTGGGCAGAAGAGTTAGCATCTAATTGTACGTTTCAGCATTCTAGTGGTAGCTACGGAGAGAATCTTTGGAAGGGTACGTCGGGTGCGTTCGCTATTGAAGATGTAGTCGAATCATGGGGCAGCGAAAAGCAGCATTACAACTACGATAATAACAGTTGCGATGATGGAGAAGTTTGCGGTCATTATACTCAGGTCGTTTGGGAAGCAACAACTGAAGTAGGTTGTGGCATGGTGACATGTGACGGATATGATGTTTGGGTCTGTCAGTATGCGCCGCAGGGAAACATCATTGGTCAGAAACCATACTAGACCGCTAAAATCAACTCACTCGACCCGTACAGGAAGTTTCTTCATTGCTTTGCTTACTCCAGCCCAAATGGATTCCTTATCAAATTCCGGGTTTATGCTCAGGTACTTGATGGCGTTTGATGTCCAGACTAGCTCAGATGATCTGCGATCAATTACATCAATCACTAAACTTCCTTTTAGAAACTGTTCATACTCTGGGTACAGTGAGGACAGCCATTCGTCTTCGAAATTGCTCGAATAAGCCGAGTTGACTTCCATGGAATCCTGCTCCATGATCACATAAAAGTTGAGAACAAGATCTGACGTCTCATCACTCTGTAAATATCCTTTATCATACATATTCCAGGCGATGGCATTGGATATTTCTGTGATGGCACGTTCGTCATTGTAGTATTCTGGGCCCTGATAGGTGATCTCACAGCCTTGCATCCAGCACCAGGAGCTATACTTTGCAAAGTTAGCTTTTGGGTTTTGATACGTTTTTACCTGCACAGCGCAACCGAAGAAAACTGTTAGAGTTAATAATTTTAGTGCGTTTTTCATGACGTTTAAATTTTGCTCAGTGCTTTGAAAAAACCAATGTGTTCGTCTTTCATTTTCACGATCCAAGACATGCATTTTCGATTCATTCGTATCAACTTCTCAGCGGTACTACCCAGAAGCATTACTGAGCCTGCCGACTGACCTTTGGATCCCATTATCACCAGATCGTAATTTCCATCTTTGCATTCATCGTAGATGAGCTCAGCAGCCGAGGTCTTGTCTAATATTAGGCACTTCAGGTTTGGTTTTGGATCTAGAGATTTCGTGAATCTTTGAAATTCCTTCATAGCGTTGACTCGCATGATTTCTACGAATTCTTTGTAGGTCTTACCTGTGCTATAATGGCCAATCGGTACGCTGTAAATATGAAGGCAGTCCACGGAAATTTCACCCGATTCAGCAAGTTTCAATGCTGTCCGCAATGCAATCAGCGAGTGATTGGAAAAGTCTACCGCAACCAAAATTTTCTTGGTTCCAGGCATCTTCATGTCAGGAATGAAAAGAGCTGGACATGCTAAACTTCTGAGTAATTTATGGGGGAGTAGACCGCTACCTTCCCGATATCTCTTTCTACCCGCAATGAAAAAGTCAATATTCTCATCCTTCACCCACTTAATCAGCGTATCAAACGTTTTGCCACCAACCACTTTTGCATGCCATGTTACATCTAAGTTGTCGAAGTTCTTAGATACAATTTCCTCCATTTTCTCCGCATACTGCTCACTTGCAGTCGGCACTAAATTTGTCAGTTCTTTTGGTATATATATGGGTATATCAAGTTCTTTCTCAACGTGCACGAAATTGATGACATCAGGCTTTAGTATGCGACTTAAATGACTAACTCTATTAATGACTTTTGGGTCGATGTCGCTGAAGTCAAGACCGACCATCCATCGTTTATATTTTGATTCACTCATGGGAACTCAACTGAATTAGTGGATGTGTAAATTATCATTTTGCGTAAGCAGCAAGTATGATATTTGTCGGTACAGAAGATGACAAATGTTGTGATCGAATGAGGGCGGCTCAGAAGTAGAGTAGACTACCCCTCGTAAACAGCACCGGACGTTGGCGTCTCGTCCAATTGAATCCTTTTTAGTAAGGGTATGCCTGGCTTGATTCGATCCCAGAGCCATTTAGCAATGATCTCACACGTAGGATTTTCAAGTCCCTCAATCTCGTTCATGTACTTATGATCGATCCGATCTATGAGCGGCTTCACAACGTCCTTAAGCTCCTTGAAATCCATGACCCAGCCAAGCTTAGGATCAAGATCACCTTCGATGAAAACCGTCAGTTTGTACGTATGTCCATGTATCTCCTTGCACTTATGTCCATCTGGAACATGGGGCAATGAATGAGCGGAATCAAAAGTGAATTTTTTGAAAATGATCATAGGTCTTGGTAGTAGGAGATCCAACTACAAAACTAAATGGATTCCGAGAGAATATCATGCCCCTCCAGATTGGTGACTCCCCAGTTATCAAGTTCATCCTTGGTCCAAAGCCCAGGGAAGAAAATTCTACGTTGGTAGCGCGGATGCATGTACTTCTGCCAGTCACTGCCTCCTGTTGCCTCCACTTTCTTTTTACCACTCTCAAGATACTTACTTGCGGCATTCAAGTGAGCGATTACCCAAAGCACGTTTACCGTGTGATCGTAATGTCGCATTGCATTTTGGAGCTTTAAATCTTTTCTTTCATTCTCAGGAAGAGATTGATATCTGGTCCAAAGGTTTGATGTGTTGTACTTTTGCATGAACACGATGAAGTCGTCCATGTATCGTTTCTCAAACAGGTTTATCAGCGTTGATTTTTCACCTGTTTTGTGATCCTTTCCGGCTGCCTGCCAATACAGATGATCGTAGGCATGCTTAAATGGAGTATTTCGGTCGATTGTATCTCGAAAACGAGCATCGATCAAATTGATTAATTCCGTAGAAGCAAACTCAATCAACCGATACTGCGCACTTTGAAACCCACTGGCGGGAGTGAGGGTATTTCTAAATTTCATGTATTGCTCAACTTCCATTCCATCACCCATCACGGTGAATGAAGAGGAAAGCATGTCAAAGTACCTGCTGATTCTGTCAAGCTTTGTTGCGAAAAATTCTGTGGTGACATTTTCGTTCTCTGCTACCTGGTCTATCTCCCAGAGAATCATTTTAAAAAGCAACTCGTTCACTTGGTGATACATGATGAAAACCATCTCATCGGGCTGATCTGTTCGCTGAATTTGCAGATTTAGCAAAGCATCGGTTTGTATGTAGTCCCAGTACGTGATTGGCTTGGAATATAGCAACCCTTGGAGGTGCACATTCACATCCTGCCCAATTGCATCATATTTATCCTTGAGCTTTTT
>JBDWQX010000282.1:0-5404 GCA_039986395.1 Cyclobacteriaceae bacterium
GAAAGATTCGGTGATGCCATTGCTCCATCGAAAAGCATAGTCACGATCCAATCCGCCGGAGGTGCTCTGTGTATTGGACTTAAGTTCCGATTTGCCACGTATGGTGTAGGGACTGAACTCTGCGGAAGACCATATTTTTCCAAAATTGGCACTAATTCCTAGGATCCCAGCGAGTCCGATGTACAAGGTCATTTTTCCAAAAGCAGGTATTTCTTTTTTCTTGATTGCATCGATGAGGTAGACAATCCAGAATATCAAGAGGATAAAAAATAGGTAGTAAGCAATCTGTATGTGGTTGGTTCGGATAAGTAAAGCAACCGCAGCGGAGGTTGTGGCTATACCTAGCAGAATTTTCTTTCTGTTGATTAGCTGCATACCAGCCAGAACCAACGGCATGTATGTTACTGCAGATACCTTCCAAATATGGCCCGCTTCCAGGCTCACCATGGTAAATGAATTGATTCCAAAAGCAATTCCTCCTGCCAAGGCAAGGTAGGGGTTTACTCTGTAGGAAAGAAGCAGGATGTAGAAACAGAGCATTCCCAGCAAAGTGTATTTTGCCGGTGAAGGAAGATAAAGTGATAGGAGCTCGTGCAGATGCTTCGTGAGGTCGCCACTCCAATAGATGTTGATAAGATATGTGGGCATTCCGCCAAACATTGAATTTGTCCACAGCGCTTCTTCACCCGTTTCTTGACGAAATTCCTTAGCCTCTTGTCCTGAAGAAACCCCTTGAACAACATCATGCTGAGTCATGACTTTTCCTTCAAATACTACAGGATGAAAGAATATTAAAGTGATGACCATGTAAACGGCCAAAGCCACCAAATGCGGCAGTAGAGTCTTGAATGATAATTTTTTCATCAAGTATGTTTAATTCTTTGGGACAAAAATAGAGGCCAGTTATCAGTCCTCCTATTTGGAGTCAAATCTACGTATTAAATGAATGAGATTATGAAATCTGGCAAACACAACTTTATCTGTTTAATGATGTAATTCGCTCAATTAATAGATCAAGGATCCGATTTATGTCCTCCGATATTTTGAGTTTATAAACAAGAAAGGTGAAGACGATTGTGGTTAAGATAGATCTGAGAATGATGTTGTAGAACGGTGCAAGTGTAGTGTCAAATACGTAAAAGACACCCAAGGTAATAGCTGTAATTATTAGCAGCTTAAAGTGGGATTTCATGAATGGGTGAATGTGAAAATATTTTTGAACAAATACATTTTTGGCTATTGAGTGTAGAAAAATGGTTAGGAAATAACTAATTGCAACTCCGTTCAATCCGAAGATCGGAAGTAGGAGGTAGTTCAAACCTACGAGAAAGATCGCTGCCAGAACTTGGAAAAGTAAATTGTACCTGTAGTGTTTAGAGTAATTAATTATCTCACCAGCAAAGCTTGATACCATCAACACAAGTTTTGCAGCGCAGACGGCAAGCACAACGCCGAAACCTTTGGCAAATTCTGGGCCTTTGGGAATGAATGAAAAAAGATCTTCAAGGTTTGTCATGATCCCGATGAAAAGTAATGCCCCTATAGCTGCCATAGTAATGGAGCTTTTCTTATACAGGACTTCCGTGTACTTTATGTCACCATTGTTTACGCTACCAGAAAGCAGGGGAGAGACCACACGTGCCATATTTCTTCTGGGCATTTCTACAATAACACCTATAAAGAAGCAAGTGACAAAAATGCCATTGAAAGCATCTCCAAGGAAACTAGAGACTTGGTTGTAGCTAGCATTATTGATCACAGCGAATGCAACCGCCATGGACATGGAGTAGAGTGAAAAATTGAAAATCTTCCGTCTCCAATTCTTATTGATCAATGAGAAATTGAAATCAAATCGTAGTTTATGCGAAATGATCAAATGGGCGAACAATAAAATCAGTACAAGAGAATAGTTTATTGCCAATCCCTTTACCGCCCATTCAAAACCAAAATAACCACCTGCGTAACCGACGACTAGCACTATAGCTCCTATCCTTAGGAAAACCTCCCTCAGGAAAGCAGGAAAGATTACCTTAAGAATGGATGAACTATAAGCGTAGAGTTGATCAAATAGACTGTTCACGATGACGATGATCGCCGTGATGGTCAAGTAGTTTGAATAGTCTGAGGTTCCCTTTGAGAAAATACCAATAATCCAATCACGATTTAGGTACGCGATCAGCAAAATCAAAATATTAGAAATCACTATCAAGGACAACTGGAAAGTGAAGAATTGATTGATCAGTTTTTTTGAGTCTTTCAGGGCAGGATAGAACTTGATAAAGGTGCTGTTCATTCCAACAGTGGTAAGAGGCGAAATGATCATGGCATTTGCTGTCACCAATGTGAAAAGCCCGATTTCATCAAGGGAGAAAAATTCTGGCCTCAAATAGAGTGTGTTGATGTAACCGATTGCGACTCCGAAATAGGCAATAAACGTTCCCCAAAAACTTTGCTTTATAACTACTCCCACATTTTCAACTTTAGAAGAACCATAGCTTAATGGATAAACCAAGAACCATGACAACGAGAATTTTCTTGATCAGTTTATCACTCTGTCCCACCGACCATCGACTACCGATCCAACCTCCAGCTGAATTGCCGATTGCTAACACCAATCCATATTCCCACTTTATTTTTCCTTCCATCCAGAAAATAGCAAGTGCGATTACAGTGTAGCACAATACGATAAACACCTTGATGCTATTGGTCTTGGCCATGTTGAAGCCATGCACGCCTGTAAGCGTTGCGATTATTAAAAAACCAACTCCGGCCTGGATAAATCCTCCATAGATGCCTATGAAAAAGAAAATGAAAACACTCAACCAGGTGTTTGGTTGACTAATCATTTCCTCCACCCGCTGTTTTGCTTTTGGCTTAAATACCATAAGCCCTATCACCACCAGCATTACAACGGCTAAAATTCGATTGAAAACCTGATCTTGAATGTCCACCGCAATTCTTGAACCCAGAAACGCTCCTGCTGAGGCGGAAATGGCAAGCCAGATTGCAAATGGGAATACAGAAACACCCTTACTTTTAAATCCAGCGACGGAGAAAATGTTTTGCAAAAAGATGGCGACTCGATTGGAGGCGTTCGCCTCGGCAGATGGTAGTCCCATAAATATCAGAAGAGGTAAAGTGAGCAGTGAACCTCCGCCAGCGACGGTATTCGCAAAGCCAGCGAATACACCAGCCCCCACTAACAAAAACCCTTCTAAGAGCGACATTCCTACAGTTGTAATTCAGTAATTCTGCAATCTAGTTCATCCGCACATTTTGTTAGCATCTCTGCTTGTGTCAGTTTGGAAGTGGGATGAAGTTGATTTGGGGCTAGTTCACACATCGGTATTAGGGTAAATCTTCGATTGGGGATTTCCGGATGAGGCAGTTGTAAATTTTCTGCTTCCATTGTACTGTTATGGTAGTAGAGAATATCAATGTCAATAAGCCTTTCTCCCCATTTTTTCCCGCGAACTCTACCCATTTTTTTTTCGGTGGCGAGGCAAGATTCCAGCAATTCACCTTCAGATAGAGACGTTTCTACCTGAAGAACGACGTTGAGAAACCAAGGCTGCTCGGCTGTTCCCCAAGGTTCTGTTTCGTAAACGGATGACTCGTTGAGAATTCTGATTGAATTGGTTTGTAGGAATTTTGATGCCGTTCTCAGGTTTCCCAGGCGGTCCCCTAGATTGCTGCCCAGAAGCAGGTAAATTCCGTTCATATAAATTGATAATCTATAGTTTGTGAACCTCGTCTTAAATTTGCCCTCCAATTTACTCGAAACCTAGAAATCCTCTCAATACATGGCCTTTTTAAGAAACTTGCTTGCTACTCTCGTTGGATTGTTCCTCTTTTCAATCCTTGGATTCTTTATGTTCTTCGCGATTTTGGCAGCCGCATCAACAGATGAGGTGATCAAGGTGAAGGAAAACTCTGTGCTCTATTTCAATATGAGCGGTATGCTTGCAGACAAAGCCGTGGATGATCCCTTTTTCGAAGCGTTGAGCAACGGACCGATCCAGCACAGCTTGCTCGATATCATTACGGCAATTAAAAAGGCAAAGACCGATAGCAGAATCAAAGGGTTGTACATAGAGCCGCTTTATCTGGCAGCAGGATATGCCAGCCTTCAGGAGATCAGGGATGCGATTTTGGATTTTAAGGAATCGGGAAAATTTGTTTATGCATATGGAGAATACCTCAGTGAGTCTGACTACTACGTTGCGTCGGTGGCTGATAGTGTTTTTGTAAATCCTACTGGCGCTATTGAGTTTAATGGACTCAGTGCTAATGTTACTTTTTATAAAGGGCTCTTTGATAAGCTGGATATCGAACCGGAGGTGTTTAGAGTAGGAGCCTTCAAGAGCTTTGTTGAGCCCTATGTTCGAAAAGATATGAGTGGTGAAAACCGGCTGCAGTATAGTTCACTGCTAATTTCCATGTACGACACGTACCTCGAGAACTTGTCTGAAAGCACAGGAAAATCTGTTGACGAACTCAATGAAATTTCCAATTTAATGAAGGTACGATTACCACGTGATGCAAAGGACCAGGGACTGATCCACAAAGTTGGGTATGAAGATGAACTGAAGTCCGTAATGAAGGACCGATTGGGCTTATTGGATGATGGAAAAATTCCATTTATTAATATGAGAGATTATGGTCAGGTTGCGGCCAATGAATCTACATACTCTAGCAATAAAATAGCGGTGATTGTAGCCCAGGGTGATATCGTTATGGGAGGTGATGAAGGAATAGTGGGAGAGACCTTTGCGAAGGAAATCAAACGAGCGAGGGAGGACAATTCTGTGAAGGCGATTGTCATGAGAGTAAACTCAGGAGGAGGGAGCATGACTGCTTCCGACATCATCTGGAGGGAGTTGATGCTTACGAAAGGACAAAAACCAATCATTGCATCCATGGCCAATGCTGCTGCCTCTGGCGGTTATTACATTGCTATGCCGGCAGATACCATTATCGCGCAGCCAAATACTATTACTGGCTCCATTGGCATCTTTGGTCTTTGGTTAAACCTCACTGGGTTTCTGGAGAACAAGATTGGGATCACACATGATGTGGTGAAAACTGGAGAGTATTCTGATATTTACACGGTTACCAGAAAGCTAAATTCATACGAGAGACAGATCATTCAAGGTACGGTTGAGGAAGGCTATGAAACGTTCACTCAGAAGGTAGCTGATAACAGAGGCATGTCGCAAGATGATGTGAAAGCAATTGCAGAAGGAAGAGTTTGGAGTGGCGAACAAGCCCTTGAAAATGGTTTGGTGGACAAGCTGGGAAGTTTCAATGATGCGGTTTCACTTGCGGTAGATATGGCTGGCATTACGGGTGATTATAGGCTTGCCTACTATCCAAAGCAGAAGCCATTTTTGGAGGAATTTGT
>JBDWQX010000283.1:0-22928 GCA_039986395.1 Cyclobacteriaceae bacterium
GTGTCTTCAACTTATTCGTCATATCAATTTTTTGGAGTTTTAACTCTGATTTTTTCAATGCCAGTCAGGCAAAGCGATTGTATGGGACGATTGCTGCTGGGGGCAGTGCTGGAGCCGTTGTCGGCCCCATGATAGCGACCATTTTAGTAGGTAAAATTGGAGTGACCAGCCTTCTTTTAATCTCACTTGGCTTTATGATATTGGCCACTTTTTTTGTTTTCCAAATGGCTAAGATTGGGGTTCTGAATGGGAAAGGAGACATGGTCCTTTCTATGAAGGGGAGCATATGGGATGGATTGAGGCTCATAGCAAAGTCACCCATGTTGAAACAAATAAGCTTGTTCATTTTATTGTATTCTACAATTTCCACCTTTCTCTATTTCGAACAAGCGCACATAGTATCTAACGCATTTACTTCTTCAGCTGATCGTGCGTCTTATTTTGGTACAAGGGATTTGCTTGTGAGCATTGTCACTTTGAGTTTGCAATTCTTCCTTACTGAAAAAATCATTCGAAAATGGGGTGTCGTATTTTGTCTGATTCTGGTACCCACAGTTTCTATTCTTGCCTTTTTTTCCCTCAGTATTTCTCAATCCGTGTACCTACTTCTAGGCATCCAGATCGTCTACGGCTCTTTGAATTTATCAATACAACGACCAACAAGGGAGGTTCTTTTTACTTCCGTGAGTGTTGAGGAAAAATACCGATCAAAAAACTTTATTGACACAGCTGTATATCGCGGTGGAGATGCAGTCGGGGGATGGCTATTTACTGGTATATCATATTTGATGGGCTCCTTGCAGGCTATCACGCTTGCTGCAATTCCTCTCGCCCTAGCATGGATGGCTGTAGGACTGAAAACTGGAAAATTATTTAATCGCACAACATCTAATTCTTATGAAACAAGTATTGAGGTCATTGCCGCGAAGAAAAGCGCTTAAGTATCTGGCCATCGGCTCAGCGGGTCTTTCCCTCCCTACCATATCATTTGGGATGAGTGAAAAAATCATGAAGCGCACGATTGCATCTTCAGGAGAAAAAATTGGGATTGTTGGTCTGGGAACATGGCAGACGTTTGACGTTGGAAGTTCTGAAGCCGGAAGGACCCCACTGAGAGAAGTACTGAGAGTTTTGGTGGAAAATGGTGGAAATTTGGTTGACTCTTCGCCAATGTATGGGTCGTCTGAAAAGGTGGTTGGCGATTTAACACATGAACTGGATATAGAAGATCCAATTTTTTATGCAACCAAAGTGTGGACCTCTGGCGAGGGTCGAGGAAAATCACAGATGGAGAGTTCTATGAAGAAAATGGGTGCAAACCCGATGGATCTGATGCAGATCCATAATCTGCAAGATTGGAGAACTCATATCAAAACGCTTTATGATTGGAAGGAAAGAGGAATTGTAAAACACATCGGCATTACCCACTATGTAGATAGTGCACATGATCAATTGGAGCGAATCATCAAGTCCGAAAAACTAGACTTTGTGCAAATGAACTACTCCATTGGCAGTCGCAATGCAGAGCGATCGCTACTTCCCGCAGCTTTGGATAATGGTGTGGCAGTTCTAACGAATGTGCCATATGGAGGAGGATCATTGTTCCGAAAAGTCAAAGGGAAAGAACTACCTGAATGGAGCAAGGAATTTGGGTGTCAAAGCTGGGGACAGTTTTTTCTAAAATACCTGCTATCTAATCCCGCGGTTACCTGCGTTATTCCAGGGACATCCAAACCTCACCATATGAAAGATAATATGGCTGCCGGCCTAGGTCGATTGCCTTCTGATTTACAGCGAAAGAAAATGGTCGATTTTATGAACACTCTCTAACTCAAAGACATGCTTAGAAATTACCTGTTAACCCTCAAACGAAACATCAAGTCCAATCCATTTATTTACCTATTGAATATCTCTGGGCTAGCCATAGGAGTGGCTGCATTTCTGTTTATTTCACTGTACTCATTTTATGAATATTCATATGATGAATATCATGAAAATGCAGATAGAGTCTATCGGATCAATCATGTTATCAAACAGGAAGGTCAGGATGCATATGTAGGTGCAGCAACTTTTGGTGCGGCTGGCTCTACGCTGGTTGAAGAATTAGAGCAAGTAGAGGCTTCTACAAGGCTGTCGCAAGCGTACAATGGTGGGATCGCTGCAGTCGACAATAACCCGATTGAACATGAAAATATTTTTTATGCAGAGTCCTCTGTATTTGAAATATTTTCTTTCCCACTACTTCACGGTGATAGAAAAACGGTATTAGACAATTTGCACACGGTAGTTTTGTCAGAAGAAGTAGCGAAGCAACATTTTGGCACAACTGACTGTGTTGGTAAACGAGTGGATTTCACTACGATTAATGGAACAAACTCCTTTGAGGTAACAGGAGTGTTCGAAGCATCTCAGCCGTCACACTTAAAGCCCACTGCTTTTTTGTCTTTTTCATCACTTGTGCAAGCATGGGGAC
The DNA here is from genome assembly GCA_039986395.1 of Cyclobacteriaceae bacterium. Classification (GTDB taxonomy): domain Bacteria; phylum Bacteroidota; class Bacteroidia; order Cytophagales; family Cyclobacteriaceae; genus Ekhidna. The sequence continues at coordinate 2,474 of JBDWQX010000283.1, forward strand.
CTGAGACTACCTGGAACTGGAGATATTTTGATTTTAATACCTACATACGTGTTAAATCAAAAACTGACATCGAAGAACTTGACAAGCAGTTTGTAGGAATTATTGACAAATACAAAGGAGAAAAAAGAGGAAGCAAGGCAGTGGACTTCGACCTGATTGCATTGACTGACATTCATTTAGAATCAGACGTGAATCAAGAAATTTCTGTGAATGGTGACGCAAAGACTGTTAATCTTCTTTTGCTCATCGGTAGCTTCATTTTGATTATCGCATGGGTCAACTATGTCAACCTTTATACTGCTCGAGCTAATGATAGAAGTAAGGAGGTCGGAATAAGAAAAGCGCTTGGAAGCTCAAAGAGTAACTTGATTATTCAATTTTACCTTGAAGCTGGAGTCACAAATCTTCTTGCAATTGTTGCTGGTTTCTTCCTGTTCCAATTGATTAAAGTACTTGCCTTCGGTTATCTAGGCTTGATTCTTCCTGCTGTTTCGTCAATGCCATTTGAATTAATAGGTTCCTTGTTTTTGATCTGGATTGTGAGTGTGATTTTTTCTGGGACCTACCCGGCTCTGTTCATCTCCAACTTTCGAACCATTACCTCGCTAAAGGGTAAAACGCCATCTGATTCAGGCGTATCACTTCGTAAAGCGCTTGTTGTCTTTCAGTTTATGGCATCTGGTTTTATGATTGGGGGAACGATTGTTGTTTTCTCACAATTTCAATTCATGCAAAATCAACCAACGGGTGTTGATGTTTCAAATACAGTCGTGCTCAAAGTGCCTGACTTTACCGGGAATGGACAACTCTACACTCAGAAACAAAGAGTGCTGCATTCGGAGATAGCGAAAATAAATGGTGTCAGAGAAGTTGCCTCGTCCTCCGATGTTCCTGGCGAACAGGTTGGTTGGAGGGGCGGATCATGGCGCATCACTTCTCCTTCCGACCGGAAGATTATGTATAAGATGACCGTAGATGCAAACTATCTCAAATTCCTAAAAGCTAATTTTCTGGCAGGGCGAAATTTTTACGGTGAAAATGATACCCTTTCGGTTGTTATCAATGAGGAAAGCCTCCATTTATATGGGTACGAAAATCCCGAGGAGGCAATAAATCAGCGAGTGGGATTTGCGGGAATGGACACTATGAAGATTGTCGGAGTAATTTCAAATTTCTATCAAGAGTCTCTTAGAGAGGAATTCAAGCCAACTGTTTACTTGCGTGTAAACGATGAAATTCAGTACATGTCCGTTAGGGTTGACAACAAAGACACGAAGTCCTTTTTGGAAACGACTGAGTCGAAATTCAAAGAAATATTTCCAGGAATTCCCTTTAGTTTCAGTTTTATGGATTCGCTGTTGGAAGCCAGGCATCAGAGGGAAAAAATGTTCCATACATTGTTTAACATTTTTGCAACCTTGGCTATTTTCCTAGCTTTCCTCGGTTTGCTTGGGCTTGCTTTTTACACCACAGCAAAACGGAGAAGGGAAGCCGGAATTCGAAAAGTCCTGGGCTCCTCCGCTGGATCAATTGTCCACCTAGTATTCAAAGACTTTGCTAAACTGGTGATACTTGGAAACCTGTTTGCAATTCCTATTTTATGGAAACTGGGAACGAATTGGCTTGAGCAATTCACGTTTCATGTTGATTTCTCTTGGACAATACCAATTGCTACGATTGTCTTAAGCCTCACCTTCTCGTTTGCATTTACCTTCTTTCATCTCATGAAACTGGGTCGAACAAATCCTGTGGAAGTATTGAAAGATGAGTAGCTGGTATTACTTAATTTACCATACGTAGTTCCTAATTAACCACGGCTGTCGCTTCAATCTCAATCAACATTTTGGATCAATCAATGCAGATACCTCAACCATTGAAGTGGCAGGTTTTATGTTCTGGAAGAATTCCCCATGCGCTCTTCTATATTCTTCCCACTGCGAAATATCCGTGACGAACATTCGTGTCCGCACCACATCAGACATTGCAGCACCAGCTTTCTCCAATGCCTCCTGAATTATCTCCAAGCAAACTTTTGCTTGTTCGTACGCAGTTTCCCCAACAGTCTCCCCATCTCTTACGGGTGCAGTGCCTGAGACTTCAACTGTATTCCCAATTTTTACAGCTCTGCTATATCCAACCTGATCCTCCCAGGGTGCTCCCGATGTTATGTTCTGTCTCATACTTATCTAGTTACTGGCAAAATAAAAAAAGTCCGACTTTCGACGGACTCTCTAATCTTACATTTTATAAAATTGTTAGGCATCTTTATGAACATGCACATCCATTTGAGGGAAAGGTATGTTCAATCCTACCTCCGTAAATTTCTTATAAACATGTTCGTTCATATCAAAGAAGACGGGCCAGTAGTCCCCAGCTTCCACCCATACCCGAACAACAAAATTCACTGAGCTGTCACCTAATTCTGAAAGTGCGATAAATGGTTCTGGATCCGAAAGTATTCTCGAATCAGCCGTTATTAGCGCCATCAATGTTTCTCTGGTTTTTGTGGCATCATCTCCATAGCCAACTCCAAAAGTCCAGTCAACTCTTCTACGTGGCTCAGTGGAATAGTTAGTCATCGACGAATTAGCCAACTCTCCGTTTGGAATAATAATGGTCTTATTGTCGGGAGTTTTGAGGTAGGTATTGAAAATCTTGATAGCGTGGATAGTACCAGTGTACCCAGAAGTGTCCACAAAATCTCCAACCTTGAATGGTTTTAGAATTAGGAGAATTACTCCTCCAGCAAAATTTTGTAATGTTCCTTGAAGCGAAAGACCAATCGCTAAGCCGACAGCTCCCAAGATCGCAACAAAGCTTGTTGCCTCAATACCAACCATTCCAATTACGGAAATAATAAGCATCACTCTTAGAGCTGCACCGACAAGTGACTTTAGAAAAGGCCCCAGTGAAGGATCCACATTTCGTTTCGTCATGGCTCTCCCCATTCCACGTGTAATCATGCCTATTATCCAGAGACCAGCGAGAAGAGTGACGACTGCAAGAATTAGATCTGGTCCGTACTGCCAGCCTAGTTCAAAGATTTTATCCGTGTAGTTAGTTACTTCTTTAGTTACTTCTTCCATATTTAGTTAGGGTTTTAAAAAACTCAAGATTACCTGGGGAATTGATAATTAGTTTGATTTTTCGGTAAACGATCTATTTCACACTTTGAAAGATACATTTATTTCGTTTTGGACACTCCAAAAAGCCCTGTAAATTGACCAATACACTTGACCGCTTAAGTAAAAAGGCAAAGGTCAAGGTAACGTCAGGTGTTTTCTGTGATGATGATTCATTAAAAATCCTATTTTTGTCGACTCCTAAACCTAAAAAAAGATAACATGCGTGAACTGAACGATTTCCTTGCTCTTGTTGATAGCTTCATTGGTAGCTCGTGGTGGTTTCCATATGCGTTGCTTGGAACAGGATTGTTCTTCACCGTTTATTTGAAATTTCCCCAGATACGATATTTCAAGTTTGCTTTCAAAGTAGTAAAAGGGAAATTTGATAAAAAGGATGATGAAGGTGATACGAATCACTTCCAGGCGTTAACTACTGCACTTTCAGGAACTGTAGGTACTGGCAACATTGCTGGAGTTGCACTTGCCGTTCATATTGGAGGGCCTGCTGCACTTTTCTGGATGCTAATGACGGCAGCAGTGGGTATGTGTACAAAATTCGTAGAGGTAACACTTTCTCACAAGTATAGGGAGAAGACGGCTGACGGTACGATGGCTGGCGGCCCGATGTACTACATGAAAAACAAGTTGAATATGGGTTGGCTGGCAGCAATTTTTGCTGGTGCGACCGTCTTGTCGTCATTTGGAACTGGATCGTTGCCTCAAATAAACAGTATTGCAGATTCCATGAATTCTGTGTTTGGCCTGGATGAAATGATGGTGGGCGGAGTGCTTGCTGTTCTACTGGGTCTCGTTATTATAGGCGGAATCAAACGGATTGCTGCTGTTACCTCAAGGCTAGTACCAACGATGGCTATCATCTATTTCATAGGTGCTTTTGCGGTGATTTTTTATAACATTGGAAATATCATTCCTTCTTTCGTTTCGATTTTTGCGGACCTCTTCACGGGCTCAGCAGCGACAGGAGGTTTTGTTGGTGCATCAATCGCGTTCGCATTTAACAAAGGAGTTGGTAGAGGACTTTTTTCAAATGAAGCAGGTCAGGGTAGCGCTCCGATTGCTCACGCGGCGGCCAAAGCTCACGAGCCCGTTTCAGAAGGTCTTGTGGCGATTCTTGAGCCATTCATTGATACAATAGTAATCTGCACGATCACAGGTTTGGTTCTCCTCTCCTCTGGAGTATGGAAGGAAAAACACCAAAATCAATTTGACTATACAGATATGTCGATTGTGCAGGGCGTGCTTACAGATGAAACAGACGAAGGCGTTGAGCAACTGTACGGACACATAAGTGGAGAAAATACGCTTCCACTATTTGATGGTCAACTGGAGGTTGTTAACGGAATAATTCAGAACCCTGTCTCGGTAATCAACGCTCGATCTTTAGCGGAGGACGTGCTTGTTTCCAGAAACGGAACACCAATTTCAGGTTCAATAAATTTAATTAACGGGAAGCCAGCGGATCTTAGTATTGTATTTGCGGGTAAATCACTCGTGCATAGTGCTCCACTTACAGCGGAGGCATTTACACGAAGTTACTTTGGCGATTCAGGAAAGTACATCGTTTCAATCGGCTTGCTCTTGTTTGCGTTTAGTACCGCAATTAGCTGGTCATATTATGGAGATCGAGCCATGACCTATCTCTTCGGACCTAAATCGGTAAAATATTATCGCTTTGTATACGTGGTGGCATTTTTCATAGCATCATTTGCAGATACAACCATTATTTGGACGTTGTCTGGAATTACTATTGCAGTGATGACACTGCCTAACCTATTTGGCATTTTCATGTTGAGAAAAGACATGAAAAATACGGTTGAAGAATACTGGAAAACGTTCAAGGGAGAATGGCCAGGCGAAAAAACTCCAGAGTAACATCCTATTGCATTGCAAGGTCGCTGGTTGTCCTTGCAATGCTTCCAACACTTCTTTATGGCCAGGCTGTGCCAGCCGAGCCAGACTCACTCGATTGGGTGACACTTCAGGAAGTTGAGGTCAATGCGCTGGCACTCTCAACTTCGAAGTTTGAATACGGCGGCATGATTGGCACCATTGGAGCTAAGAAAATTGCATTGGGGTCGCCTACAATAGTTTCCGATGAAATGAACAAAATCCCAGGAGTTTATTGGCATTCGGGTGCGCTCAATACAAACAGAATTACCATCAGGGGAATTGGTTCACGATCTCCATTCTCAACCAATAAGATTCGAGCGTACTATGGAGATATCCCTCTCACCGACGGAGGGGGAGAAACAACATTGGAAGATATCGACCTGAATTTTGTAAGTGAGGTAGAAGTACAGAAAGGTGCTAATTCTAGTATTTATGGATCAGGCTTGGGGGGAACAATCTTTCTTAAGAGACCAGTCATTGATAATAACTCGATGGAGACAAATTTAACTCTGGGTTCCTTTGGTCTTGTTGGAGCAGGAGTGAAAGGAAGTATTGCAGCTTCTGAAGGGATTTTCCGAATGGGATACCAATCACTACAAAGCGACGGCTATAGGGATAACAACTCTTTTGACAGGCAAACACTCTTTATTTCATCAGATGTTACGCTAGGGAAAAATGAGATTAGTTTTCTGGGGCTTTTTATTGATCAAAGGGCATTCATTCCCAGCTCATTAGGAATTACAAATTTCGAGGAAAATCCGAGGAACGCTGCTTTTATCTGGGGAGCTGCCAAAGGTTTTGAGGACTATAAACGGTGGCTTGTGGGTTTGTCGTGGACAAGAAAACTGACAGTAAGTTCGAAAATTGTTTCAAGTATTTATACGACTGGTCGAGATGCATTTGAGCCACGCCCTTTCAATATTCTTCAGGAGGAAAATGTAGGATTTGGTATTCGATCGAGGTTAGAAAAAACCATGGAACGCTGGTCCTTTCATAGTGGATTTGAGGCCTTTTTTGATACATACAAGGCAAAGACATTTGAGAACCTTCAACCAACCAATGGAAGCGAGCAAGGACCTGTATTGACGAGTGTAAAGCACCCAAGGAGTTACCTCAATTTGTTTGCTGAGTCCAGGTTTGAGATTTATACAAACCTCCATGCAAGTGTTGGCACAAATTTCAATATGACGTCCTATAAAATTGAAAATAGCGTTCCATCAGCCTTGCAATCGAACAATATCCTAAATCCGATTGTTTCACCCCGAGTGTCGATTACCTACGGGATTAATTCATTGATGAATGTGTATGCTACGTTGAGTCGAGGTTTTTCTCCTCTTTCAGTAGATGATTCAACGAATCCTGATGGTTCTTTGAATAGTGATATTGAACCAGAAACTGGTTGGAATAGAGAAATGGGCTGGAAGCTTGCCGATGGTAAAACTAATATCGAGCTCTCTTTGTACTCTATGGCTATCAGAAATTTGTTGGTTACACGAAGAACAGCTGATGATATTATTTTTGGCGTAAATGCAGGAAGAACATTGCACAATGGGCTAGAACTGGATTTCGAATCGATTGTTGTCAACAAAGGGAGCAGTCAGGTTATTGCCGATTTGAGTTATTCTTTTTCACATTTTGAGTTTAAGGAATTCATTGATGATCAAAGCGATTTTACTGGAAATCAATTAACCGGAGTCCCAAAGCATCAGCTAAGCTTTGATTTGCGCCATGAAGTAGGTTGGTTTTTTTCAGGTCTGAGCTACCAGTTTGTAGATCAAATTCCGATTACCGATGATAACAGCATTTTTTCAGATGGCTATCAACTAGTCAGTTTGCGCGCAGGGGCAAAAGTGAATGTTGGTGAGAAATGGTCGGGTAGCATGACCTTAAGGTTGAATAACGTGTTGGATGAAAAGTATGCATCCATGCTTTCTATTAATGCGAATTCGTTTGGTGGAAATGAAGCCAGATATTTTTACCCTGGCCTCCCACGAAATTATCAGACGAGTTTCAATCTCACCTACAGGCTATAAGCCCAAATTTTCCTGTACTTTTTTTGGCAACTTCGCTTTAATAATAGCGTAAGATTTGTCCAGAATCTCTTTCCATTTTTGCTCATCGAAGAATCCAATATCATCGATGGCGATCCACTTATTTCTTGCTAAATATGGTGCTGGTTTCATCCCTTTCCAGCTACTCATTTCTTCAAAATCTTGCTCTGAAACTTTGAATGAGGCATTTATGGGTGTTTGATCCAAACCGAAAATCGCGTACATCTTAGTGCCGACCATAAACGTCAGATGCTCACCCCATTTCATTCCTTCGGTGGTGCCTGGTAGTAAAAGACAGTATTCCCTAATTTCTTCAATTCCCATATTTCGGATTGCCCTCGGCAAAAGCTTTAAAATCTTCCATGTAAGCAGCGCTTTGTTTTTTGAAGGTACTGGATCCAATGAAAAAAGCAAGAATTCTCATAAAGCCTGAACACTGGAACTCTGCTTCTGAAATCCACCTTGTCTTACCATCTTCTTCTTTGAGATAGTTCTTTTGAATATTGAAAATCCCCTTTGTCTCGTAGTTTGCATGAAATTCTCCTGGAAGGTTTTTGTTGGTAATCGTTTCTGTCATCTCAATCTCTCTTTTCCCCATTTTATACTGGAGTTGAGACTTAGCACCAGGTTGACCAGCCTCCCCCGAAATGTGTTTGAGACTCACAAATCCCTTTTGCCAAAATTTCATGTTGCTTGCATTTCCAATCAGTTCTGCAGCAGTTTCTCTAGGAACATTTATCAAGATTTCGTTAGAGTATTTCATAGTTTTTACTTCAATTTTAGACTACTACCTACTCACTGTCAAGGACTAAAATTGAATTGTGTAAAAATCATCCGAAAGGGTGAGAGCATTCATACTGTAGACCACCTGCATACCACCAAAATTTCAGTGGCCAAAACAGCTCTTATAGTTTTATCATCGAATAAAACTAGTTGACTGTGCTGCTTAGAGGATTTCTCTATTTCTCGTTTTCTATTGTGTTGTTATCGGCACTATTTGCGGATACACTTGCTATTGAAAGATTCGAACCGGCAGTTGGAACATTGCATGAAACCAGCGGAGGGTACGGCTGGTTTTCAAATTGGTTCAACCAAGGTGAGTATACAGGTCTTGATGGCTGGGTAATTGATGACTCCAATCCGATGGATTATCCTGAAGTGACTGAAGCAGGTAATTACTGTTCCGGAGGTGACGACTTCACGACCACAGGACGCCACTTTGATGTAACGGGGTCATTTTCTGATTATGAGGTAGATGGCAGAATAGGGGCAGGGAGTTTCTACTTTTCATTTTTGATCAGAAAGGAGGCCGATGATGATGATGTCATCGAGGTGATCTTCTCCGATGAAGGAATAGACCCGTCCGCTCTGGGCGATGAATTAATTAAGATGGGATACTTCGGTGGAGATTCGAATTCTGGCGGTTCCAGATATTGGTCTCTTTCTGTAGACAATGATGCTAGTATTTCACTGTCAAATACAGAAATCACAGTAAATGAAACATATAGAATCGTGGTAGAGATTGTGTTTGGAACCACCACGAATGTAAATATGTGGGTTAATCCACCAATTGATCAATTGCCTGCTGTTCCTGATGCGTCGGTCAGTTCCACAGGTGATCTGGGGTTTTGGAAAATAATCTTACTTTTCGGAGGTGAGTTAACTAACCATGGTTCTTTTGATGAATTTATTTTCACAGACGACCTTGGGAATGTGCTTCCAGTAGAATACACAGAATTCTACGCAAACCCGGTAAGTCAAGGCATACAGTTGCACTGGACGACAGCGACTGAAATTACAAACGATCGCTTTGTTATTGAAAGGTTGAATGAAGACCAGGAATGGGAACCAATTGGTGAAATTGACGGGAATGGTGATAGTAGCGAGATGATTAGTTATTCCTTTTTGGACAAGTCTCCTCCACATGGAACGAACTTCTATCGCCTTGTACAGGTGGATTTCGATGGGCAAAGACATATCTCAAAAACTGTTAGTGCAAGTTTTCAGAAAAGCCTGAATATAGATGTAAGCATCCACCAAAAGGGAGGCGAGCTTCACTTTATTTCAAATAGTAAGATCAGAGAAATTTCTATTTCGGATTTAGCAGGAAAAGATGTTCATCAACATTTCGTAAATCAGAAAGAGTTCTCAATTGCCTTGGGCCGAAGAGAAAAGTCTATTTATCTGGTCGTTGTAAAATCAACGAATGGGGTCTGGAGACAAAAAATCCTCATTCAGTAAGGCACTACTTCTTCTTGGATGATTTGGCTTCCTTATTGAAAATCAAACACTGGTCTACCCAAGCTGACAACTCTTCATCTAGATCCCAACCTTCAGAACTGACAAAAGCATATCCTTTCATTGGCCTTTTGGTGAAGTCCATCTCTCGTGCTCCGGGCTTGGATAGAAATTTCTCATATTCATGAGGCCCGATACGTGCCATTAAATCCTCTTTCACGACACCCATGCACATTTTATCATCCACCATGAGGCAAAGCCCACCCATCATGTACTTTTCTTCGAAACCTACTTTCCGCTGGTGTAGTGCTTGTCTTAGTTTATCTGCAAGATGTTCATTGTAAGCCATGATAATTGGTGCTGTTTGCTAGAATAACGAACCAGACTGCTGTGGCGGGACAATGCCAATATGTTTAAAAGCGAGTTCAGTGGCTTCTCGTCCCCTGGAGGTTCTCTTGAGATATCCCTCCTGAATTAGAAAAGGTTCGTACACCTCTTCAATGGTCTCCGCCTCTTCTCCGCAGGCAGTTGCGATGGTACCAAGTCCGACAGGACCACCTTTGAATTTGTTAATGATGGTTGTTAGAATACGGTTATCCATTTCATCAAGGCCATGATCATCAACATCAAGCGCTTTAAGAGCCATTTTTGCAATGTCCATGGTAATAGCTCCATCTCCTTTAATCTGCGCAAAATCTCTTGTTCTTCGCAGCAGGTTGTTAGCAATTCTTGGTGTGCCACGGCTTCTTCTTGCGATTTCGTGAGCTGCTTCTTCATCAATGATTGAATTTAGAATGTCTGCAGATCTACCGACAATGCCGGTAAGTAGTTTAGCGTCGTAATACTCCAGGCGAGAATTTATCCCAAATCTGGCTCGCAATGGTGCCGTCAACAATCCCGATCTGGTCGTAGCTCCAATCAACGTAAATGGATTCAATTCTATTTGAACGGATCGTGCATTTGGGCCAGAATCCAACATGATGTCTATTCGGTAATCCTCCATTGCAGAGTAGAGATATTCTTCCACCACGGGGCTAAGCCGATGAATTTCATCAATAAACAAAACGTCATGCGCTTCCAGATTGGTCAATAATCCGGCGAGTTCACCAGCCTTATCAAGTACAGGGCCAGAGGTAACTTTAATATTTGACTGAAGCTCATTTGCTATAATATGAGACAATGTGGTTTTCCCCAATCCTGGGGGGCCATGGAGCAGCACATGATCCAAAGGTTCTGTACGCTGTCTGGCAGCCTCAACAAATATTTTTAGATTTTCAACTACTTTATGCTGACCGGCAAAATCTTGAAATGAGAGTGGTCGGAGTGCTTTTTCAAACTCCTTTTCTTCCGGATTCATTTCTTCATCCCCCTGCTGTAAATAATCTTCTCTCATTTAGATTTCAAATATAGTTGAACCTGAATTTGATATTGATTGAATTATCATTGCAAAAAGAAAATCAGGTGAAGAAAGCCTCTCTTTTAGCTTTAGGAATTGTGTTGGTTATTGCCTTTTTATGGAAAACCTACAAACAAGATCCTGACTCAAATCAAAGTCATATTACTGGTTTGACGATGGGTACGATTACGTACAATGTAAAATACTTGAATAGCGAAAGAGACTTCAAAAATGATATTGATAAGATCCTGACGGAGTTCAACCAGTCACTTTCGACATACATCTCTGATTCAGAAATTTCCAGATTAAATACAACTGGTCACTTTGATTTCGAGTCTCGCTACTTTCTACCGATTCTGAAAACAAGTCGTGAGATTTTTTTAAGAACAGATGGAGCCTTTGATCCAAGTGTAGGGCCGTTGGTTCAAGCCTGGGGGTTTGGGCCAGATCGGCAAATTCCCGAAATGAACCAAGCAACAATCGACTCGCTAAAATCCGTAATTGGATTTAGTAATGTCAAGTTTGATGATAATTCTGTAATGATTCCAAACAACTTTCAGTTGGATTTCAGCGCAATTGCAAAGGGGTACGCCGTTGATCTAGTTGCTGAGTTTTTACAAGGAAATGACATTGAGAACTACATGGTGGAAATAGGTGGAGAGGTTAGGAGTAGAGGTCTAAACGAAAAAGGAGGAACCTGGACGCTCGGAATAGAAGACCCAACCGCGCCACAAAATGACAGAAGGCTTTATGCTGTTGCACGTTTGAAAGACAGAGCTCTGGCAACTTCTGGTAACTACAGAAATTACTATGAAAAAGATGGACGTATTTACGCTCACATCATTGATCCAAGGACAGGATTTAACGCAATTCACAGTTTATTAAGTGTTTCGGTTTTTGCCCAGGATTGTATGACTGCAGACGCATATGCCACTGCTTTTATGGTTATGGGAATGGAAAATTCAATAGATCTAGTTGAAAGTGAAAATGATCTGGATGCAATTTTCATTTTTCAAAATGAGCAGGGCGATTTGGAAAGCTATATTTCAGATGGAGTCAAACCCTTCGTGGAAATACTGTGATTTTGGTTAACTATGAGCTCCAAATAGAAATGTGGAATCTTGAGCATGATTTTTTTGTAGTAGGAGGATGATCGTAACTATAATCATACTGGTAATTAGCACACTGATTGGCGGATTTAGCTTTCACATTTTTCCGTCTCTGAAAAAGAACCTTAGACTTCCTCTGATCTTTGCAGGTTCCTACCTTTTTGCCATAACGATTATTCATATTATTCCGGAACTCTTTTCAATAAGTCCAGACCCATCGACAGTTGGCTTGTACGTGTTGATTGGGTTTTTCGTGCAGCAATTTTTGGAATACTTTTCATCTGGAGTAGAACATGGACATTTTCATTCAGATAAGGCAGTTTCGATTTCCGGAAGATCTTCGATAGTGATTGCTTTAATCATTCACTCATTACTTGAGGGGTCATTACTTACCCACGACTCTCCCTTTCACGAAAAACATGAGTCTTATTCACTTCTCCTAGGAATCATCTTACACAAGATGCCAGCAGCATTTGCTTTGATGGTAACCATGCATCAATTGGGACGGAAGGCGATCTATCTACTTGTTCTATTTAGCCTGGCCTCCCCAATGGGGCTTGTGTTAGGAGATATTTTCATGTTCTCTGAAGAAGCACTTTTAATTGTTTTTGCAATTGTCTGCGGGAGCTTTCTACATATTTCAACGACGATTTTTGTCGAGGCTAGTCCTGAACACCACTTTGGCTTAAACAAAATACTTATTAGTTTACTGGGTGCTACAATGGCGATACTAGTAGAATATTTGATCTAAGTAATATGGGAGGAACTAAGGCTAATTATTGGAGAAAGAACATTCGAATATTACTTGTCTTACTTTCCATATGGTTCCTTTCTTCGTTTGGCGCAGCGATTCTTTTTGCTGAAGAGCTAAATTCAATCCGCCTTGGTGGATTCAAGTTAGGTTTTTGGTTTGCGCAGCAAGGCGCTATCTACATTTTTATCATTTTGATTTTTGTCTATGTGCGATTGATGAACCAATTGGACAAGGATTTTGAAGTAGACGAAAAGTAGAATGAACTTAGAGATCTGGACGTATAGTATTGTAGGGTTTACATTTCTGATTTATATAGGCATTGCCGTATGGTCGCGTGCCGGAAGCACCAAAGAATTTTATGTCGCTGGAGGAGGAATAAATCCCGTTGTAAATGGTATGGCTACTGCTGCGGACTGGATGTCAGCGGCATCTTTTCTGTCGATGGCAGGGCTCATATCCTTCATGGGATATGGAGGTGCTCAGTACTTGCTGGGCTGGACAGGCGGCTATGTTTTGCTTGCACTGCTTCTCGCCCCTTACCTTAGAAAATTCGGAAAGTTCACTGTCCCTGATTTTATTGGGGAACGATACTATTCAAAAAATGCAAGACTCATTGCTTTGATCTGCGCGATTTTTGTATCCTTCACTTATGTAGTTGGACAGATGAAAGGAGTGGGCGTCGCCTTCGCTCGTTTTCTGAACGTCCCTTTTGACACCGGAGTTCTGATCGGTATTGGCATAGTGTTCTTTTATGCTGTTTTAGGTGGTATGAAAGGCATCACCTATACCCAGGTTGCTCAGTTCTGCGTGTTGATATTTGCCTTCACAGTACCAGCAATTTTTATTTCTATTCAAATGACCGGGAATCCTGTGCCCCAACTGGGATTTGGAGGAACGGTTGATGGAGGAGCCTATCTTCTGGATAAACTTGATCAACTGTCGGTTGATTTGGGTTTTGCCCAGTACACAGCAACAAATTCTGAGAACACCACAAATCTCTTTTTCATTACAGCTGCTCTAATGCTTGGAACCGCCGGTCTTCCTCATGTGATCGTTAGGTTTTTTACAGTACCGAAAGTTAAAGACGCTAGGATATCAGCAGGGTATGCATTGTTGTTTATCGCGATTCTCTATACTACAGCACCTGCAGTGGCAGCATTTGCCAGAACGAATCTTCTTACAACTGTAAAAGATGCCGAGTACAGCGAGATGCCTGGCTGGTTTAAAAATTGGGAAAATACGGGTCTGATTTCTTTTGAAGACAAGAATGCAGATGGGAAAATGCAATATGTAGCAGATGCTCAAGCAAACGAGTTAACCATTGACAGAGACATAATTGTACTAGCCAATCCAGAGATTGCGAACCTCCCTGCATGGGTAATTGCGTTGGTAGTAGCTGGTGGATTGGCAGCAGCCCTTTCAACGGCAGCAGGACTGTTACTAGTAATCTCTACCTCAATCTCACATGATCTTTTGAAAAAATACATTGCCCCAGATATAAATGAGAAGGGTGAGTTAAGAGCGGCCCGAATTGCCATTGCCGTGGCGGTGGTGGCTGCTGGGTTAGCCGGTCTGAATCCACCTGGTTTTGTTGCGCAAGTTGTAGCTCTGGCTTTTGGGCTAGCTGCATCGTCCTTTTTTCCTGCCATTATTTTGGGAATTTTTGATAAAAGAATGAATCGACAAGGAGCCATTACAGGCATGGTCGTTGGTATTCTTTTTACCACCGTGTATATCATCTACTTCAAACCGCAACTTGGCGGACCAGGAACTCCAGATGGGTATTGGTTTGGCGTATCGCCCGAAGGCATTGGAACGTTGGGGGCCCTAATAAACTTCGTACTTGCATTGGTAATCTCAAGATTAACGCCACCACCTCCAAAGGAGGTTCAAGAGCTAACAGAGAGTATTCGCTACCCTAGAAGCTAAAACAAATTTCGCTAGATTAGTTTTTTCAAAATCTGAAATCATGGATCACAGAATTAAATCGCTTTCTGAGTACACGCAAGCCTATGATAAGAGCGTTGAGAATCCCGAAGAATTTTGGGAGGGAATTGCTGAGTCTTTTGACTGGCATCAGAAGTGGGACAAAGTACTGGAGTGGAACTTTAGGGATCCTGAAATCAAATGGTTTTTGAATGGAAAGCTAAATATTACTGAGAATCTGTTGGACAGACATCTGGATCAAAGAGGTGATCAGACTGCAATTATTTGGGAGCCTAATGATGTAAATGAGGACTCTGAAAAAATTAGCTATCGAGAGTTGCATCGAAAGGTGTGCCAATTCGCAAATGCGATGAAAGCAAATGGAGTTGCAAAGGGAGATAGGGTCATTATCTATATGCCGATGGTTCCTGAGACTGCAGTGGCGATGTTGGCTTGTGCGAGAATTGGGGCTGTTCACTCTGTTGTTTTTGCTGGATTTTCGGCCAATGCTCTTGCAGATAGAATCAATGACTGTCAAGCCAAAATGGTATTGACTTCAGATGGTAATTTTCGAGGATCTAAGGTGATTGAAGTGAAGAGCGTCGTTGACGCTGCCTTGGAGAAATGCAGTATTGTTGAGAAAGTAATAACATTCCAACGAACTAACTCGGAGGTCACTATGCAGGAGGGGAGAGACCTATGGTGGCATGAAGCGATTGATGGAGTTTCAAGTGAGAACGAAGCTGAGATCATGGATTCGGAAGACTTATTGTTCATATTATATACCTCAGGCTCGACAGGTAAACCGAAAGGAGTAGTGCATACCTGTGGAGGGTACATGGTTTACACCTATTATTCTTTTCTAAATGTTTTTCAATACGACCCTGGGGATGTGTACTGGTGCACAGCCGACG
The DNA here is from genome assembly GCA_039986395.1 of Cyclobacteriaceae bacterium. Taxonomy (GTDB): domain Bacteria; phylum Bacteroidota; class Bacteroidia; order Cytophagales; family Cyclobacteriaceae; genus Ekhidna. The sequence continues at coordinate 17,898 of JBDWQX010000283.1, forward strand.
TTGGATGGATCACTGGGCATTCATACATTGTGTATGGTCCACTATTGGCGGGAGCAACGACAATGATGTTTGAAGGAGTGCCAACCTATCCTGACGCAGGTCGATTCTGGCATGCCTGTGATAAGCATCAAGTAAATCAATTTTATACAGCACCCACAGCAATCCGAGCGTTGGAAGCTCAAGGACTAGAGCCATTGGAACCATATAAACTTGATTCTCTCAAAGTAATTGGATCGGTCGGAGAGCCAATAAATGAAGAGGCCTGGCACTGGTACCACCTCAATGTAGGGAAAGGAAAATGTCCATTGGTGGATACATGGTGGCAAACAGAGACAGGTGGAATGATGATTTCTGCACTGGCCGGGATTACACCAAACAAACCTACACACGCCTCACTTCCGCTTCCAGGAGTTCAGCCTATAATTGTCGATTCGGAAGGCCGCGAACTGGTTGGTAATAATGTTGAAGGGAATCTGTGTATCAAATTCCCATGGCCGTCAATTTTGCGGACGACCTACGGTGACCATGAGCGATGTAGGCAGACCTACTTTAGCACGTACGAGAATCTGTACTTTACCGGAGATGGGGTAAAAAGGGATCATGATGGGTACTTGCGAATCTTAGGCAGAGTAGATGATGTTATGAACGTTTCTGGTCATAGAATGGGGACGGCAGAAGTAGAGAATGCAGTTAATGAACATCCAAAGGTTATCGAATCTGCGGTTGTAGGCTATCCACATGATATAAAAGGACAGGGCATCTATGCCTATGTAATTGCGACAGAATCAGGCATCGAGGAAGAGATTAGGAAAGTTGTTTCTGATCTGATCGGCCCAATTGCAAAACCAGATAAAGTTCAGATTGTTTCTGGTTTACCAAAGACACGGTCCGGGAAAATCATGCGCCGAATACTTAGGAAAATTGCCAGTGGTGATGTTTCAAATCTGGGAGACACATCAACGCTTCTGAATCCGGAAATCGTTGAAGAACTGAAAAAAGGAAGTGTCTGATTAATCGCTTTTCTAGATTTTGCCTAAGATCTCTTTCCTTTTTTTATAGAGAATGGAAAGGTGCTTAGCGATGATTTTGACCTCCTGCTTATCCCAATCTGTTTTATCGTTGATGTCAAAACAATTGAAAGCTGAATTGTGATCAAGCAGTTCTGGCAATGCAGATGAGATGACGTAGCTCCATCCTGCCGAATTGAACTCCTTTACAACCCAAGATTTTACTTCTCGAGCTTTAAGTTCTCCAGATGTTGCCCAAGAATCAATCATTGCTAAAAGTCAAAGTGAAGACAGACCCTTTGCCAACGTAGCTGTCTACCTGTATTTGCCAACCCATGGCTTCTACCATATAGTTGGTCATAAAAAGCCCCATTCCCTGTCCAGTAGAATTGTCAGCATGAAACTGGACTCCTGCCTTGAATAGTTTTTTATGATGCCGATTCAAGTCGATTCCTCTTCCATAATCCACTATGCGAACGGAGACTGATTTTCTAGACCCCGTGTATTCGATTCTTACCTTCTTCGACTCGACATCTGTACCATGTTCAAGGGCGTTGGAAATCAAATGATGGAAAATCCCCTGGAGATAGGATGGGAAAGCCGCCACTTCTAGGGAACTAGGAAGTAGATTGATTACTTCGATATCATTCTCAAGAATAAATTCTTGGTTCAACTGGAGCACTTGATCAACCACCAACGCTATGTTGCAAGTTTCTTTGTGCAGTAATTCGAACTGGTTGTCAAAGTTCAGAAGACTATTTATGTTATAAATGCTCTTATCAAGTTTTTCAATGGATGTATCTAAGTATTGTAGGTACTGTGAATTTCCAGCATCGTCCTGAAGCAGATTGTTGATTGCGACCAGATTTGCAACAGAGGTTCTAATATTGTGCGAGGTGATTTGTGAAAAGTCTTTGAGGCGCTTTTTCTGTAGGATTGTTGTTTCTAGTAATTCATGTAGTTTCTCTTGATCGGTTGCCCGAGACATAATGTTTACCGACATATTGGCAAATAGTTTTATCATGGTGACTTCACTATTGCTGTACCCCCGCAGGGACTTGACTGAATCTAAACGTATGAAACCAACACAGTTGTTTTCAAGTATCATGGGTACTGAAAGAACGCTCCTTATTTGCTGTCTTTGAAGGGCTTCTTTAACAAGACTTTCTTCAAGTAGGTTAACATCAGCAATGAAAAGATTCTCACCTTTGAGGTGGCAGCCAGCCATTTCACTAATGGAATCAATTGGTATTTTATTCGACTCATCGCCAGATGAGTTAATTCCTTTAGCACACCATTCGTAAGTGGTCGTGCATTGATTCCTTGCAAAGTCATAGTTATGGATTTGAAGCCTATCGATTTTTAGAAATGTCCCGAGCTTCTGCAGTGTTGTATTTACTGCTTCATCTATTGAGTCTAATGGAAGATTGAGATATTGGGAGGAAATGTCAATTAGAACTCTTTGAATTTCTGATTGATAGTTTAACTCTTGCTGGGCTCTTTTTCTTGTGGTAATATCCCGTATGGCACCATCAAAGTAGGTTACACCATCGTTACCTTGAACCATTGTAGAACTAAAGGACCCGTTGAATATGGTACCATCCTTTCTCCTGAATTCCACTTCTTTGTTTGTAACTGAACCATTCTTTACGATCTCTTTTGCCAGGGCTTCGCGTTCTATTGGATTGTTGTAGAGATTAAGCGCACTTTGATTTAGGATTTCAAATTCACTGGAATAGCCAAACATTTTTACGAAAGCATCATTTATGTATACAAGCCCCTTCCCTCGAATGCTACGATAGATTGCCTCATTGATGTTTTGACTGATGCTTTGAAGAAGAAGTTCGTCCTCAGATTTGTGCAATGAAGGGCCTTCCTGGAGGCCATTCAATGGAACCAAAACAGATTTATTGTTCTGGATTGGAATTATTCTCGCTGTTTTATTCACGTGTGTGGCATTTCTATTTACTCTGCCATAGAGTGAATTCCGATTCTCTTAATTTGGGAGAATCAACAAATGGTATAATTGAGTGGATTTAATTATACAGATAAATTTGAGTGTTCTCCATTGCATCTGACTCAAAAAATCATTCTAGATGAATCGTGATGCTGGTTCTGCGATCTTTTAGAGGCACTATTGATCTAAGTAATCGTAGTGGCCAACACTTGCGTTATCATTTGATAAAAGTATTGGACTGATAAAAAGGTAACCAAAAAAGCATGTATACATCAAGTATACATGCTTCCTATATTCCTTACTATCCTGAAAGATGGCGAACCTACTCTTTTTGGCTTAAGATCCGCACATTTCGCAGCCTTCTGGATCATCAAGCGAACATTGCATTGCCGCTTGTTGATCAAGTTGCTCTTGGCTGATGGTGGCTTGCTGACCCTGCACTACTGTCTGGGCCTCCACCACTGCTTCCTTTGGTTGTTCCTTTTGCTCTTTTTCCACAGTGAACTTAATAGCATCTGTTGCTGCTTTCGTTCTCAGGTAGTACATGCCTGTTTTCAATCCTTTTTTCCAAGCATAGAAATGCATGGAAGTCATCTTACCGAAGTTTGCATCTTGCAGATGGATATTAAGGCTTTGACTTTGACAAATGTAGGCACCTCTTTCTGCAGACATGTCAATGATTGCTTTCTGGGAAATTTCCCAAACAGTTTTATACCGCTCCTTTATATCTTCTGGAATCTCAGAAATATTTTGAACAGAACCATTCTCGGCTTTTATTCTGTTCATCATCTTGTCATCCCAAAGATTTAACGCGATCAAATCTTTCATTAGGTGTTTGTTAGCTACAATGAACTCCCCAGAAAGAACGCGTCGGACATAGAGATTAGATGTGTATGGTTCGAAGCATTCGTTGTTTCCAAGTATCTGCGAAGTTGAAGCGGTAGGCATAGGCGCAAGAAGTAGTGAATTTCTAACTCCGTTTTTTCTAACTTTTTGCTTCAAGTCGTACCAATCCCATCTTCCAGAATCAGGCTCAACACCCCACATATCAAATTGGAATATTCCTTTTGATACTGGAGATCCTTTGTATGTCTCATAAGGACCTTGATCCTTAGCTAATTCCATCGAAGTCTCCATTGCGGCAAAATAGATGGTCTCGAATATCTCTCTATTCAATTTCTGAGCTTCCTCAGATTCAAATGCCATTTTCAGTAGGAGGAATGTATCTGCCAGACCTTGAACACCAATACCAATTGGCCGATGCTTTATATTTGAATTTCTAGCCTCTTTTACTGGATAGTAATTGACGTCTATTACTTTGTTGAGATTTCTTGTTGCAACCTTTGTGATTTCGTAAAGTTTTTGATGGTCGAATTTTCCATCAATCACAAACTTAGAAAGTGCGATAGAAGCCAGGTTGCAGACCGCTACCTCATCTTTCGAAGTGTACTCCATGATCTCAGTACATAGATTACTAGATCTGATTGTACCTAAGTTTTTCTGATTAGATTTTTTGTTTGCTGCATCCTTATAAAGCATATAAGGTGTTCCTGTTTCTATTTGGGCTTCTAGAATCTCAAACCACAGGTCTTGAGCTTTGATAGTTCTTCTTGCTTTGCCTTCCTTCTCGTATTTCTCGTAAAGAGCTTCGAATTCATCTCCATACTTCTCATAGAGTCCAGTGCATACGTTAGGATCAAAAAGTGACCAATCACCATTCTCTTCTACTCGCTTCATGAACAAATCTGGAATCCAGAGGGCATAGAAAAGATCTCTAGCTCGCATTTCTTCTTTCCCATGATTTTTTCTCAAATCAAGGAATTCAAAAATATCAGCATGCCATGGCTCCAGGTAGATGGCAAAGCTTCCTTTTCTTTTCCCACCGCCCTGATCAACGTAACGAGCGGTCATGTCGAAATTTCGAAGCATTGGTACTATCCCGTTGGAAGTGCCATTTGTTCCTTTGATGTAAGAACCAGTTGCTCTCACATTGTGAATGCTTAGTCCTATCCCACCAGCAGATTGTGAAATTTTAGCACATTGCTTAAGTGTGTCGTAAATGCCATC
>JBDWQX010000284.1:0-9569 GCA_039986395.1 Cyclobacteriaceae bacterium
CAAAGGCTCCTTGAGAGAAATGACTTAGGAACGTACCTCTGTTCTCATAATCATAATCTTTGGACTCTTCCTCAATCCTTGCTAGTTCACCTTTTAAGTCATATTTATTCGCGTAATCACTAAGGAATTTTTCCATTACGTCCTGATATTCGCGTAATGGTGAAAAAATCAGTTCTATGCCAAAAATATTACGATTATATTCATCTAATATTTTACTTGCCTCTTTCATAAAAACTACGGTATACCTCTAGTAATCCTGCGCAATCGAACTTTCAAACAGACTCTTTGCACTCGTTGATTGAGAAATAGCCGCTCTGGATTCTTTTTCCTTCAGGTCAATCACCTTAAATTTCTCGCCAACCTTTGCAACAGCATCGATTCTCCTGTAATATTTAGCATGCTCCTCTGCGTATGCAGCTAAGCCCAAAAGCTTTGGCATGGCATCACTTAAGTGTGTTCCATGAGGATCCACTATGTCAGCAATGACATTTTCAGAATCATCAGTCGAAAAGAAAATGAAATCTGGTCTCATGATCTTGAATGTCTTGTCCTCCTCATAGGCAATCCCTAGAGAGTCTTGTGATGTTCTGGCTGGATTCCGATACCATGTAACGAATTCGTTTCTTGCGGACTCAGTTGCTAATACCTCAGATTCCCAATCATTCAGGTCACAGGGAAACATTTTGTCTACCTCATCACACATCATATGATGCAAATGTTTTTTTATTGGAGTTTCAACCTCTTTCTCAAGAATGGTTGTTGCCATCATCCATGATTTGGGTTTTACCAAATCAATTATTTCAGGCTCCTTACTCCAACTTTTCAAATCCCGATATACTTCTTGCCTTTCATCGGATTGCCCCTTGATCTCTACCCTTTTTTCTGCGAACCATTTCTTTGCAAGTACATCAGCCTCAGAATCCAGATATTTTTGAATATCAGGCACTAAACCCATTGAAGCAATGTCAGTGTAGGCTTCTGTAAGTAACTCCTCATCATCTCCCTCTTTAGTTGCGGCAAGGTACTCAGCATATGTTCTGGCCAAGTCTGGACTCATCACCCGAGCGGCTCTTCGAAAGGAATCATAGATTACTGTGAAATCCGCATCCTCTACGAATTCATTGAAAGATTTGCTTTGATCAGCCAAATCTGTTACAAGGCTTCTTCCTTTAACAACTAATGTCTGATTTCTAGCTTTATCTATTTCAGATGAGTATCGCTTTGATGCAGCATCTAGTGCTTTGTGTAGCTCACTGTGCGCCTTCTTCCCTGCATCAGGAATGATGTTATCTGCTGCAAATTCCTGTGCCAAAGCTGTCAATCGCTTAATAGGTTTTGCCTCTTTTCTTGGTAAAGATTGAGAAGGTAATGCTTCAAAACATTCCCACACTTTTTCATCAATAGAAGGATTCGGTTTTGTTTCAATCGGATTGATCAAAACCTTTCGTCCTACAATGGTAGACTGCTCTTCTTCTGCTCCTCCTGTCATTAAAGCATCCGCAACAGCCTCTACAGATTTAGCATCAAAAAATGGCAACAGACAGTCAACAGAATTCAGTCTTTCATTCCCAGGTATTCGTCGGGCTAATGGTGTCCTTACCATCCTACCAAGTAGCTGAGTAATGTGCGTTTTATCCTTAGCCGGTCTGAATGAAACCATCACTTCAGCTCGAGGACAATCCCACCCTGTACTGATCGCATCTTTGGCTATTAGAATTCTTATTTTAGTTTCGTCCTGGACTCTTTGAGGGGAGACGTATTTGACTGCATGTCCACCGAAAATTAAAGTCTTGTGTTCACCAAAGACATGTGCTGCTGAACTGGGGTTTATATCTGGCCATTCAGAAAAAATGGTATCAAGAGCTACACCGATTGAGTCTGGGTCAGGTGTATTGGGTACCTGTAGAACCATCAATGGAAGCACTGCGTTTTTTTCGCCTTGCTGATCAGCATAGTTTTTCCATGCTTCTGAGGATTCTTTTATCTTTTGAGCACCCCTTCGAACCAATACTGTATCGAATTGTCCCACTCCTTCAGGATTATCAAGTATTATCGTATCTTTTAAAAGACCGGACTCTTGAACTTTAGCTGAATCCACTATTACATTCGGTAGTGTACTTCTCTTTTCTGCGGCTTCAATGGCCTTATTGAACCGCTCTACTGTTGCTGAAATACCCCAAACAATCGGAATAGCTGGGACTGAACCAGCTCCATTTATCAGCCTTTTAACAATTGTAGACTTATCACCATTTGAGGTTGAAGATTTTCCCATTCCTCTATGTGCCTCATCCAGAACAAGGTATAGGGTACGCTCAGAATCTTCAATGGTATTTTGAATGATGTCCCAAATGGTGAATGCTCGGGAATCAGGCCTAGAATCTGGAAATATCTCCTGTTGATCAGGATCAATTTCTTCTGTGTCTCTATGTCCTCTTACAAGTAAGCTTGATTTAGAAAGTTTTTGAGTATTCAAAAAATAGATTTTACCAGGTTCCAATTTCTCTTTTGCAAAGGTATTATCCACTACCTCCAAGTCTGAGAAATCCAGTTTATCCGCTGCTTCCATGAGCCTGTACCTGGTCTGTTCATTGAGTGATGGATCATCACTAAACCATATGACCGTGGCAGTTGGATCAGCTTCGAAATCATATGTATCATCCCCATAAAACAGTGCTTCAAAAACAGCTGCTGCCATGACGGTTTTTCCAGCACCAGTGGTAGCTGTAAGCGAAAATGCATGAATATCATTATCCTCGTGCCATCTTTTGGCAGCCTTATTTATGTTTATGAGAACATCACCAACAGCTTCTTCTTGATAATCCTTAAGGGTAAACTTCATGGCTATTCAGCTGTAAATTGAAAATTCTTTAAATAGGACTCGTACAAGCGAATAGGCTCTACTGTTTGTGGAAGTTGTCTGGCGACAGATTGGAACCTCCGGTCATCATTAGTAACGATATAGGTCATTTTCAACGAATCCATTTTACGAACGACCTCAACAAAATCTGAACTTTTATCAAGATCAACTAACAATCCATACGCTTCTACAACTCCCCATCCATTTTTGGAAACTTCTTCAATCCTTGATCCAATACTTCCGGCTCTCATCCAAAGCAAAGGTGCTATATGTTTAAGGGCAAGATTGTGGTTAATGGCAATTGGGCTTTCATAGGTTAATGTGAAGAATTCTGCATTCTCATCAAATCCAGTACTCATTGGAAACTCATCAGTGAATTTATAATCCCCTTCAATAGAGTTTCCTTCAGGCGTTTTTCCTGTGATGGCTGCTTTAATTCTTGGCTTTGTGATGTGGTCACATATGCCCCATTTTTCCCAATTATCATCCCCCGGCCTAAGCTCTTTGACTCTTAATTTCTTTTGTTCATCTGCCGAAACTTCATTGTTCGTTATCGATATGGTCTGTCTTTTTCCATCATCTTGTCGATTGAGACGCATAACTGCATGAGCAGTCGTACCAGATCCGGCAAAAAAATCTAACACAATTGCATTTTCATTGTCTTTTATAAAAAACCTTAGGACGTCCTCAATCGCGTAAACAGACTTTGGAAAGGGAAATCTTCGGCCTGGAATAAGAGCAGATAAAATATTCGTTCCACCTGTTTCGGCATTATGCGATGGTAAATTCCAGACTCTTTTAGGTGGTGGGTTAGATTCTTCAGTGACCTTTATTGCCAACACAGAATTATCCTTGGCATGACCTTTAATTACTATTTCTCCATTTTTGATTTGATCAATTGTGCCTGAAGGAAGATATTGTACATTGCCAGAAAGGGTGTCCTTTTTCCAGTTATTAATTCTTACAAACCCCTTTTTCCAATTGCCCTCGAGAACCTTTGGTGTGAGCCCCCACAACATTTCCGTACCATCAGGTTTTAGTGGCCAAATAGCTATTGATCCATCCGGAATCTGAACGGTTTCTCTATCAACATCATCCTCAACTGCGTCTCCAATTGCGGATATATTTCCAGATTCAATATTTACAAAAATTGGATAGAATTGATTTGGTCGAGCTCCACGTGTGCTCGTTGGTTCTCTTCGTCTTAGTCCAAGCCATTCAACTTTTGTAGCCTTGTTGTCATCATTTTTGATTGGATCAAGCATGTTTCTTTCCCATGGGGTAATTGCAACTGAACCAAGAGTTACTATAAAAAGGTGCTCTTCAACACGTGAAAATTTACCAGGTCTGAAGGCTCCTTTCGCACTTATCACAGAAGTTGCCATTTGAATCACACCCTCTGGGAACGTTTGCTCAATTAGCAAACCTAATCTATGGACCTCCTTTTCATCAATGGAAATAATTAATACTGATTGGTCAGGAATCAAGAGCTTTTTAGCAATTTTCAAACGTCTTTCCATAAACGCTAACCACTTGCTATGTCTGTAGTTGTCTTCGGATTCCACATAGTCATTGTTGTACTTCCAGTCTTTTGCTCCGGTATTGTAAGGAGGATCTATGTAAATGGCATCAATTTTTCCTTTGTGTGTAAAGGTCAGTGCCTTTAGCACATGGTAATTCTCTCCATTGATGACAGTATGGAATGGCTTTTCTGGATTTTTCTCTACCTTCCCAGTGCTGACTAGACCAGGATAGATGTAATCTTGGAATTCGGCTATTACTACTAAATCATCAACGATAACTTCCTTGATCTCTATTTCTTTTTCGCCAATGGACTCCAGAATAGCCATTCCTTTATTTTTGGCACCTCCAAGTTCTTTCACTTTCCAAAGTTGTTGGTCTCCCTTCATAGTACTACCGCGCTGTGGTAGCACTCTCACCTTATCACTTTTTCGCACTACTCTATTAGGCAGCTCCACACTCTCAGGTCTGTGTCGTTCGAAGTTGAGGCCGAATTGCCTTCTAGATGAAAGGGCCTTGAATTCCTTTTCTAGTTCAATACCAAGCTGAGAATCTTTGGATTTTATTTGAGAAACAAGTTCGGTTAGTCGGGACATTTAATTGATAGAAATTACGGTTCATCAAATATACCGCTTGACGTAAATCTTTATTGAAATTCATATCGATGTATTCTGTGAGTCTTTTCACGGATCATCATTGGGTCTTCGTTTTTTTCCAAAATAGCATAAAGTATCGCCTCTTTCATTTTCTGATATGGCCCTTTAAATAGCTCTTTAGCCTCTTGTTTTTTACCTTCATGATAATAAAATTTCATCTCTTGGTATTGCTTCAGTTGGCCATGCCCTAATTGTTCAATTTCTCCGGCATGTATGCTTTCAATCCAAAGAAGCAATTCCCAGTCACTATGTCCACCATATCCTTCATTCTTCTTGTTAAGTGACTCTTCTCGTAAGTTCTTACTTTTGGTGAATCCAATTTTGAATGACTTGCTTTCACGACTCCCAGCTAAATAAGTAGTTCCATTTCCTCTAAAAATGAAAGCCAAATTAGCTGGTCTGCATTGGACACATTGTCCATGTCTGGTTCTTAGTTTATGTCCCCTATAGCAAGTAGTTACGTTAAATGCGATTTTCTTTCCTTGGTCCTTCATTAAATCTTTATATTCAGCGGAGGTATAACCAGCGGCATCAAATAAGAGCTCTTCTGAAATTCCGTGCTTTTTTAGAAAGGCTACTTGCTCAGGTGAAAGACTCATAATTAATAAATGTTTTATAACCAATAATTTGTACTCAACCACATTCTTGTTAATCTATCCTCAACATTCATTGTACAACGATTCAAATTTTTCCCAAAACAATTCTTCGTCAACCCCAACCCGTCCAAGGAGCCGTGTCAAACCATTCTTTCGCTTTTTTAACTCTTCTGATGCTAACGTATATCTCTTGGAGATTGGAATACCTCCCGTACTTGTTGAGGATTGCTCGAAGCTTTCCGTAAGTTGATCCATCTCCTGTTGCATCTCGTTCTCTAACTGCTTGAGCAAACGATTCTCCTCGTTTGTCAATTCGACTTCTAAGATCATCTTCAAGCTGGTGAAATCGCTTTGAAGCTGAGATTTCTTGTTTTTCAGACTGATCTTTTTCCTTATCAATTCTTCTGATCTTTTTTCTATAGTCTCCTCCCATTGCTCTGATATCTTTTCTTTTTTGAGCAGGAGCTGACTCAATAAGCTTTCTTTCTCTTCTTTGATCGTCTCTAATTCCTTCGATAATCTTTTCATACTCATCTCCTTCCCTTCTAATATCAACCTTTCTTTCTTCAAAAGATTTTCCCGTTCCTCCAAGCGTTTCAATTCGCTGTTGATATTTGGATTCAGCAGCTGCAATTTCTTCTTCAATTTCATTTCTCTTTCGAGAATATCGCTCCTCCAGTGAAGCTTCTTCTTGCTGAATATCACTTCTTCTTGATTCAACTCTTTGGATATCCTGTTCAAATGGTTTGTATGCTCTTTGCTCAGCTTCTTCTCGGAGCTTCTCGTATCTTTCTTTAAGCCCTGCTGTAGTCTCTTTTGTATCTTTAAGTTGTCTTGTAATTGATCTTTCAGCTCTGGAATAGTGTCCTGATTGAAAGCATCTATCAATTGCGCGTATGAGGTTTCCAATTTGTGTACGTCTGCAGGAGAGAGTTTCATCAAAAACTCCTCCTTGGAACTCATCAGACTCTGAAACTCCTGGACTATATGATCCGGAAGTTGGAATGTATGTTGTGGATTCGAGCTCATTGTTATAGATCCATTTTGTGTGTTTTACTGTAAAAAAGGATTTCTCAATCTCCTCTGGAGAATCCTTAGGCACTCTGACCTGGATAGTATCAATTCCGAGTCGCTTTATCTTTAAATATTTTGTTTGATTCACGGCATGTGTTGCTACCACTTCAATGAACAGTATAGGTTTATTCTGATCATCTAGAAAGGTGATATCTGGTTTGATAAGATGTTCACGTATCTTGATTTTTGGATTAGCACCGTAGTGTACAAGGTTGTCTTCACCTTCATAAAATTGCCGTTCAACCAAAACCTTAGCACCATGGATTGTTCTCGGTTTTGATATGATCATAGGATCTCCTTCCATCCCCATGGGAGGATTTTTCTTAACTCCCGGAACGCGTACTTGCTTTATTCGCTGAAGGATCTCCTTTGCCAGCTTATGTCGGTATGTTTCATCGCGATATGAACATTTACCAGCTGTCTTTACATCAGTAACATGATGCCTGAAGTAGGGCTGCCATGTTTCCTTGGAGCGATGAATGGCAATCACTTCACGACCACATCCGCAACAGGCGTATCCGTTTTTGCCTTTTGGAACATCCAGAACATAAACGGTTTTCTTACTTCTGTTAAAAGCGTAAACGTTATCGGAGTGCTGTTCGGACATCGGTTGTCTATCTAATTATTTCAAATAATTGTCAACCTCTGTTGCCATCTCCCGATAACTACACATTCCATTAGCCATTCGCATTTGATCAATTGAATGACATTCCGGCTCAAATAGCTTTTGGTTCGCTACTAAAATGCTGAGACATTGTGCTCGGCTAGTAGCTACGTTCATTCTGTGTGGGTCATAAAGAAATCCCATACCTCGAGGTGCATCTTCACTTGATGAACTGGTCATGCTATAGATCACAACAGGTGCTTCTCGACCTTGAAATTTATCTACCGTACCAACCTGAATATCTGGTAACCTCTCCTTCAATGCATCTACCTGCACATTGTATGGCGCAATTACTCGAAAATCCTCATTAGTTAGTGGGTGTGGTTTGCGATACCTATCCGTCCATGTACATTTTTCCTTAAGGAGTTGTCTAACAATTTCAGCAACTACTTCGATTTCTTCCACCGATTTATTCTGGTTTCCCTCATGTGAAACTGGTACATAGTAGAGCCCTGGTTGTTGAAATTGTTCACTTCCAACCAAGTTCTGATTAGATGTATCTGGGTGAGAGAGTAGCTTTCCATCATAATAGAGAGTGGAGGTAAACAAACTTATTGATTCTGGCAATCGCCGAGTAGTATCAAGGAAAATTCCTTTGTTTGGTGCGATTGTGTCTTCACTTCCCAATAAGTGATCTAAACCTGAAATATCAGAATTCTCAGGGTGGGCTCCTTGTTGTGGTTGTTCCAATTGTTGCGGATCCCCTAAAAGAACCAGATTCTTAGTGGACTTGGAAGCCGAAATGATTTGATTCAAAGACAATTGACCCGCTTCATCAATGAAGAGATAATCTAGTTGCTGCTCTACGGCATCAGATGCCCAAAAGTAAACTGTGCCTCCAGTGAGCTTTCCATTTTTCACTTCCTGAACTGCCTTCTTCTTATCACTTACTACATCATAATCATCTGGGACATCCATATTACGAGTATTGTAGTGAATAGCTCCTATTTCTAGGTCATCCTTTGCCGCGTGTTCTTTAACTTTTTTAATGACATTTTGAATAGCACTATGACTCAATGCACATATGCCAATTCTTTTCCCATCATTTACCAACCGCATGATCATCAAGGCTCCTAGATAAGTTTTCCCGCTTCCTGGAGGTCCTTGTATGGGGAGTATGCTATGATCAAGTTTATTGAGGATAGAATATGTGTATTCCTTCAAATCTTGTCCTGGCTTTCTTTTTAAAAATGCATCCTCATTTGCTAAGGCGGGAGCTTGCTTTAAGAGTAAATGGTGAACACATTGATGCTTTCCTTTGAAACCATTTGCTATCACATATGAAACATAACTATGTAAACTATTTTCAAGAGAAATATTTTGATTCATTAATCTGGAAACATCAACCTGTATGTTCAAGGTGCGTTTATAATTTTCGTCTTTTGTGCTAATATCAATCCATCTACTTTGACTATCGAAACCCTTGATTGTTCCGGAAAAAAGACTATCCGTTTCAATAACCGAAGTTCCTATTTTGGTGAAGTCACTGGCTACTTCTTGTTGTATAAATGAATATCGATGAACTGGATTTCTTTCTCTAGGTTTTTTAGGCAATGTCTCTACATAGGTCAGATAGGTCAAAGCACCCTTTTCCTCAATCAACTCATCAGGCTGAAGATTTCTTAATCGATAAAACTCAAACCACCCCATTCGTTCCCCTCGCCTGTAATACGATATACTATTGAGCAATAGCCACTTGGCCTTATACTCTTCAGACTCCATGTCTTCAGGCAATTCCTTCTGAAGTGCATCATATAGATCCAGAGCTCTTTGCTCTCTTTCTCGAACTTTTTCACTCACTTCACCTTCAACCGCTCCGGGTCTGGTAAATCCATGTAAATCCTTTTCACTCTGAAAAATATCCTCAAGCCATTGATGCAGTTTTAGAGTAGCCATACAATCATCTTTATTGTACTCTTCCACAGCATATTTATCCTCGTCCGTTATTCGATCTAGCATGCCAAGATTCAATGCTGCGCCCAGCTTCCGTCGTGCTTCGCTTGCTGTTTGAAGGTCGAGCGTTCGAGTAAATCCAGCAAATCCCTCTAAGTCTTTCAATGAATATCTTTCGACTGCTACTTGCATGGATTCCTTGATTACTCGATGGAGGTCTACGAATTTCTTCTTTCGTAGTAAATCATCAACTTCCACTTCGAATAGAGCATGCCGTGAAGCCAGCCGGGCAAGAGCTGCTGGTTCAT
>JBDWQX010000285.1:0-6805 GCA_039986395.1 Cyclobacteriaceae bacterium
AGTGCTGTTTTGTTGGCGTACCAATCACCTCCTCCGCCATACTTTAGTTTTGCCAATTTAAGTGGCTGAGCCAGGGATGCGAATCCAACTGCGAGAAAAAGCGAAAGGCTAAAGGTTTTAAACATAGACATTGTATACTTCAAAAATTTGAATTTGTTCTATTTAAAAAGTTCATAAAGGGGCTCACCTGTAGTATTGCTTGGAAGTGAAATATCAAGTAACATGGAAATAGTTGGTGCAATATCTACAGTCGCCACCCTTCGAACGGATTCCCCAGCGGGGATATTCTTACCAAAAAAGATGATTGGTACATGTGTGTCATTCGTGTTTCCACTTTGATGAGTAGTTCCTTTTCTTCCCCAGTCGTCCCAAATATATCCCGGAGACATTTTCAACAATAGGTCACCTGACCTTTGGCTGTGAAATCCATTTTGCAGTAGTAGCTTGTAATGATCGGTGCCATTTCGCTGGTCCATCTCCACTGATGTAAAAGCTTGCTCAACATAATTCATAGATAAAACAACTTCTCGAACTTTTTCCTGCACCTCAGCTAGGTTCATTCCATTAGCGTGAATAAGAGGTCTGTTTAGAAAAATCTGATTGTTAGAAATACTGAGTACCCAATTTTTCGCTCCCAAAATTCCTTTGATTTTGGTGTCAAATGCTTTCGTCCAATTTTCATGATTAATGTATCCGCCAGGTAGTTTATTATCTATTTGGTATTGTGGAACATTCGCTACACCATGGTCTGAGGTTAGGAAAACCTGATAGTTGCCTGCAAAATTATCGTCCAGGTATTTCAGGAGGCGAGCAAGATCTAAATCTAATCGGAGGTAGGTGTCTTCTATCTCAACTGAGTTGGGTCCGAATGCATGGCCTACATAGTCTGTCGAGGAGAAGCTTACTGCCAAAAAATCGGTGAATTCATCTTGTCCCAACTCCTCTCCTTTAATTGATGCCAGTGCCATCTCCAAAGTGAGTGTGTTGCCGAAGGGTGTTTCCCTTATTAAGTCCACACCTTCAAGTTGGACCATCTCAGATAGTACGTAAGGAAACGTGGGTCTTTTCTTTCCTTTTAAGATGCGCTCATAGTCTGTATCATCCAATGTGCTTTCTGTATAATTTCCAATTGGCTGCAAAGTGTTCCAAGTGATATTGAGGTAATTGGAAACGAGCTTTCTATTGTTGAATTGATCGACCCAATTAGGGAGTTGCTTGCTATAGTAGGTGCTTGTCATGAAATCACCGGTATTTGTATCCATCCAATACGCACCTGTTGGGTTATGGCCGCCTGGTAGGATGGCACCACGATTCTTAATGGAAACACTAACTATTTTGGATCTGAAATTCGAAAACGACCTTAACTCATCCGTTACAGTTGAGGAGATGAGGTTTTTTGGAGAGTATTTTCCATTTCTTGCTGATCCACCAACTGCAGTAACTGTCAAATCTGAAACACAATTCATCGTTAAATTCTTCCCTCTTACATACCAGTCGTTAGCTATGATGCCGTGATTCGATGGTGCCGTACCTGTATAAATAGACGCATGTCCAGGACCTGTTTTTGTTGGAATATAGTTGTAGTGTGAGTTCTTGAACAGAAATCCATTACTCACTAGTCTCTTGAAACCTCCTTCAGAAAATTTATCATAGTATCGATTCAAATATTCCATTTTCATTTGATCGACAACAATACCAACGACAAGAACTGGTTTTTTCTGTTCCTGGGCATCTACCAGAAAACTACTGAACAGGAGTAGGAGAGTTAGTACTTTCATGTGCGATAAAATTTTCACTGCGAAGGTATGGTCTCAATTCAAATTCCTGGAACTAAACCTGCATAATCATTACAATGGTAGTACAGACAAGGACTTCAAAATTTTCTCAGAATTGAATATTATCATGCATCTGTAGTAAAGCGAAGTGAGTGAGTTTTTAGTATTAATTTGATTTTTTTTTGGATCGTAATGTCTCAAGAGTCGAGTGTCGTTCAACTGACAATAGAAGTAGGCATTTTAATTACTCTGATCTAAGAGAAAACAACATAGGTATGAGCGTCTTACAGATATATCATTGTAAAATATTATCAATTGATAATATCGAGTGAGATTTTTTACCAGCAATTGAAATCGGATTACTCACTTCAATTAAAACGGATTAAGCGAAACAAATTGAAGTATCATGTCAACCAACACTGTAGCTGCCTGTCGTAGGAAAGGAGTTTCCTATGAAGAAGTTCTACTGAGGCCCTCCTTTCCAAGGAATGGAAATAATTCCACGTTTTCTAGGGCCAGATTATTAATACGTTCTTCCAAGTAAGCATGACAATCCAAGTGTTGTATTCGCGCTTTAGACTTTTCAATACATTAACATGCGAGTATGCGTGTTAACAAATTATCTAATTATTTAACCTATGAAAAATAACCTATTTAGAACGTTGATTTGCATGCTTATTTTCCTTCCAAGTGTCTTGAAAGCACAGGAAAGTGCAGACCTCGACCTTTCGCTCGAAGAGATCATGAACAGGAATGTTGTTGACATGTCCATCGAGGACTGGGTAGATCTGGAAAGTCAGGAGATTAACAAACTTTCCTTTTATGGATTTCTGAATTTTAATGCTGAGAAAGTGTTTAACGAACCTTCAATTGATGGCTCAGGAAATACTGTTTATGAGTCAGGAGCTTTTGAAATGGGAAATCCAAGTTTTCACATTTATGGAGGCTCTCGACTTTCTGAGAAGTTTTCAGTGTTCTTTAACCTCGGTAAAAACGATGACGATATTCAGCTGGTAAATGCCTGGGGAAATTGGAAGGTGCATGACATGTTTCAAATCCGAGCTGGAAGGCAATACAGGAGGTTTGGGTTGTTTAACGAAAGGCTGGACCAAGTTCCTACTTACGCTGGAATTGAGCCGCCCGAACTTTTCGATGGTGATCATCTTCTGTTACCAAGAACTAGCTTGTTTTCCATTCATGGAGAGAAAAAGATGGGCACAAAAACCCTAAAGTATTTGCTTACAACTTCCAATGGCGAAAGTGGTCCAGAGACGGATGTTTTACCACTTGGCTGGGATCTTAGGTACGCAACAAGCTTCCTGATGGTTGGAATGTCAGGATACACTTCTAACATTGGATCAGCAAAATCACAATCTACTGTGGGAGTAGGGGATGGATCTCCCAAGGCCGGAATCTTACCTTGGATGAGTGGAGATAAGTATTCAGTGTTTGGAATATTTGCCGAAACACGTAAGGGAAACTTCAGCGTAAAGGCTGCTTATTTTAAAGCCAGTCACGATGCAGATCGAAATCCAGATGACGTTTTTGCATTATTTACAAATGGGCAACTCAACGCTTCACAGACGGGAAGAATGTTCAACACTGCAACACCGACCTCAGCTGCCGATGTTGATGTGAACGGAGACTACGATGTAAACACATGGTATTTGCGCTTTAGCTACGATATCAATACAACGAAGGGAAAGTTTACACCTTACTTTTTCTTAGATCACTATGAGAACAAGGAAAATATTGGCAGCAAAGACTTTGGAGGAGACAACGAGGCTGGAGTGGCGGATGACGGTGAATTTTTGAAACCGTCCTTGGGCGTCGTTTTCAGGCCAATTGAAAAGGTTGCTATAAAACTTGATGGTAGTTCCCATTATTACAATTTTAACGGGAAAAAGGATAGTTACCCTGAGGTTAGAATTGATATCTCATACATGTTCAAATAATCAAATACGAAATACAATGAAATACATCATAATAACAATAATAGGGTTGTCCTTATCGATTTCGTCATTTGGACAAGAATCAAAGTACAAAGCACTTTTTATCTATAAATTCATGCAAAACATTGAATGGCCCGCAGATAAAGTTGCAAGCCAATACACCGTTGCGGTGCTTGGAGATTCAGAGGTGCTGGATCAACTAACCACGTTGACCAGTGGACGAAAAATTAATGGCAAATCGATCAGCGTTGTTAGCTATTCTGGTTCAATAAGTGGAGTGAACCTTTTGTTTCTTTCCAGAAACAACGAAGACCAATTCGATTCTATAAATAAGGAAGCTATTTCTAACGCTGTGGTACTGGTGACAGAGTCTAAAGGTTTTGCAAAGAAAGGGGCCACCATAAATTTCAACAATGAGGGAGGTAAACTCAAATTTGAAATGAACCCAGCAACTTTGTCCGCTTCTGGGCTGACTGCCTCTGGCTCTATTAAATCTTTGGCTGTTTTGGTGAATTAATATGGCCAAAAAAGAGGCATCTGGGATCAAGTTCAGTCAGAAAATTCGTGTTGGATTTTTAGTGCTGATTGGTGTAATCGTTATCAATGGAGGCTACACATGGATCACGCTGAGCGATTGTATTCGATTCATTTATGTGCAGTCCAATGATTTGAATCCAAGTATTGAAACGGTAACGAACTTCCGTGACCTTATCAAGGACTCAAAGACTTATAGCACCAATTGGGTTTACGTAGGTACATATGAGGGGGACAAAGAGCGTCTTAAGATGATTCACCAGATAAGGTATCCTGATGAGAAGCAAAAAATTTCGGACATATCTACGAATGAACTTTTTACCAGGTTTGAGACAGCGATTGATAGTATTTTACTCGATTTTGAGAACATCATTTCCGATCAGAATACGATCATGCAAAGTCTAAGCAACTTCTCTGCTTATGACGATGCACTCACGATCTTTGAAAATGAGGATTTGATCGAAAACCGGATTATCCCAGAATGTGACCGTTTGGCCAATCGACTAGATGATATTATTTCAATGTTGCAATCGCAATCCGATGAACTTCAGAGTAATATGCTATCGTCATTTGAAAGTTTGAAAAACTCATTGATTATTTCGACTCTTTTATCTGTTTTGATAGGCTTTGTAACTGGATTTGTCATAGTGAGAAGCATGAAAAGAACCTTGGGTGGAGAGCCTGCAGAAGTTGCCCACATTGCAGACCTTATCGCACAAGGACAACTTGATATGACCTTTGAAGAACGTAATTATCTTGGCTTGTATGGTAATATGAAAGCAATGGCAGAAAAACTAAGAAACATTGTTGGGGAAGTACATGCTGGGGCAGACGCTATCACTCATGCAAGTGCGCAAATGTCAGCCTCTGCGCAGTTGGTTTCATCTGGAGCTAGTGACCAGGCAGCTTCATCTGAGGAGGTCTCCGCTTCAATGGAGCAAATGGCGGCTAACATCCAACAAAACTCTGACAACTCACAGAAAGCGGAGGAGATTTCAAGTTTGGCAATGCAAAACGTTGAAGCAGGAAAACTAGCAGTGGACAATACTGTCGAATCAATGAAGGGGATAGCCGATAAAGTGTCGGTAATCGGCGAAATTGCCAGACAAACAAATATTCTAGCACTGAATGCGGCAGTTGAGGCCGCAAGAGCTGGGGAAGCAGGAAAGGGGTTTGCTGTGGTTGCTGCGGAGGTAAGAAGACTTGCAGAAAACAGCCAAAAATCAGCGGTAGAAATTGAGGAACTTTGTCAATCGAGCGTTGATGTTGCCGATGGTGCTGGACAGTTATTTACAGAATTAGTTCCAAGTATTGAAAATACCGTGGAGCTGGTCCGAGAAATAAACAATTCAAGTCGGGAGCAGAACACAGGATCAGAACAGGTCAATGGAGCCATTCAACAATTGAACAACATCACTCAGCAAAATGCGGCAAGTTCAGAAGAAATGGCTTCAAGTTCTGAGGAATTGCTGGGTCAGGCGGATCAGCTAAAACAAACCATCGGATTTTTTGACATTGGGGAGAAAAGTAATGGTTTATCGACGCACCAACTGGTTGATGACGTTTATCCAAATGATTCAACTTCAAGTGCAAGTACCAATGACAGTGGAATCAGTATTGACCTTGAGGAGATTAATGATAATGACTTTGAAAAATTTACTTAAAGATCCTTTTCATTTTTGTTGTTTTATATCAACCAGTGACATGAGGTGAGGCTATCAAGTATGGTAGTCTTCACTTCTGTCCTTGTGAAAAAGGATTTTATTTAATGATTTTGTGCGTCAGTTGACTCATTCAGCTGACAGATTAGGGTGATAGGGCTGCATGTGGCGTGCAGTCCTTTTTTTGTTAAAATATTCTCAACCAATGCCTGTAATTTTGCGCGATGCAAGACAAGATTCTCATCCTTGATTTTGGTTCTCAGTACACCCAATTAATTGGGAGACGAGTAAGGGAACTAAATGTATACTGTGAAATTCATCCATTCAACAAATTTGAAATCACGCCTGATGTGAAGGGAGTCATTTTGTCTGGTGGGCCTTGTTCGGTTCTTGATGAAGGTTCGCCTGATGTTGATACAAAACTTTTTGGTGATCTTCCTGTTCTTGGTATTTGTTATGGTGCACAACTGTTAGTTAAAAACTATGGTGGTACAGTTGCTAAGTCAGATCACCGAGAGTATGGCAGAGCAAACCTGAGCGAGGTGGATTCGCACCATGAACTTCTAAAGGAGATCGAAGTTGAAACACAAGTTTGGATGTCGCATGCTGACACTATCACCGAGCTCCCTGAGAACTTTGAGCTTATCACGAAAACTGCCACTATTCCTGTAGGTGGATTTAAGGTAGTGGGGAAGCAAACTTACGGTATCCAATTTCACCCAGAAGTGACACATACTACTCAAGGGAAGGATGTGCTAAGAAATTTTGTGGTACACATCTGTGACGCAAATCAAGATTGGACGCCAGATATTTTTGTGGAAGATTCTGTTCAGAAATTGAAAACGCAACTTGGTAATGACAAAGTAGTACTCGGACTTTCCGG
>JBDWQX010000286.1:0-1973 GCA_039986395.1 Cyclobacteriaceae bacterium
ATTCTTCCAAGGCATACCACTCAATTTCATGTAACGCCTCACGTCTTCCTTTTTTCTGGGGTGGATAATTAGTGACGAGATATTCAATGATCACTTTTTCCTGATCACCCAATTCCCACAAATTTTGTGTTCGTTGCATCCAACGAATGCTCGAAACCCATCGCACTCTATTCATCCTGTTTTGGATGATCAATTTAGCAGAATGACAATTGGTGCAATTGTTTACAACAGTCATCAAACCATCGCCCTCAACTAGGCCGGTGCGGAGATGAATGCCATTTTCAATTTTATCAGAATAGGGGTCTATTGTCTCTGAAACAGCAGTATCTGTGAAACTTCTGAGTGCAGGAAGTGAAGGATCGATTGCGTAGTAAATGAGAAGGGAAACGACTAATCCAGTCACTGCTAGTACCAAGTAGGTGAGTCTTGAAATTGTGCGAACAATTCTTTTGATTTTGTCTTGCTCGTTCATCACTCGACCTTAATTGCAATTCGATGACAAGCGTTGTTTAGGTAGCCTTTCGGGTTCCAACCAGGCAGTACCATAGGCTGACTAACACCTTTGGAATCGGTTGCTCTTGCCCATACTTCGTAGTATCCCTTGTTCGGTAGGAGAATGCTTGCGGAAAAATGCTGCCATGCCAATCGGTTTGCAGGTTGATTGAGCTTCGCCCGTTGCCAGGTGGAACCAAAGTCGATGGAATATTCTACGTTAGCTACCTCAAGTTCTCCTGCCCAAGCGTGCCCTCTTACATTGAGTTTTTCTCCTTCTTTCAGAATTGCTCCCGATTTGGGATACGTAATCAACGACTTGACTGGCATTGATTCAATAATACACATGTTTTCGTCCTTTACGGTTTCTCCTGGAGCAACTGGATCGCACGGAACCCGATAAGCGGTGCCCATCATTTTTGTCCCATCGTGAACTTGATCCCTGACGCTAATTCTGTCAATCCACTTGCCGGAAGCTGAGGCAGGCCATCCTCCAGCAATCAGGCGCAGGGGGTATCCGTGTGCAAGCGGGATATCTTTCCCATTCATTTGAAAAGCCAGTAGGGTTTCGTCTTGCAATGCTTTTTCTATTGGTACTCCCCGTGAAATTGGCTCTTTGGCTGAATCTCCACTCAAATGCGTGTCCGTTGCGTGATAACCAATATAAACTGCATTGTCTTTGATACCAACATCTTCTAAAACATCACGCATACGAACTCCTGTCCAAGTTGCGCAGGAAACCGCTCCAATCGTCCATTGATTTCCTTGTGCTGGCGGGTCGAATTCACTACGACCATTTCCTCCGCATTCTAGCGTAACCTGATATGTATGTTGCGAAAACTTAGTCTTTAAGTCATTTAGAGAATAGGTTTTGGCTTCCTTGACAGACTCTCCATCGACAGTTATTGACCAACTCTCTGCGACAACATTTTTCGGAATTATCCCATTGTTTCGGATAAACATGTTTTCAGCAGACGTGATTTTTTCGTCCAGCAAATGCGCTTTCGCCTCAATGTTCCATGGGCGATCGTTTAGAACTACCATTTCTTGATTCAAGCTAAATAGTTTGTATGGGTCAGTTTCCTGTAAAGCCACAGGAAGGTAGTTTTCTGGCATCTTCGAACCAAATACGATCGGTACACCGATGAAACCGGCAATCGAAGAGAGCGTAGTCTTTTTGACAAAAGATCTTCTTTTCATAGTTAGGTAGCCGAATTGCGCTATCTCAAATCTATGAAATCTATTGGTCTAATGTCTACCGCTACTTTCTTGAAATTAGATCAACGCAATAGTTGAGTTGAACATCTACCTCGCTAAGAAGATCCTGGATTGATGCCGAAACCTGCGCATTAGGAACTACACCACGACCCGTATCCACCTTGTCGCGCAATGAGGTGGTGTATTTCCACATAGGAATATTGAACTTGATCTGAGAGTTAGGAAGGGTGAGTGTTTTGGATGCTCCACTAGTGTTTCCAAAG
>JBDWQX010000287.1:0-5498 GCA_039986395.1 Cyclobacteriaceae bacterium
TCTGTTACTAATTCTTAGCTTGACAAACGGGTCCTTGTAGACATCGCCAAAAAGTTCAGCGACTTTCAACTCG
The DNA here is from genome assembly GCA_039986395.1 of Cyclobacteriaceae bacterium. Taxonomy (GTDB): domain Bacteria; phylum Bacteroidota; class Bacteroidia; order Cytophagales; family Cyclobacteriaceae; genus Ekhidna. The sequence goes on from JBDWQX010000287.1 coordinate 74, forward strand.
GCTTCATTCAGCGTCAACCCATCAACCTGGCACTTTCCAATCAGTGGAAAAACGACAGACCCATCTGCCTGAATCACAAATTGGAATAAATCTCTTTGCTGTTGCGCCTGTGCATTCGCCTGCTGAATCAATTCAAAATTTGGATCGATTAAGCGCTCTCCTTTGTTAGTAAAAACGTCAAGTAGCAGTATATCGTTTGGTTGGAGAATATAATTTGACTCTACCTCCTCCGTTGCCTGTGTTAAGTCAGCCTCAGTGAACTTCTCATCGTACTGAAAAAGAATGTCTTGCTTATATGATTTGCAGCTGCTCAGAAGGAACAAGACGGTAAGAAATAAGAAAATATGGCGGATCACTATAAAATTGTGTTAATGTGCAAAAATAGGCTAAAAACAAGGACAGATTCTTATTTATCGACTATTTGGGCAATTGTTTCTTTGTATGCCGTGATTATATAGTTTTCATCAAATTTATCCTCGACAAGCTTTCGGGAGTTTACACCTAATTGCGTTTTCTCCTGATCGCTTAGCGCCAGATACAACTTTACTTTATCGGCAAGACTCTTGGGGTTCTTTACCTCAAAAAGGAATCCATTGACACCATCAAGGATTACTTCTTTGCACCCTGGCACATTCGATGCAAGCAGCGGTTTACCAAGTGCAGCTCCTTCTAGCAGAGTGCGTGGAGTTCCCTCTCGATAGGATGGCAACACCACAAGCTCATGCTTTGCTATCAGATCTTGTATACCATCATAGTGAGGTAAGTATTTGATTAGGCCTGTTGCCACCCAGCCTTCGACCTCCAACTTCGATATGCTACGGGTATGTTCTTCATCAATTTTACCGACCAAGGTAAATTCAACGTCAACATCAGCCGTCTTCAAAATTCTAGCCGCCTCCACAAAATCGCGGACTCCTTTTTCTTCAATCACTCTTCCAATCATCAGTGCAGTTGTTGGTGTCAAGATCAAAGGTTCTGTGTACTCAAAATGCTTCAAGTCAATACCCGATCCTGGCAAAAGGCCCACTTTGCTCCGCTTCAATTTAACACGCGTTAGAAATAGCTCTTTGTCATCGGTATTCTGAAAAAAAATGAACGTACTATAAGCAAATGCAAATTTGTAAAGGTTTATAGCAAACTTTCCAAGCCAGCCACTCACAAGAAAAACAGTCCCAAGGCCGCTCACATTGCAGATCGTTGGTACGCCGGTCAGCTTGCCTGCTATCGAGGCATAAATGTTAGGTTTTATAGTAAAACAAAGAGCAATGTTTGGAACTTCAGATTTGAAGATGCTTCGAATCACCTTGAGGTATCCTAGGTCTTTAATAGGGTTTTTCCCAGTCGGGTCTAGTGGAGTCTCAATATGCCTCACCCCCCACTCTTCAATCTTCTTGGTATATGCATCTGATGGTGCCAATGAAATAACTTCATCACCGCGATTCAAGAAGTATTTGACCAAGCCTTCTCTGAAGTTGAAAACGTTCCAACAGGTATTAGTAACAAATGCGATTTTCACTAGAAAAGAATTAACCTCATAAAACTTTCGTAAGCTATAATTTTGCGAGGATATATGTTTGAAACAAAGAAAAAGAACGAACGAGGAGTTTTAGTGGCAGTGGGTTCCAAATCTACTAGTGACGAACATCTACAAGAATTGATGGATGAACTGGAGTTTCTTTCTCAGACACTTGAAATTGATGTGATGCATCATTTTTTTCAGAAGTTGGAACATCCAGATTCGAAGACTTTTGTTGGCAAGGGGAAACTAGAAGAAATAAAAACGTATTGCATTGCTGAAAAGATTGACGTTATCATTTTCGATGATGACCTTTCTCCATCTCAGCTTAGAAACTTGGAAAGAGAGCTAAAACTGAAGATTTATGATCGGAGTTTGCTTATCCTTGATATTTTTTTAAAACGAGCAAAGACTGCCCAGGCAAAGACACAAGTTGAGCTTGCCAGATATCAGTACCTTCTGCCACGACTGACTAGAATGTGGACTCACCTTGAACGACAGCGAGGCGGGACTGGAACGCGAGGTGGTGCAGGTGAAAAAGAAATTGAGACAGATAGGAGGATGATCAGGGATCAGATCAATGTCTTGAAAAAGAAGCTCGAGAAAATTGAAAAGCAATCAGAAACGAGAAGAAAGTCTCGCCAAGGAATTGTGCGAGTTGCGTTGGTAGGTTACACCAACGCTGGGAAATCATCACTAATGAGAATTCTTAGTAAGGAAAAAGTTTATGCTAAAGATGAGCTCTTTGCGACAGTCGATTCCACGGTTCGAAAAGTCGTATTTGGAAACCTCCCCTTTCTTCTTTCGGATACTGTTGGTTTTATCCGAAAGCTCCCGCATGATTTAATTGAGTCTTTTAAATCGACGCTTGCAGAAGTAAAAGAGGCTGACCTACTGCTGCATGTTGTTGATGCTTCAAGCCCATCTCACGAGGATCATGTTAAGGTAGTGGATCAGACGCTTGAGGAAATCGGTGCCGCGGGTATCACCACGATAAAGATTTTCAACAAAATAGACAAACTAGAAGAGGTAGAGTCAATACTTAATGGGGGAGAATCAGTGGCCATTTCTGCGAAAAAGGGTACAGGAATAGATGATTTGCGAGCTGCCATTACGCAAGAAGTAAAAAAGGTACATTTAAAAATCTACCCCAATTATTTAGATCAGGAGGTGTACTAAGATTTTCTAAATTTGCGCACCTTCAAGGCCCCGTAGTTCAATGGATAGAATAGAAGTTTCCTAAACTTTAGATGCAAGTTCGATTCTTGCCGGGGCCACACAACGTTCCTAAACTTTAGATGCAAGGAGGTTCGCCTCCCCGGTCAATTCTTGCCGGGGCCACACAACGTTCCTAAACTTTAGATGCAAGGAGGTTCGCCTCCCTGGTCAATTCTTGCCAGGGCCACACAACGTTCCTAAACCTTACACGCAAGGAGGTTCGCCTCCCCGGTCAATTCTTGCCGGGGCCACACAACGTTCCCAAATTTTACACGCAAGGAGTCGTCTCTCAATTCTTGCGAGGCCACATCAGCTTAAAATATGTACGCTCCTCGATTGCCAGAAAGAGCTAGCTACTTTGTTAATAGAATCCCACGTCTAGAATATTTTATCACCAAGGGTAGTAAAGGCATCTTCGAAGTTTTTATACCCTTTTTCTTTTGCAATGGACAATCCGTTGTTCCAGTACTTCTTGGACAAATCAATATTTCCCGTTTTCGAATAAAATCTGCAGAGATTATAGTAGCTACGACACAGAACGATTCCCTGATTTAGTTCTTCCGAAAGGAATTCTGCTTTGATAAAATAGTGCTCAGCAGAGTCCAGCTGATCAAGATTGAAATAGAATTGGCCCAAATTGCAAAGTGAGTGTGCTTCCGAGTAATTTCTGTTTTGCTTCTTGGCGTACTGGTAAGATCGAGAATCGTGAAATAGTGCAGAATCTAAAAGTCCTTGCCGTTCAAGCTCGGCGGCTTTGTGCACATCATTTCTAATCATTCCAGCAGTGTCCGCTATTGCAAACGAAATTTCCAAGCCTCTTCGGAAGTTAGCAATACTGAGATCATGCTCGCCCTGGATTTGAAGTATGCTGCCTGATCGATACAAATTCTTTGATTCAAGTGCCTGCAAATTATTAGTCCTGGCAATGGCCATCGAAGAATCTAAAAACATCTCTGCCATTTCTAGTGCTTCTTCTTCTTTGAAATAACCCCATTTTATATAGTACAAGTCACCAAGTCCATAAAAGGCCTCACCACGATATTCAGGGTATTTTAGAGAAACTGGATGTGCTATTACTTCTTTGAAGTATCGTTCAGACAATTCATACTTCTCCAAGAACCTGTAGTTATCACCTAATGCGAATAGAAAAAACAATTCATTCTCAAAATTAAGTTCTAAGTTTTGTAATTCCATTGCGGCGATTCGTGCAGCCATTTCCCATTCTCCTTCTATGCCTAGCCTTTCTACAACTTTCGTATATGATGATCCTGTTTTGGGGGTATTTGGAATTCGATTGGAATCGCATCCCAAGAAAAGGAAGAGACTTAGCATGATGAGCCAATCAAAACGTTTACTTGCTGTGGTTTTCATATAAAGTGAATAAGGTGAAAAATTGGACTTACTATAGTACACAATCAAGACAAAAAGCCGCTATTATGTGGCAGCATTTTAGGTGACTAAACGAGTTGTCTGTCTATAGTTTTAGCAACTAACATACTGAATTGAGATTTAGACGGACGGATCAAAAATTAATTTGATATACCATTAGGAAACTAATCGAATCAACCTCCGTATTAGTGTAGCATGAAATCCACACAGCTTGGCGAATTTGAAGAACTGGTATTGCTGGTGATTGGATCGCTTAAAGACAATGCCTACAGCATTTCCATCAAGGAAGAGCTGAAGGAACATACCAAACGAAACCCAAGCATTGGAGCTTTGCACTCTGCTTTTAACCGACTGGAAAAGAAAGGGTTCCTAAAATCATTCGAAGGCGGTGCCACCAATAAGCGCGGCGGAAGAAGCAAGCGTTTCTATCAGATAACTGCACACGGCAGAAAGGCTCTTGATCATTCCTACGAACTGAGATCTTCACTCTATCATACACTACCAAAATTAGGACTGTCTGGTGAGTAAATCAGAAAGTAAATATCGTCCACCGAAGTGGCCAGACAGGTTTTTGGAGTGGTTCTGTAGCAAGGACGAACTTGAGATTTTTAGAGGCGATGTCTATGAACTTTATGAAGATCGCGTTGCATCGGGAAGTAAACTAAAAGCCGATCTCCAATTTCTCACCGACATCATCGGGCTGTGTCGGCCTTTTGCAATCAAAAAAAACAAATACAACAATTCAAACAATATTTCCATGTTTAGAAATTTCTTCAAAATCACGTACCGAAATCTGCTAAGGCAAAAAGTCTACTCATTTTTGAATCTCAGCGGACTTGCAATTGGACTCGCTTGTTCGATTCTAATTTTCCTTTATGTCAACGATGAATTGAGTTATGACCGATTTCATGAAAAGTCGGATCGAATCTATCGTGTAGTGGAGCATTTCGAAAGTGAGGGCAATGGAGAACATTCTGCAAGCCAGCCATTCCCGACCGGGCCTACACTTCAGAGTGAGTATCCTTCTGAGATCGAACAGTCAGTACGGCTCTTCAACTTTCAATCGCCCACTTTGGCACTATCAAACAAAGAGACCGACAAAGCCTTCAATGAGTCTCGTGTGTTTTTTGTGGATTCTACCTTCCTAGATGTTTTTGATTTCAAGCTCATTTCTGGTAATCGGGAGAGCTCTCTAGACAACCCCAACGTAGTTCTCATTACCGCTTCGATGGCCAGAAAGTATTTTCCAGAGGAAGATCCCATGGGAAAATTCCTGGAACTTCAGGGCAGGCAAAACCTGGA
>JBDWQX010000288.1:0-4648 GCA_039986395.1 Cyclobacteriaceae bacterium
AATGGCAACGAAAAACCTCCCCGCCGATGCAGTTAATAAAGTGCAGGTTTTTGACAGAAAATCCGAGTTTTCACAGTTCTCTGGTGTTGACGATGGAAACGAGTCGAAGACAATAAACTTAACACTGAAGGAAGATCACAAGAAAGGGACATTCGGAAATTTGGGTGGAGGGCTCGGAACGGATACTAGAAATCAATTTTCCGCTAACATAAATCAGTTTCGTGAAGACAACCAATTTTCCCTCATTGCTAAGCAGAACAACATCAATGAGCAAGGCTTTTCGATTTCAGACTACATATCATTTATGGGAGGTTTGGGTAATATGAGCGGTGGTTCTGGTCGTATTTCGATTGGAGGAAACAGTGGTTTACCGATTTCAAATGGACTTAGTGATGGATTTATAACGACCAGTGCTGGTGGTCTGAACTTTAACAGAGACCTCAATGAGGAGACAGAGATTAGATCTAGCTACACATTTTCTCGGATCGAAAACAGCACAGACAGATTTACAGATAGAACTAACTTCGTAAACGACGAGGTGTTCGATACGGATGAAAATTCAAACACTAAAAGCGTGGGAACAAATCATAATTTGAACTTGAACATCAAACATGAATTTGATAAATCTCAGGACATACAAGTTAGAAATTCGATCGGGTTTCAGAACGGCGATGTTGAGAACGTCACGAGCACGATAAACACATCCGACCTGGGATCTAGCACCAGTTTAAGTGATTACAGCTCGATTGGAAGTGGATTTAACTTGACCAGTAGCCTAATGTATCGAAAGAGATTCAGTAAGATTGGAAGGACCTTTATCACGGAATTTAGCTTTTCAAATCAACTCAATGATTCAGACTATTTACTCAATACGCTGATCAATCCAGGTGCTACTGCGACTAATCAAGAGCAGCTTTCAGACAATCGGTCAAGAACCTTCGGTGCCGAAATTTCCTACACAGAACCGATTGGAAAAAGCAAGTATTTAGAATTCAGATTTGAGCGCAGCATCACAACAGGAGAAAATGATAAAGATTTTTACGATTTGGCGGCAGGCTCGAGAGTTTTTAACTCAACACTGAGTTCACTTTTTGAACGACGTTTTGAATACAACCGAACAGGGTTGAGTTTCAACTATGCAAAAGAAGATTTTCGAGTTACTGCCGGATCAAATTATCAGTTTAGCACCTTGGATGGTGAAGAACTGAGCTTGAACAGCTCTGAGATATCCAAGGACTTTAACAGGACATTGCCCTTTGCCAGGGTTAATTATGACTTTAGCACAAGTGTGGGAGTGAGCTTGAATTACAACACAAGACTCAATGTCCCTTCGATCACTCAATTGCAGCCGGTTGCTGACAATTCCAATCCCCTTAATGTGTACGAGGGTAACCCAGCACTAGATGCTGAGTACATCCATTCCGCAAGGCTGAATTTCAGATTCTTTGATCAATTCAGTTCTACTTCTCTTTTTAGCTTTATTGATGTCTCCTACACCTTGGATAATATAGTGACAAGTAGAACTATTGATAACAGTAATTTTTCTCAACTGTCGAGACCTGTTAACGCTGATAATTCTATGACAATATCAAACTATACGTCCTTCAGTCGACCGATCAAGTTTGCGAAAACAAGATTTAGAATAAGCAATCGTATTGCGATGAATGAAGGTTTTACTATCATAAATGATATTACCTCTGAGACAACAAATACGAATAATACGCTGAGTATAAGTTTTGAAAACCTAAAAAAGAAAGTAGTCGATTGGAATGTCGGGACAGATTATACGACAGGAAAAACGGATGGGTCACAGGAGGTTTCAAGCCAGGACTTTACCAACCAAACCTACTATCTCGATGTGACAATTTCCTTCCTAAAAAAGTGGTCTGTCAGCAGCAATTTTGACTATAGAATTTTTGAAAGTGCTTCGTTTAGTGACGATCAGGAAGTGCAACTGTGGGAAGCCTCTATACAGAGGAATTTCATGAAGAATGATCGGGGAGAACTCAAGGCGTCTGTCTTCGATATCCTGAATCAAAATCAAGGGATCAATCGGACTACCAACTTCAACTTTATCGAAGAAGAACGAATTACCTCAATTGGAACCTATTATATGCTCAGTTTCACGTACAGGTTAAGCGCATTTCAGCAGGACAACAGCTTTTCAGTCCGGACGCCAAGGAGGAGAAGATAGGTATTTTAATGGGCCTAATTTTTTTGGCTTCTCAAGGAGCACTTGGTCCTGATGTAATCGAATCAATTGGTACCTCTAATTCCCCAAGATCCAGCATTGCATTGATCAAAGAGACTTTTTCAAAAGAATACAATTGATCCACAGGAATGGATGCTTTCTTAACTTTTCCTGACTTTAATAAAGTGGCTCTTTTCACACCTTCCAACAAGGGCTTCTCAGGAGTTAACCATTCTTCGCCATTCCAAAAAGCAAGGTTGGCATAAGAGCAATCAGTTACCAACCCATCGATTGAAATAATGATGTCATCTGTCTCCGCTGATTTCAAGAGTTTCTCAATTGTGGACCTGTTCTCATATTTAAAGGAATAGTCAAACCAGTTTGATTCGACGATTTGCAGAGATCGAATAGGTAGTTGAACGTACAGGACTTGTTCATGAGATTGCTCTTCGATATCGTATACAAAACGAACTTTGTGCTTCCGATCATCGTCGATTTCAGGAAGAGCCTCACTCAATTTGTGAAGTGATTCACCAAAAAAATGAAAACACGTTCGATTGATCCGCTCTTGATGGAGGTCCAGATTTTGGTATTCTCCGTTTTTAAAACAGATGGTTTCTATGAATTTCAAGTGGTTCGATTAGGTGCATTAAAAGTAGGTTAAGCTCAGGTCAATTGCATAAATATTGCATGCTGTCGTGAATATTGTGTCCAATAAAATCTTAACTTTATCCTATTGAACCTATCACCCTAATACCTATGATGCGCACTTCCATTTTTCTGCTAACACTAATTGCTGCCACCTCGGTTTCTGGCCAAGGATTTTTAAAGAAGATTAAAAAAGCGGTCGAAACTCTAGCTCCAGAGCAAACAGCTGACTTAGCTGATGAACGAATGAAAAAAGCTCGCTTGGAACAGCTGGCCAAGGATACCTCGAATTACAACTACATCTTTTCTCAGGGTAATCGAGCTTCCTTTTTTGCAAATCGTGAGGGAAAGGAAAATGTACTTCTTACACTTGGGAAAAATTATGAAGATGAGGAGGAAGGAATTGAGGCAGTCAAGCTCGAAACGCACGAAGAAGTCTTTGACCTCAACCGAACTGGAGAAATTTCGATCTATGTAAAACCATGGGTTGCTTCGGTAAACTTTCTGGAGGCACTTTCTCTGATGAGTTCGGAAGTAGCATTTTTGAATATTACAAACTTGGACTCAGCTTTTTCAATAGCTGGTCTTGTTGATATGGATACACTAAGCGTGGAAGAGAAGTATGCGCTCGGAAAAACGATGGCCAACTTTTCCATCTTGATCAATGGTCAAGGGAAGATCCAACTCTCACAGGCATTCATTGACGAAACCACAAAATACTTTAAGGAGCACATTGGCGAAGGGAGTGTTGCTTTAGCATCTTTGTATAATAACCGTGCTGTCATCGCTCAGTCACAGGGCAGATACCTTGAAGCAGAGGAGTATTTCATTAAATCTAAGAATGTACTCATGAGTAATGGCAAAGACGAGTCTTTAGCCCATGCAATTTTGACAAGTAACCGGGCACTCCTGCAAAATGAGATTGGGCAATTTGACGAGGCGAGAGCATCTATCCAGAGAGCTCAGGAGATGGCCTCTGGAGAGATAAGAGAGAAAGGGCGAGACAATGTGAGTTTCAAAATCAATGAAGGGCTGATTGAGTTTAGTGCCGGAGACTACGAACGTTCGGAGCAGATTTTTAGAGAGGTTTTGGAGTTGAAAAGAAAGCGTATGGCCAAGAATCAAACCGATTATGCCAACGTGGAGAATTATCTGGCAGGTGTCCTCATGGAATCAGGAAAAACGGAAGAGGTGCAGGAGTTTCTAAACGATGCGCTTAGAATTTTCGAAAGCAAGTATGGGACATCACATCCGGCATACATCAAGACCAAACACAATTTGGGTAAGTTTAAAATATTCGTTGGAGATTTCGATGGAGCGGCAGGTATTCTGCAAGAAGTAAGTGCGACATACCTTCAATTTTTTGGTGAAAACCACCCAGACTATCTCAGTTCTTTGGAAGACCAGGCAGTGGTCGCTTGGAAGCAAGGGTTGTTTTCGACAGCGAATCAATTGTTTCAACAAACTATTGATGCAAATCTCGCTCTGGTGGAAAAGTATTTTGGAGCAATGAGTGAGTATGAGAAAGGGCAATACTGGGGAAAGGTGAGACCTTCAATTCTGAAGTTCTATTCCTATGCAACAGAGCGTGGAGGCGACGATCCGACATTGCTCACCAGAATGTTCAACCTTCATCTGAAAACAAAAGGCATTTTGCTAAGTGCTTCGACGAAAGTCAGGGAGCAGATATTACAAAGCGATGATGAAAAATTGAAGTCAACCTATTCGAAGTGGGTAGAAACCAAGGAATCTCTCATTTTGTATTATTCATTTTCAAAAGAGCAATTAGCAAAAGAAAATGTTGACCTG
>JBDWQX010000289.1:0-23967 GCA_039986395.1 Cyclobacteriaceae bacterium
ATTAAGTCCGGTCCTGATCCTTGCCCCGTTAATGCAAATCGAAGCGTCTGCATGAATTTACCAGGCTTGTATTCATTGGACTCCAAGGTTTCCCAAAAAAGTGTTTTTATTTCCTCCGCATCTAGTGTCGGATTGCTATCGAGCTGATCAGCAAACAGCTTAAGTGCTACTGGGGCATTTTCATCCCATTTCTTGTCTTGCACTGCTTCATCGTATACCTCAGGGTTTTGAAACAAAATGATACTTGATTTCAAAAACTCGTGTGGGTAGGTAACACGCTCTTTCAACAGATCAACAATCTTTTCAGCAAGTGCCAATTCACACTGAACTTCATAGGAATTCTCAAGGTCTCTTATCAAATCCTTTGCGAAAACTGAGCTTGCAGTAGCCTTGATGTACTGTTGGTTGTACCAGTTTACTTTATCGAAATCAAATTTTGTCCCAGCCTTGTTAATCCTTTCCATGGAAAAGGAGTCAACAAGATCTGTTAGGGAAAAGATCTCCTGCTCTGTACCTGGATTCCACCCTAGGAATGCCAGAAAATTAATCAGTGCTTCAGGGAGAAATCCAGTCTCTTTAAACCCTTTCGCAACTTCTCCTGAGTCTTTGTCTGTCCAGTTAAATGGAAATATCGGAAAACCTGCTTTGTCTGCAGCTCTCTTGCTTAGTTTCCCATTTCCATCGGGTTTAAGAATCAATGGGAGGTGAGCAAACGAGGGCATCGCATCTTCCCAACCTAAAAACTGGTACAAAAAGACATGTAACGGGGCAGATGGAAGCCATTCTTCGCCTCGAATCACATGAGATATTTTCATCAAGTAGTCGTCAACAACATTTGCAAGATGATATGTGGGCATTCCATCTGATTTCATCAGTACCTTATCATCGATATCCGCAGAGTTTACTTTCACCCAGCCTCGTACCAAATCATTAAGTCTGATTTCTTCATCCTTTGGAATCTTGATTCTAATGGCATACGGCTCACCAGCATCAATTCTTTTTTTCACTTCATCAGCGGAAAGAGTAAGTGAATTCTTCATCGAGGTTCTTGTCACCGTATTGTACTGAGGCTTGATAACCTTGGCTGCTGTCAGCTTCTCTCTCATAGCTTCAAGTTCCTCGGGAGTATCAAAAGCGTAATAAGCCTTGCCGTCTTGTATTAACTGGTCGGCGTACTGCTTGTAGATGTCCTTGCGTTCAGACTGTCGATAGGGGCTGAAATCCCCGCCATGGATTGGACTTTCATCGGGCTCTATCTTGCACCATTTGAGAGCATTCAAAATGTACTCTTCAGCACCTTCAACAAAGCGACCCTGGTCGGTATCTTCAATTCGAAGCACAAATTTTCCTCCATGTTTTCTAGCAAACAGGTAATTGAACAAAGCTGTTCTTACTCCACCAATATGGAGTCCACCAGTCGGGCTAGGTGCAAATCGCACACGTACATTTTCCATTGAATTTGAGTTGGACATCAAAGTTTGAGACAGTGTAGAGAATTATAATGCTAGTTGTTAAACGCGGCTATGCAGGAGATTTCAACGTTAACTCCTTTGGGTAAACCACTTACTTCTACCGTCTCCCTCGCAGGAGGATTTTCAGTAAAATATTTTCCGTAAACTTCATTGATTCGCCCGAAGTTGCCCATATCGCTCACAAAAATTGAACACTTAAGGACATCAGAATATTTCAAACCTACTTCACTAAGGATGTATCCAATGTTTTTCATGACCTGTTCCGTTTCTGCTTCAATGGTAGCATCAATCATTTCTCCTGATGCTTGATCAATTGGAATTTGACCAGAAACATATAGCGTATCACCATGCCGTATTGCTTGCGAATATGGACCAATGGGAGCGGGAGCTTGGTCTGAGTAAATTATTTCTTTCATCACAGAAAGTTATTCAACAGTGACTGATTTTGCTAAATTTCTTGGTTGATCAACATTTGCCCCGCGCAGCACTGCGATATGATAGCTCAACAGTTGCAAGGGGATTACGGAAATTAATGGCATAAGTGCCTCGTGTGTGGATGGAACCTCAATTGTGAAATCAGCCATCTTGGGAATTAAGGCATCCCCTTCGGTAACAATTGCAATTACAACACCTTTTCTTGCTTTTACTTCCTGGATGTTCGAAACAATTTTATCGTACGAACTATCTCTGGTAGCAATAACAACCACTGGCATGTTTTCATCGATCAGTGCAATTGGTCCGTGCTTCATTTCAGCTGCGGGATACCCTTCTGCGTGAATGTATGAAATCTCCTTAAGCTTGAGAGCTCCTTCGAGAGCTACTGGAAAATTGTAGCCTCTACCGAGGTAGAGAAAATTCTTGGCGTTTTGAAATAAGTCCGCAATCGTCTTGATCTTATCGTTGAAACCCAATGCTGTCTGAACCTTTGCCGGTACGCTCTCCAGATCAACTAGGAGCTCTTTGTATTTTCTTTCTGTAATGGTTCCCTTGAGATGAGCAATTCTTAGGGCAATCATTGTGAGCACCGTAATTTGTGCTGTAAACGCCTTCGTTGAGGCAACTCCAATTTCTGGACCTGCGTGGAGGTACGCTCCTTCATGGGTGATCCTTGAAATGGATGATCCGACTGTGTTTACCACACCAAAAACAATGGCCCCTTTGCTCTTAGCCAATTCGATCGCTGCTAAGGTATCTGCAGTCTCGCCAGACTGTGAGATGGCAATAATAATTTCACCTTCTTTGATGATAGGATTCCGATATCGAAACTCAGAAGCATATTCAACTTCAACGGGAATTCGACATAGATCCTCGAAAACATACTCAGCGACAAGCCCAGCGTGCCAAGATGTGCCACAAGCAACAAATGTTATTTTTTCAGCATTGATCAATGCTTGTTTGTAGTTTCTAATGCCACCAAGTACTAACTCTCCAGAACTTGCCTTCAGGCGGCCTCTCATACAGTCGGCAATTGATCTCGGTTGCTCAAAAATTTCCTTCAGCATGAAGTGTTCATACCCACTTTTTTCTATCGCTTCAAGTTCCAAATCCAGGGTGTGAATTTCAGGAGTTTGAGAGTCATCGCTTGTGTTAATAATGCGATACTCCGAACCTTCCATTATAGCAATCTCCTCGTCTTCCAGGTAAATTACCTCATTAGTATACTCTATGATTGGAGATGCATCGGATGCTAGAAAGAACTCCCCTTTACCCAAACCCAGAACTAGCGGACTTCCTTTTCTAGCTGCTATTAGTTTCCTTGGCTCGTCTCGCGAGATGATTGCAATAGCATAAGCCCCGACAACTTTTGTAAGCGCAATTCGGACCGCATCTTCCAGTGAAAGACCTTCACTCTCCTGTATGTACTCAATGAAGGAAATAAAGACTTCGGTATCTGTGTCGCTTTGGAACTGATATCCTTTTTTCGTCAGGTCTTCTTTTAACGCACCGTAGTTTTCAATAATCCCATTGTGAATGATGGCAAGTGAACCGTTGTTGCTGAGATGAGGATGCGCGTTAACATCATTAGGCTCTCCATGGGTTGCCCATCTTGTGTGCCCGATTCCAATGGTGCTTGCAAATTCTTTGTCACCAATTTGCCCTTCAAGATCTGCAACCTTTCCTTTCTTTTTCTCAACAACTATCTGACTGTCTTCAATTACGGCAATCCCGCTGCTATCATAACCACGATACTCAAGCCTTTTCAGCCCTGCAATTAGAATTGGATGAGCGGGCTTATCACCAAGGTAACCAACAATTCCACACATGCTCTATTGATTTACTTCTGTATAGAAAATTCTCAATTTAATCCCATCATTGCTAAAAACAGTCTGATCAAGTGTCATTTCGATTGGATTGACTAACACGATTTCGGATATCTGAATTGTATCGCCACGCAAGGGCTCGACATACACGAGATTCCCGCTGTTCAAATAATTATTGTAAAGAGATTGAAAGAAGAGCGTTGGTCTTACCAAATACTGGTCTGTACTTGTATTGTATAGTACAGATGCAGGGGTGCTGCTTCCTGAAAGGTAACCTTGATCTGCCATCACGATGTTGGCAAAAGAGTTTTGAACAATTGCAGGTCCAAAAATACCGCCATCTGGTCTTCGAAAATAGAGATGGAAGCCTTGGAGTGTATCTCTAGATGTAAAACCTTCTTCCTTAAAATCAATAGTTGTTGTGTTTATCAAGATATTGGGATTGTCAGCAAAGAAAGTTTCTAATGTGTCGACATTAAAGGTCGTTGTAATTCCTGATAGCGGATCCAAAACGGTCCTGCCATCAGGGAGATCAAAGGTCTGTTTTTCCTGTATTCCACTAAATGGAGAGGTACTCCGATCCCTTACAATACTTGTATGCACGGACGGTTGAAAATCAAACTCTGCAAAATAGGTGGTGTCCCCTGTCATAAACAATCGCAGTCTGGATGTATCAGCTGCAGTATTAAAGGATATGAGGCTTTGGTTTGAAGCTCCACTGGACAAAGCCAGACCTTTAAAGAAATGAGTATTTATTGAATCGGGGAAGTCATTAAGAAAGTCAAATATTTCTTGCCCGTAGGTGTCATCCAATCGCAATGCGATTAACTCATCATCCGAGGAAACTGTACTTGTGAGGTTCCCAACTTGGCGGGATTTAGTCTCTTCCTTGGTTGAAAGGTAAATAATGTTGTTAATCAGGGTGTCCTCAATTTCGAAAACATCTATCTCCAAAGGTGAAGTCCCAGATAGTGGTAAAATCTCACCGGTGGCAAGGACTAATTGGATTGAGTCATATTGAAGCGAGTCGCCAGGCATAAAGCCTCGCTGAAAATCAAACTGGAAATACCCTTCCGCAGTAACTCTCCCTGTAAGGGGATCATTGTATGTTCCAACTACTAAGCGACTCTCTCCGTCTGTTCTCAAACTGTCGATATAGAGGTTTGATGATGGAAGAGCTAACTCAGCCAGCTTCACATCTATGTTGCTATCAAGGTCAAATTGTGTTCCCAGATCCTCAGCAGCATCGCAACCTAAAAAAACCGAGATTAATATGATTAATCCCGGCTTAAAAAAGCGTTTAATTTTTTTAGATCTAGCTAACAAGCTCATTGTATAGATTAAAGTAGGAGTCCTCAAAGTTTTCGCCTTTTTCAATTGTTTCTGTTAACTTTTCTTTCGACAGATCTGCGATAAGTTTCTTAAAACTTTCTGTAGACTCTTCGTGTCCGTTGATAACGGCATCAGCATACTCTACACCCATTTTAACGAACCCTTCATAATCCGCTGTTTTCAAAGGTGTAAGCATATCGTCATCAATGTCAAGCATTTTAACTTTTTCTAACAAATCAGATCCAAACGTGTGGGTGAACTTGTTGTTGTACATGGTGAAGACGGTCTTAGCATTCTTGTAGATCGGATCGTTCTTGTACGTGGTTTTCGTATAAAGTGGTATCAGACTTGTCATCCAATCATTGCAATGAATAATATCTGGTGCCCACCCTAATTTCTTTACTGTTTCAAGAACGCCTTTGCAGAAAAATATTGCCCTTTCATCATTGTCTTCAAAGAAATTATCTTCCTTATCGAAGAAGACGGATTTTCTATAGAAGTAATCTTCGTTGTCTATGAAGTAGACCTGAAGCTTAGCGTTTGGGATCGATGCAACCTTTATAACTAGAGGCTTCTCTTCGTCGCCAACCGAAATATTGATTCCGGATAATCTCACCACCTCATGTAGTCTGTTTTTTCTCTCATTGATAAGTCCGAAGCGCGGAACTAAAATCCTAATCTCCATACCTCGTTCCTGCATCGCCTGTGGTAGCCTTCGCACAAAATCAGCCACTTCTGTCGTTTGAAGAAATGGATTAATCTCGCTAGCTACGTAGAGGATTCTAATATTTGACATAAAATCTATGAATTAAAAAATTATTTCCTAGGGGATTTGAAAAATGAGGACAAAAGTACGATAATTTTGGTTCAATATCAACGTATTCAATAAGTTAAGAATCCAAACTGTCTCTTTTATGAGGGCAATATCAGCTCCAAAAGAAATCCATGAAGTAGCCCAGCAACTGAGACTTGAAGGTCAAACCATTGGCCTGGTGCCAACAATGGGAGCTCTGCATGACGGACATCTGTCTTTGATAAGACAGAGCATGGAGGATAATGACAGGACGATCGTTAGCATTTTTGTCAACCCACTTCAATTTAATAAACAGGAGGACTTGGCTAACTATCCAAAAAGCATTGAAGATGACACAATTAAACTAGCGGCTGTCAAAGTGGATTACCTTTTCGTGCCATCCGCTGAGCAGTTTTATGAAACAAAACCAACACTGACCATTTCATTTGGAGATTTGGAGAGCAAACTAGAGGGGGAATTTAGGCCAGGTCACTTTGGTGGCGTTGGTATCGTAGTCAATAAGCTCTTGAATCTAGTTCAGCCTACCAGAGCGTATTTTGGTTTAAAGGACCTGCAGCAATTTATGATCATTAGAAAGATGGTTGAGGATCTGAGCATACCTGTGGAAATCTTGGGAATCAATACCATTAGGGAAGCGTCAGGATTGGCGATGTCTTCTCGAAATCGAAGATTAAGTAACAATGGACTTACAGTTGGTGCCAATATTTATCAGGGATTGGAAAAGGCCAGGAAGGAGATCTTAGCTGGAGAAGATTTGAATGAGGTGAAAAATAGATTGACTTCTTTTTACTCTTCTGTTGAAGGGCTTGAGGTTGAATACCTCGAAATTCTTGACCCTTCTAATTTTGGCTTCATTGAGAGATACGACCAGAAAAATGAACTGGCAATTTTCTTTGCTGGTTATGTGGAGAATGTCCGACTTATCGATAATCTATATTTGCGATCACCTGCGGCAGTTTCCTAAGTGGAAGCCAACGCTATGCCCCCATGAAAAGAAATATTCTCACCATCTTGAAAGTACTTGTCAGTGTTGGATTGGCGGCATTTTTGTTATTTCTGGTTTTCAGAAACATAGAATGGATAGACTTCTGGCAAAAAGCAGCAGCAGTGGATTACTCTTGGGTTGTGGCATCCGTCATACTATCTATTATACCTTATGTGGCTCGAGCTTACAGGTGGAATATTTTGTTGAAACCCTTAGGACATAATCTAAAAACCTCTAGAACCACAGTGGCTGTGTTGATTGGTTATCTGGCAAATTTGGCTCTGCCACGGCTTGGGGAAATTACAAGATGCGGAGTGCTAAATAGAAATGATAAGGTGCCCGTCCCGGATGCTCTTGGCACTGTGATTGTAGAACGCCTCATAGATGTGCTAACACTCCTTGTTCTGATGGGACTAAGCCTGTTTATAGAATACGAGCGGTTAATGAAATTTCTTATGGATGCTTTTGCGGGTTTGGCTTTGCCGAGCTGGGTCACTGTTGTATTTCCGATTGTCGCAATACTAGGGCTAGCAGTCCTTATTATCTTCATAAGAAAACAAAGTAGAAAACAGGGAAAATTAGCTAGTATCATTAAGGGATTTACCAACGGTCTACTTTCATTAAAGGATATCAGTAATCCTGTGGGGTTTGTGATCTCAACACTTGCGATTTGGATTGCCTATTTTTTGATGTCCTACATTATCGTTTTTTCGCTGCCAGAAACAAGTCATTTGAATCTCAGTGCAGGCCTCATGCTACTAATAACTGGTGGAATAGCACTCGCTATTCCAGTTCAAAGTGGATTTGGGACCTATCATGGAATGATTGCAGGTATGCTTTTGTTGTATTCAGTAGAGGCAGATACTGGCATTTTCCTTGCGACTTTGCTACATACCTCGCAGATACTTGCGATTGCCTTGTTTGGAACAATTGCGTTGCTTGTTTCCGCACTAATTAGAAGGAAGAAAACGGAAAAGGTTCACGAGTTTTTATGAAAAACTAATTCTTTTCTAAGAGTCAAAAGATGATGAAATTAGCAACTCCTTGATGCAGATATCGTAAATCGGAATATGGTTGGACAGCGAATTCTAAAATTAAAATAGACATAAATGCTTCTAGTAATAATAATAACATTCATGATTTTAAGCTGGGCAGTAAGCTCCAGACTAAAAGGTAAGTTTAAAAAATATTCCAGGGTCCGAATTGGTTCTGGTCTGTCAGGACGTGAAATTGCAGAACTGATGCTTAGAGATAATGGAATTCATGATGTCAGCGTAATCTCTGTGGGCGGACAACTTACAGACCATTACAATCCAGCAAATAAGACCGTAAACCTGAGTCAGGACGTTTATAATGGTCGATCCGCGGCATCTGCTGCTGTGGCCGCCCATGAGTGTGGACACGCTGTGCAACATGCGACTGCCTATAGTATGTTGGAATTTAGAAGTGCCATGGTGCCGATACAAAATGTCAGCGCAAGAATTATGAACATCATTTTTATGGCAATGATTTTCGGTGCTTTTTTCCTACAGGGAATGATACCTATGAGCACTGCCTTGCTGGTAATTATTGCCTGCTACTCTGTCTTTACGCTCTTCGCCTTTGTGACCTTGCCAGTGGAGTATGATGCAAGCAAGCGGGCGTTAGCCTGGATTTCCGATCGGAACATTGTGACTCCAGAAGAACACGCGATGGCAAAGGATGCACTCAATGCAGCTGCTTCTACTTACCTCATTGCTGCGCTCGGTGCTTTAGCTACATTGCTGTATTACGTGATGCTGTTTATGGGAAGCAGAGACTGAGACCTTCAGAAGAATATTTCTTTAAAGGGAACCCTGACAGTTCCCTTTTTTTGTGCCCAATCTATTCTGGTTCGATTTTCACATTGATTCGAAGGGATCGGTTGCTTCCGGTGGTACCTGCTGTGTCCAGAATCTGAATCAGGCCGACTCGTGCCCCCCGTGCCGTTGCTATTTGAAAACCAATGATATTAGCACTTACTAAGTTGGTGATGCTACTTAGGCCACTTACCTGAACATTTGAGGAGTATGCATTTTGCAGGTCGGGGATTGTTCGTATTGCGTCAAAATTAGGTGCGCTGCTAAATGTTCTGAATCTTGTTGCATTTCGAGCGGAAAAAGTATCAAGATCACTAGTAGTCTGTGCCTCGAGTGCCGCGTCTGCATCTGAATCATCAATCGAAGAGATCGTGTAGCCATTGCTATTTGTGTGGTAGAAAAGCAAATCGATTTTCGCTGAATTTGATGGAGCACTAAGTACCGTGGAAATTGAATTTTCAATGGCATCATAAAAACTACCAACAGATGTGTGTTCAAAGCCCCCTAAGATCACGCTTGTATAAAAATCTACAGTGGAGGTAATATTGAAAGAGAACTGGACGGTATCGCTTTGTTGACCGATCTCATCGACGGCAACAAAAGAATATTTAGCCAGACCGCCTCCATCGCTGTCTTTTGTGAAAACCCTAAAAGGAATATCATCTACTTGAGTGGTTAAAGCTGCTACTCCCGCATCTCCTTGATCCAGGATGGAATTTCCCGCACCACCTATCAAAACAGAATTGAAGCCAGCAGGTGCTGTTACGTCAATTGAAAAATCTATCGTATCGGTGGCAACGACTGTTCCATTGTCGTTTAATGGACCTCCGTTAAGAATGGCCGCAGAAACAGCTAGTGTTGGAGGATCTCCACCAGGCGATGTCTCATCCTTTTTACAGCCTGTTAAAAGGATAGTGCCAAGTCCAAAGGCGAAGTATGTTAGAAGTGATTTTGGGATTTTCATTTTCTAAAGACAAATTAAATATAGGTGATGCTAGAATCACACTGAATTTGAATTAACCTTTAGATTCTAACTGCCAGATCACACTATTTAGTATCACATGTTACCTTCATCATATCAGCACTCAGACTTCCATAGAGTAACAACCGATGTGATATGAGCAAAAAAAAAGGTCCACCATTCGGTGGACCTTTCTTAAAATTGTTGATTTTATTGCTCCATCTTCAAATCGAATTCGATGAACCCATCAGAGCCAAAGCTTTCTACAAGATCTGTAACTTTCAACACTCCCTTTTTTCCATATTGATCAAGAATGTAAACCACATCATCAATTGCAAGTTCGTTGATGTCCTCTTCATCGGTATTTGCAATAGTAAAAGTAAGGTCGTCTACTACGCTGAATGAATCAAAATCAGTGTCGGCAGGGGCCATCACGAAATATGTATTGTTAATTTCCGTTGCCTCAATGCCTAAAAATGTATTGACATTAACGAGTGGAAGAGAAGTTTCACCTTCAGCAGCTGGATCTTCTGGATCCTTGAACAAATTTGGATACGCTGCAGAAGACGCTAGAGAAACACCAGTAGAGTTAAGGTAATAAAAGCCAAAATCCCAGAAAGCTGCAAATTCTTCGCCTTCATTGATTTCGTAAATCTCACCATCTAATGTGGAAATGAATGTACTTGACTTACCATCAGCTGTCGGTGCCTCAAGTTTTATTACGGAGGTATACTCCTTAAGAACTGCAGCTGGATTAGTGCCTGCTAAATCAATTGTCAGAGTTGCTGGGCCAAGTAAGTTTCTTTTTGTGTCGTCTCTGTAATCACCTCTACCACTTGTTGACCAAAACTTGTACACTACAGTTCCCTCATCAGGTAAGTCAGTAGTGCTAAATTTCAAATCGAAATTAAAGGCATCTTGCAGATCGCCACTCAAATCTATCGATCCATCTGGTTTGGCATCCACTCCAAATACAACTGCAGCATCAACCTTCTCATCTCCCTGTCCCTGGATATTTTGAGTGATATATACTCTTTTCATACTCTCATCAGATGTAAATGATAGAAGAACGTCTATTACATTGTCATCAACATCAGAAAGAAATACCGTTGCAGTTAGTGAATCTGTTGCATTGTTGTTTAGACGTGCGTCAAACGGATCATCTTCTGTAGGATCCGTAGGATCTGTAGGATCTACCGTGATTGCGTCGTTGTCATCACTACTACAGCTAGTGAAAAATCCCATCGCAAGGATTGCTAGAATTGATAATAAATTTTGTCGAACGTGTTTCATAGAAAGTGTATTTTATTTTAATTGTTTATAGTGAACGATTTGAATGTCATTTTGATTGTATAATTCCAGTCAAATCTTGTATTTTTCTTGAAAGCGCAAAATTAAATCATACACTGAGAAGAATGAAGCATGTTTCGACAAACTGACCAAAAAACCAGTTTGGCCGTCAGAAAAATCATTTAGTGGGGTCTTGGATAGGGTTGAAAGCACTTGCTAACTGAATGATAGTCGCAAAAAATTGAGAACTTTCTTGTAAACAATGAGGCATGCATAACAATTAATATAATTTTGCAATCATCAACGAAATGACAATCTAACGTATGAATTTCAACTTTACTGAGGAGCAACTAGCCGTTCGAGATGCAGCAAGGGATTTTGCCCAAAAAGAACTGCTTCCTGGCGTGATTGAGCGTGACGATAAGCAACAATTTCCTGCAGAGCAGATCAAGATGCTCGGGGAGTTGGGTTTTATGGGAATGATGGTTGATCCGAAGTACGGAGGCAGTGGGATGGACTCTGTTTCATACATTCTTGCGATCGAAGAAATTTCTAAGGTAGATGCCTCCACTTCAGTGTGCATGTCGGTGAATAATTCGTTGGTCTGCTGGGGGCTAGAGAGATATTGCAACGAAGAACAGAAGGAGAAATATTTGACTCCACTTGCCACCGGACAAACAATTGGAGCTTTTTGCCTTTCAGAACCTGAAGCCGGATCCGATGCAACCTCTCAGCGAACTACTGCTGAAGATAAAGGTGACCATTACCTTTTGAACGGAACCAAAAACTGGATTACCAATGGTAATTCTGCTTCTACGTACATTGTGATGGCACAAACTCACCCCGAAAAGAAGCACCATGGGATCAATGCCTTTATAATTGAGAAAGGGATGGAGGGATTTGTTGTTGGAAAAAAAGAAGATAAACTGGGAATTAGAGGCAGTGATACGCACTCTCTCATGTTTCAGGATGTTAAGGTTCCAAAGGAAAATCGAATTGGTGAAGATGGTTTTGGCTTTACGTTCG
The DNA here is from genome assembly GCA_039986395.1 of Cyclobacteriaceae bacterium. Taxonomy (GTDB): domain Bacteria; phylum Bacteroidota; class Bacteroidia; order Cytophagales; family Cyclobacteriaceae; genus Ekhidna. Next base: position 11,980 of record JBDWQX010000289.1, read on the forward strand.
CAATGAGCACACTCAACGGAGGCCGAATTGGGATTGCTGCGCAGGCACTAGGCATAGCATCTGGCGCAATGGAACTCTCGCTCAAGTATGCTCAGGAGCGAAAGGCATTTGGAGTGGAAATAGCAAAGCACCAGGCGATCCAATTTAAGCTAGCAGACATGGCTACACAGATCGAAGCAGCACGACTGCTTATCATGAAAGCAGCTCAAAAGAAGGATGCTGGATTGGACTTCTCTCAAGAAGGGGCAATGGCTAAACTATTTGCCTCGGATGTTGCAATGAAACACACGGTAGAGGCTGTCCAAATCCATGGGGGCTATGGCTATGTAAAGGAATTTCACGTGGAGCGTCTCATGCGAGATGCGAAGATTACTCAGATTTATGAGGGTACGTCGGAGATTCAACGAATTGTAATTTCGCGTGGATTATTGAAATAATCCCATAATCGAGCAGTAGTTGCTGTTGTCTTTCATTAGGTTTTATTCAAGAATAGCATTAGATTCGTCCAATTAATTGGCTATTTATTGATAGATTAACCAGCTTTATTCATAAATGGAAGACTATAACAAAATCATAGAATCTCTTGAGATTCGCTTCGTCAAGGCTAAGAATATTAATATTTTAAGGCCAATCACGATTGAGAATAACTATGAGGTAGAGAACTTTTTGGTTCTAGTTACTGCCGGCGAAATTAGATTTGGGAAGGAGAAGGAGGTTGCCAAGGAGGGAGATGTAATTTTTGTCCCAGGTGGCAGACCCGTCTCAATGACCTATGGGTCAGGAAAAGCAGTGAGCTTATCCAAGGATGATTTCTTGACGAATAAGGACCAATACCTGAAATCTTTTGACGAAAGTGCTTCTGCGGAAGAGCATTACAGTTACGTTGCTTTTGATGCGAAAGCCTTCGATTCTGTTAACTTTTTTGCTTCTTTAGATATTCCCCCATTCAAAATTGAGGAAGGCTACAAACTTGCAGGTTTGATTCGTCAAATCAATGATGAGTATTGCGGTAATATGCCGGGCAAGGATCGGATAGTGAAGGTTCTTACTGAGAGTATGACCATTGAACTGATTCGGTTTATACTCAATAATGGTCTTTTTGTTGAGAAACTTGCAACCAATAGCACGTACTTTAGAGATCCTAGATTAATCGATATTTTCACATTCATCAAGGAGCATCTAGCCGAAGATCTCTCTAATAAAATTCTGGCCAATGTGGCTAACGTTTCTGAAGACTATGTTGGCCAGTACTTTAAAATGCTCACTGGTATTAACCCACAGGATTACATTGAGTATCAACGGATGGAAGCTGCAGTTAATTTGCTAAGAACCTCGAAAAAGAGCATTCGTGACATAGGAAAAGATGTAGGCTACAAGGATACAGCGTACTTCTGCAGAAGATTCAAAATGATGTTTGGAATTCCAGCTGGAAAAATGCGTCGAAGGGAATCTTTGATGAACGTATAGTCTAATCCTCCGAGGGGGTTTCCTCTTTAGCTTCAGCACTTACTACTGACGGTTTACTAGCTTTTTTATCTAAGAAACCATCAAGAACCTTTCCTAAATAAGGAAGTAGAAAAGTGGTCAATTTCTCGGTAATAATTCCTGAGCTCGTTTGTCCCTGCACCTTACTTTTCTTTGACTTTGTTTCCCCCTGAACAAATGCTTTGTACAACCCGTAGATGAGAAGGGTGATGAGTCCGCCGATAAGTGCAGTTTTACCAACTTTATTTGCTTTCGACTTGATCCCACCAGAAGTCCCCATTAGTTTCTTTTTCAAGGCGACCTCCTTGGTAGCAAGTTGTTTGGTTCGTTCTTTAATTTTCTTGCTCATCTTCTTGCTCAACTATGTTTAAAATTAAGTGTTCCAACCAACTCTGCACTTTGCCAGACTTGACTAGTAAAAATATAATGATGATAAGTAAAAGATAGAACCCTGCCACTATCAGGTGTCCTAGAAATTCGCTACTAAGTAAATTATTGAGGTAGAATCCAAAAGCCAGACTCAGAAAAAAAAAGAAAAAAAAGGCAATCATCCCAATCAAGAAAACGGCTAAGACGTTGGCAAAAATCTTGGAGACATACCCAATGACTTTGAGTTTTATCAACTCCGTTTTTACCTGGATGTATTCCGTTATCTTTTCTACAATGTCACCAACCGATGAAGCCATTCTTTGAATTTATCATGGCAAATTTAATCCTACCACATCACATTCATGCAAACAAACCTTTCGGCTTAGAAAGCAGCTTAGAAAAGTGACTGGTTACCAGTCGACAACTATCGCTTTTCAGCTTCTTCGGCTAGCTCACGTTCCTTCTCTCCAGTAATGGCTTCAGATACGTTAATTATGTGGTCACCAAGTTTTTCGCAAAGATGAAAAATGTCCTTGTACAAACTATCCCGTTTAGGATCATACTTTTCTTTCTCTATGTCTTTGTTCTGCCCTTTGCGAAGTTGATTACGGTAATCATTTATTGCTACCTCAACTTTCATTGCTGACTCAAGGCCAATGGCCTTTTCAGTGGATTCTAGATTTGTAATCATGATAGCAATAGCGTCGTCCACCAAATCCATCATTTTGAGAATGTTTTCAATTTGCTTGTCTTTGAATGTCTTCTCGTTGTCGTAGTTCCGCTCAACATCTTTCGACATTTGAAAGAAAATATCACCGACCCTTTCAAGATCATTCACGGCACTAAGTAGGCTAGTTACTTTGAGACTACTTGTACTACTAAGAGTTCCGCTTGCTGAGACACTCATGAGATACTCTGAAATCTCCAACTCCATGCGATCTGTGATTTCCTCGTAGTCTCGTAGTTTTTTCAGTAACTTCTTTTGCTTCTTCGGCTTATCTGAAGTCAATAGTTCTCGGAATTGACTTGACATCTTACCAGCCATTTTTCCGAGACGCGTTGTTTCTTTCCGAGCTTGCTCGATTGACAATTCTGCGGTGTTCATTAAGCCCGTGCTTATGTACTCTAGCGTGTACACATCGTCTCCCGTCGATTTGATCGCCTTGGTGACCGTACGTGCAATGAAATTGACAAAACCAACTAGTAGAAGTGTGTTAATAATGTTGAAAGAAGTGTGGAACAATGACAAGCCAATAGGTATTCCCGTGGCATCCTCGAAAGGAGAAACACCGCTAGAACTCACCATATAGGAATCAACTAAACTGAGTGCTGGACGGATCAAAATCATGATCCAGATTACACCAAAGACGTTGAAAATAAAATGCGAAAGCGCAGCTCTTTTTGCATGAACGTTTCCAACCAATGCAGCGAGATTTGCTGTTATTGTCGTTCCGATATTTTCTCCGAGTACCATTGCAGCGGCAAGTTCAAATGGGATCCATCCATTATTGGCCATAACTAATGTTAATGCCATGGCCGCACTTGAGGATTGTACTATAACTGTAATCAACGTCCCAATGCCAACAAAAATGAAGATGGACAAGAATCCCAAGTCAGTATACCTGCCTAGAAATTCAAGAATTTCAGGGTTGGATTTAAGGTCAGGAACTGCATCTTTCAACAGGGAAAGACCCATAAATAGTAAGGCAAAACCGACTAATACCTCTCCCCAGAATTTTAATTTGTCTCTGTTGAAAAACATTAGCGGAAAACCAAACGCTATAATTGGCAATGCGTAAGCAGCAATTTTTACTTTAAAACCGATGATGGAAATGAGCCATGCGGTAATGGTAGTCCCGATGTTTGCTCCCATAATGACACCAATTGATTCGGTCAAGGAAAGCAGGCCGGCATTTACAAAACTTACCACAAGAACCGTAGTTGCAGAAGACGACTGTACAAGGCTTGTGATCGTGAAGCCAGTAAAAACTCCTTTCACTCTGTTTGAGGTCATGGAGCTAAGGATGCCACGCATTTTAGCACCAGCTACCTTCTGAATCCCCTCGCTCATTACCTTCATTCCGTAGATAAAAAAACCGAGTGCTCCAAGTAAACTTAAGACATCAAAAAATCCGTATTCCATTAGGTTTATATTTTATGCAAATTTATCATTCCAATATGTCGTATATGTTAAGAAACAATTTTTCTACCAAGTGAAATAATTTATTGATATTGCACTCCCTCTGGATTCCCTCTTTAATTGCAAGATTTCCGACATAATATTATGATAACATTTAGGTAAACTTATCTTAATATTGCAGCCAATAAACCACTTCTACTTTTCTTATGAAATGTTATTGGCAAACGACAACTTATCTCGTTTTTTTCTTGATTTCTGCGCACCTTGGCCTTGGGCAAGACGTCACCTCTAGTAAATGGGGAAGCGGACTGAAAGTGACCGCAAAGGATTCCTCCTTTCATTTAAAATTCGGCTTCAGGTTTCAGACACTTTATGCGGGCGAATTGAACACCGTGACTGACGAGTACTCCGACAAGATGTTAATTCGTCGATCTCGACTAAAATTCGATGGTTGGGCATATGACCCGTCAATCGTTTATAAGGTAGAGCTTGCCATTTCGAACAGAGATCACCGAAGCGGCCACATTCAAGAATCAGGAAACACGGCCAATATTGTGTTGGATGCAGTAATTAAATGGGGCTTTGCAAAAGACTGGCAGTTATGGTTTGGGCAAACCAAACTTCCTGGAAATCGGGAACGGGTTATTTCTTCGCAAAAACTGCAGTTCGTAGATCGCAGCTTGGTGAATTCCAGGTTTACACTGGATCGAGACAAGGGGATTCAGATCCGACATAAGAACAAAGCTGGGGGTATGGTTATCAATCAAGTGTTCGCATTTTCTCTTGGAGAAGGCAGAAATATTATTGCAGATAATCCACGGGGCGGATATCAACTAACTGGCAGGGTTGAGTTTTTGCCATTTGGCAGTTTTACAAATAAGGGAGACTACTTCGGATCAGATTTGGAAAGAGAAGAGTCTCCTAAATTGTCGGTCGGAATCACGGGTGATGCAAATTTTAGCTCCGTTCGTTCCAGAGGAAATTTGGGAGGGTTCAATACTGATGTAAATGGCGATTATCTTTCAAATGATTTGACTACCATTATGGCGGATATGATGTTTAAGTACAATGGAATTTCTGCTTCCTCTGAGTTCGCAGCTAGATCTAAAGGCAATTCGAATACTGGATTTGGCACAGGAACTGGATTTGTGTTTCAGGCTGGTTACCTGCTACCATCGAATTGGGAGTTTGCTGGAAGATACACCACTATCAATGGGGATTCGAATTCAACTATTTCGGATATGAGCGAAATGACCTTTGGTATTTCCAGGTACATCATCGGTCACAGTTTAAAAGTGCAGAGTGACTTTAGCTACCAAGACATTCCTTCTGGAGATAACGGACTTGTATTTAGACTTCAAACAGAAATAGCTCTCTAACTATTCAGCTCGTTGATGGCTAAAAATGCCATTAAACCCATTCCGGTTTTGAGCGAAACTTCGTCGATGTCAAACGTTGATGTGTGTACACCAGAAGTGATGCCTTTTTCGGTGTTGCGTGTTCCTAATCGATAGAAACATGCATCCACGTGTTGACTGTACGAAGCGAAATCTTCAGCAGCCATCCACAAATCAAGGTCTTCCACATTGTCCGCTCCAAGGTAGCTTTTAGCTGCTTTGATATTCCGATCTGTGTACTCCTTATTGTTCTTGAGAAAAGGATATCCTTGAGAAAAATGAACATCACAGCTTGCCCCCATAGACTCTGCGATACCCGTGGCAATTTTGCGGATCTTGTTCAGTGCCTCCTTTCGCCACTCCTCATCAAAAGTCCTGAAGGTGCCTTCTACCTTGACCTCTTCAGGAATAATGTTGGTGACAGTTCCGCCAGATATTTTGCCGAAAGAAAGAACAGTAGGCATTTTGGGATTAGCATACCGACTAACGATCTGTTGGAGTGCAACAATAATTTGACTAGTTATTGCGATTGGATCAATAAAATTTTCTGGCATTGCAGCATGTCCCCCTTTTCCTTTGATCGTCAGGTGTACTTCATCTGCGCTGGCCATGTACTTTCCCTTTCTGAAGCCAACTTTACCAGCATCAATAAGTGGCATGACGTGCTGCCCAAGTATTGTTTCTGGCTTTGGATTCTCCAAAATCCCTTCTTTGATAAGGATTGAAGCTCCGCCAGGTGACTTTTCTTCAGCCGGTTGGAAAATAAATTTGATCGTGCCAGACCATTCATCTCTTGTTTCGTTCAGAATTTTCGCAGCTCCCAGCAAACTGGCAGTATGCGCATCATGGCCGCAAGCATGCATAATGCCTTCATTTTTCGATTTGTACGGAACCTCATTTTCTTCTGGAATGGGGAGCGCATCAATGTCTGCTCGAATGGCGATGGTTTTTCCTGTTTCTTTTCCCTCAAGACAAAAGGTTACGCCCGTTGTGGCAATCCTTTCAACATTTGAAATACCAAACGAGCTCAAGGTATCCTCTATAAATGCTGCCGTTTTATGTTCCTCAAAAGAAAGCTCGGGATTGGAATGCAGGTGCCGTCTGACTTCTTTTATCTCTTCAAAAAACTCCTCCGACAGGGATTTGATCTTTTTTGCTAAGTCACTCATAGTTCATGGCGAGCCTTTCAGGCACCAACAAAGCTTTCGGAAACTCCTCCTTAACCTCTCTAAATACCCTATGTGCCGTGAGCCGATCGGTGAACCTTCCAGCCTTTACTCTAAAGTTGGGTTGGTGGTAAGAGACTTTTGCGACAAGCTCTGGAAAGTTGCTGTCCATTTGCCTCCAAACTTCATTTGCTCTGTCACGGCTATTGCCATTGTATACTTGAATCACAAACCCTTCAACTAGTTTTTCCTCTTTGTTTAGGGCAACACTGATTTTTACGATGCTGTCAAGTTCAGCTCTGATATGGCCTTTTAGAGGGACAAATGCTTCTGTTGCGGGGACATCCGAAATGACCAATGAACTATCAAGTTGCGGACGATGAACGCTAAGATCTTCTTCGTACGTTGGGATGGTTGCTGCCGGTGGGGCAGCCTTACAAGCCACTAGAAGGGATAGTATGATTATTCCACTATAACGCATCGATTGTTCTTAATGTCGTCTTCTACAGTTTTAAATTTAACATCTTTCTTGACGGATCCATCTGCATACTGCACATTCACTCGCTGGTTCCGGCTGGCGATCTTTTGTGCTTGCACAGGTTGTGTCTTTTGCGCAGGTGGTCTGTTACCTTGTCCACCTCCGGCTAAGGCCGATCTGCTTTCCTCTTTTTGCTCATTGTAGTTGCGAGATGTTCTTTGTTGCTGAGCCGCCTGAACATCATCCGCTTCGTTCACTGGAATTTCGGCCTTCATCAAGAAGGAAATAGTCTCTTCGTTTACCTTGCCAATAAAGCCTTTGAACATTTCAAATCCCTCAAATTTGTAGATCAGCAAAGGATCTTTCTGCTCGTAAGCAGCATTTCGAACGGATTGTCTCAGGTCATCCATATCTCTGAGATGCTCTTTCCAGAGCTGATCAATGGTTGCAAGCGCAATCATTTTTTCCATCTCAAGGATCACTTCGTCTCCTTCAGTTTCTACCGCTTTCTCGAGGTTTACCGCAGTCCCAATTTGCTTCTTTCCATCAGTAAAAGGCACGAGAATATTCTCAAGAGTAGCTCCACGAGTTAGGTGAAGTTGTTTTAAAATTGGAAGGGCTTTATCCTTGATGAGATCGTTCTTAACCTTGTAGTTAGCAAGTGCTTCATCGTAAAGTTTCTGTGATAGCACATTTTCATCCGTTTTCTCCAGATCTTCCTGGGACAGCTGAAAATCCAATCCTAGGACGGAGATCGCGTTTAGCTTCAAACTGTCCAGATCATTGGTGCCTTTTGCATTGAGAACTAGGTCGTCGCATGTTTCGAACAACATGGTCAGGATATCTAACTCCAAACGCTCGCCGTATAGTGCATTTCTCCTTCGCTTGTAAATAACCTCCCGCTGACTGTTCATGACGTCATCGTACTCGAGTAGGTTTTTACGAACGGCGAAGTTGTTTTCTTCGACCTTCCGTTGTGCTCGTTCGATAGATTTGGTAATCATCGAGTGTTGAATTACTTCGCCTTCCTGCAAGCCCAATCTGTCCATGATCTTGGCCACACGATCAGACATAAATAATCGCATCAGATTATCTTCAAGCGAAACGTAGAACTGAGAAGATCCAGGATCTCCCTGCCTTCCTGATCGACCTCTTAACTGTCTGTCCACTCGTCTGGATTCGTGTCTTTCGGTACCAACGATCGCCAATCCTCCAGCTTTAATTACTTCATCTGAGAGTTTAATATCTGTTCCCCGGCCAGCCATGTTGGTTGCGATGGTCACCGCCCCTGGCTTTCCAGCTTCCGCTACTACGTCAGCTTCTTTGGCGTGTTGCTTGGCATTTAGTACTTGATGACCAATGTTTTGTATTTTCAACATCCGGCTTAGTAGCTCAGATATTTCAACGGATGTGGTACCTACCAAAACGGGCCTTCCTTGCTTGGTCAATTCTACAACCTCTTCAGCTACGGCATTAAATTTTTCTCTAATGGTCTTGTATACCTTGTCTTGTTCATCCTTCCTCACAATGGGACGATTCGTTGGGATCACCACCACATCTAGTTTGTAAATATCCCAAAATTCTCCAGCTTCCGTTTCTGCCGTACCAGTCATACCCGCCAATTTGTGGTACATTCTGAAATAGTTCTGTAGTGTGATGGTTGCATACGTCTGCGTGGCATCTTCCACCTTCACATTTTCTTTCGCCTCAATTGCCTGGTGCAAGCCGTCAGAGTATCGTCTCCCCTCCATAATCCGACCCGTCTGCTCATCAACGATCTTGACCTTGTCATCCATCAACACATACTCGGTATCTTTCTCGTACATGCAGTAAGCTTTCAGGAGCTGATTGACAGAGTGAATTCGTTGACCTTTTGCATTGTACTGTCGAATGATTTCTTCCTTTTTTTGAAGCTTATCATTTTCGGAAAGTGATTCGTCTTTTTCCAGCTGGGCGATTTCATCTCCAATGTCTGGCAAAATGAAAAAGCTCGTATCTTCTCCTTCGCCAGTGATGAGGTCAAGTCCTTTCTCCGTCAGGTCGATGCTATTGATTTTTTCGTCAATGGTGAAATACAGAGGTTCGTCCGCCTCAGGCATTCGCTTTTGGTTGTCCGCCAGATAGATGTTCTCTGTTTTTTGCATGGCCTGCTTAATGCCCGTTTCACTCATGTACTTGATGAGTGGCTTGTATTTTGGCAAACCTCGGAAGGTTCTAAAAAGAGAGAGACCAGCTTCAGCATCATTCCCGTCTTTTGCCTGCTTTTTGGCATCATTCAGAAATTCACCAATCAATTTACGCTGCGCGTCTACCAGTCGCTGAATACGAGGTTTCAAATCATAGAATTCATGCTCATCTCCTTTGGGAATAGGTCCAGATATGATCAAAGGAGTTCTTGCATCATCAATCAACACCGAATCGACCTCATCCACCATGGCATAATGGTGCTTCTTTTGTACCAGTTCTTCTGGACTTCTTGACATGTTGTCACGGAGGTAGTCAAAACCAAATTCGTTATTCGTACCGTAGGTGATATCGGCAGAGTAGGCATTTCTTCTTTCCTCGGAATTTGGCTGGTGATTGTCTATGCAATCGATTCTCAAACCATGAAATTCAAAGAGCGGTGCGTTCCATTCGGCATCTCGTCTTGCGAGGTAATCATTCACGGTAATGATGTGCACCCCGCGTTGAGCCAGCGCATTTAGATAGGCCGGTAGCGTAGCAACTAGCGTTTTCCCCTCTCCAGTAGCCATTTCTGCAATCTTTCCTTTGTGCAAAACAACGCCACCGATCAACTGTACGTCATAGTGAACCATATTCCATAGCACATCAGTCCCTGCAGCTTTCCACTGATTTTTCCATGTAGCTGTTTCGCCGCTTATCTCAATGTTCGGTTTTTTTGCCGCGAGCTCTTTGTCATACTGTGTAGCCTGAACCACCAGTTTTTCATTTTCAGCAAGCCTTCTGGCGGTTTCCTTAACCACTGCGAAGCCCTGCGGTAAGATATCTAGCAGGACCTTTTCCAGTTCTTCATCACGATCTTCTTCGAGCTTATCAATCTCGGAAAAAATCGCCTCTTTTTCATTGACATCAAGCTCCTTGTCTTCATCGACTTTTTTGTGAAGATCAGCAATTTGATCGTCGATAGCCTTCAGACGTTCTTTGATAATGTTCTTTAATTCGTCCGTCTTCCCTCTCAATTCATCGTCGGAAATGGATCTGAGTTTATCAAACTCGGTGTTTATCAGAGATACATAGGGTGTAAGTTCCTTGAGATCTTTTTCAGTCTTTGTGCCAAAAATTTTGGCAACACCCTTCGATATCGAATTTAGCATTTAGAAAAGATTTTAAGCTTTTAAAGTTATAACGTAATCATATAAAGAGCGGCTAGATCGCGACAGTTCCTTCGAATACTTTTTCAGCTGGACCAGCCAACCAAATACTTTCAAAGAATCCATCTTTTAGTTCAAACGAAACAGAAAGTATACCCCCTTTGGTCTCCAATCTTACCGGGCTCTTCAATCCAAGTTGACTTGCAGCCAAGGCTACAGCGGTAGCTCCAGTACCACAACTCAATGTTTCATCCTCAACACCTCTCTCATACGTCCGCATTCTCACCCCTTCGGGCAAAAGTTGTGCGAAGTTCACATTTGTGCCATTTTGGCTGGAATAGGCTGACAAATTTCGAATTTCCCGCCCTTCGTTAATAACATCAACCTCATCAACCTCATCGACAATGCGAATGTAATGTGGCGATCCAGTGTCGAGGTATTTGTCTTCACCGATTTCTTCAAAACTATTTTTGATGGGAGGAAATCCAAAATGGATGATCCCATCTTGTTCCATTATTTCATGAACTCCGTCGGTGGTTTCGAATTGAGCATTTTCACTTACTAGTCCAAGACTTTTTGCGAATGCAAATCCACATCGCGATCCGTTTCCACAAAGACTTTCCGTTCCATCTGCATTGAAGTAAACCATGCGATAGTCTAACTCAGGATGTTCCTCGATAAGGATGAGGCCATCTGCGCCGATTCCAAATTTCCGATCGCACAGTCTAGTGATGAGGTCATCGCTCTTTTGAAACACCGACTGTCTATTGTCGATCAAGATGAAATCGTTCCCAGTGCCTTGATATTTGGAGAAATTGAGTTTCACCTTTCAAAGATAACTTAGCTGATGTGTCCTAAAACAAAAATCCCCCCGCCAGCTGGCGGGGGGATTGTGATTATTTTTGAATTCTTTCTTTAATTCTTGCCGACTTGCCTTTTCTGCCTCGCAGGTAGTAAAGTTTGGCTCTTCTAACCTTACCTCTTCTTAATACCTCAATCTTGTCGATGTTGGGAGTCAAGGTTGGAAAAATTCTTTCTACTGCAATATCACCTGATACTTTTCGCACAGTGAACGTTTCTCCGTTTGTGCTTTTATTTCTGATCTGCATCACAGTTCCTTGAAACTGCTGAATACGCTCCTTGTTACCTTCCTTAATTTTGTAGTGAACATTAACGGTGTCACCAGGACCAAAAGAAGGTCGATTTGCTCTTACTTCTTTGTATTCTTCTGCTACGATATCGAATAATTCTGCGCTCATTTTTCTTTCTCTAAAAGAGTGTTTTCAAAAAGGAGTGCAAATATAGAAAAATGGTATGCAAAAACAGAAGATAATTCTGAAAGAATCCAGAAAATATCTGACCGTCTAATTCCTCCTTTGAGAGAGGTTGGGAGTGTGTTTTTGTTCAACTCTGCAGCAGTACCGAATGCTTAAATAATTCCATTATTCAGAGCGTACTGAATCAGTTCCGAACTGCTGTGCAAATCTAATTTACGCAGAATGTTTTTCCGATGCGTTTTTACCGTATGCAGTGAGATAAAGAGTTTCTCCGCAATTTGGCTACTCGTTAGCCCCTCAGCCTGGCATTTGATAATGTCTAGTTCCCGTTCACTTAATCTGTG
>JBDWQX010000290.1:0-4503 GCA_039986395.1 Cyclobacteriaceae bacterium
TTAGGAACGGTAGGTCTGAGATGGTGGTTCTATAATTATAATGATGGAATAGATGCGACCAAATTAAGTGATGGCAGTTATCAAGACGGTTTGGGACGTAACATAGATTTTGATGTTGGTTTCAATTTTTTTGTTGGAGAAAGAGGGATTGATACAACCTCTTCGATCGGTGTTCTGTGGTTTGCTCCATACATGACCTTTAAGCATCAATTCAAGACTATTCTTGACAAGACGGAATTGGTTGATAACAACAAGAAGGTTCGATCTTTCTATCGTCATTCATTTGATGTATCGCTTACTGGATACGGCGTTAGTGAAGAACGAGATGATGTGATAGAAGATGGGTGGTATGCATATCTAAAACTGTCATATGCCTTGAGAATTAATAGCAGTATTGGTTTAAACATAGCATATAAAGGAGGTAGAGAGCAGCCAAAATTTAACACAATCAACACACTAAATTTAGGGCTTAGCTTCTACAATTGATAATTAATTCTGGTTAGCAAACTTAAAAGCCTCTCATCTTCGATATTCAGCCAATTAGCAAACCTCTTTACCATAGTGAGCCAGCTTCAATCTCTCTACTTTCTATTCTTAATCCTTGATCAAAATGATGGCTAGTAATGATGCTTTTTATTTAAGATACTCTTGATATTCTTTGGAAGTAAAGGATACTCCATACTCTTCTTCAACTCAATTAACCTCCTCCAAAAAGGTCTCGTGTTTACCAATGATTTGGCCTCATCTATTAATGCTTCCTTTTGGTTAGCCTTCAATGAGGACTTATCCAATAATCTATCAATTTCATTTTGATATAAATCGCGATTTAACTTCAGTGCTTTTGCATAAGAATCAATAAAGGATTGAAGTTTGGAGATATGTAGACCCACTTCTGTGCACAATTCAAGAATCTCATTTCTAAGTCTAAATGCATGTCGTTCATCAAAGCGATTTGATTCCCGCATAAAAACTGACATTATATTTACTAAGCTGTCTTCCGGAACTTCATCGAACTGAGGTAAATTCTTACAACTTAGCCTGAAATGAGCACCAGCCTTGATTGCTAGTTCGAGATTTTTTACTCGTTCTTCAGGCCTAATCGAAACACGTTTTCCGTATCGAACTTTCGCTTTAATATTTCTTGGGTACGATCTATTTCTACTTAATCTGCTCAACTGTAGCTTAATTGAAATTCAAACTATATAATCTCTGAATCTTCTTCAAATCTAGATTCTGGTGTTCCACTAGTGAACTAGATCCCGATTATATCAATATCAAATATACCTGTTTTGGGTTTTCCCTGGACCGAACACAATTGTCAATATGGAAAGAGGACTACACGGTACTTAAGAAATATTATTGAAAAAATATCATCCTCAATTTTTCGCACAATGGTTTTGTTTGTTAAATTGAGTATGCCAACCAATCACTACCAATTTATGACAAATGCCATCACTACCAGTTTGTCCTATTTAACTATTAGGAAGGTCTTTGGCAATTCAGGGATGCTGCCATCTATTCTGGTTCCTTTTTTTGCAAAAGATTCATTAACCGCGATTAGCGAATCCAATTGTACAGTAGGCGGTGTGCACATTGTCCGTCTTCTAGTGCTCTTAGGAGTATTTCTGATACCCTACCAAGGATCCAGTAGCAAGATTTCAGTTAGTGAGAACGTCATTACATGGCTAGCAGTGATATTGATCATCATTGTTTCTTTAATTCTAACAAAACCGCAGCTAGCAAAATATCAACATCGAATGTTTTAAATCACCACTCAGATAATACAAAAATATGGACGCACGTGCAGAAAACAGACTGTTGACTCTTCTATCTATTGTAATTTCATTGTTAATGGGTGGAACCTACATTTTTTACATAACAGTAAATGAACAGCAGCCTCCTGTGGTAGAAAAAAAGTACCCGAAACCTAAAGAACTGACCAAAGATCCAGCTAAAAAGGTGTCAGAAACTACTATGACCGCTGTGAAATTCGAAGATTTTATAAGCCAAAAAACATTGTGGAACCAACCAGTACGATCTAGTATCCTTGATCAATTCAGTTCGAATAATGTTCCAGTCACGATTTATAAGGCTGGTGGAAATTTTCGTGAAACGCAGAAACCAACGATTCAGGAATACCTACTTAACCTAAGCGTGAATAGGAATAGTTATAGCAGAATAGAAATTAGAAATTTGGAACATGACCAAAACTCAAAAATTATGAAAATATCTGTTGATGAGTACTACTAGACAAATAGTATTTGCTTGCTTCTTTTTGTTCTTGTCTGAACAATTGACTGCTCAAGTCAATAACCAGCAGAGCGAACTGCAACGAGAATTATACTTGAGTGACAGTGACTTCAAGCAATTAGAGTCATCAGTGGTTCAAAAGTTCAGAGATCTTGGCAAGTACGTATCTAACATAGCAGATCGAAATACACTCCGCGAGGAAGCAATTCAAAGCATGGATTATGCGATCAAGTACCTGTTTGAAGGTGAGCATTCAATTATTCAGGTTTCAAGTATTAGTAGACCAAATAGACCGCCGATTTCATTACGGGTCAGGACTTATTTCAAGAATCTTCTGAGCTTAAAATATGATCGGATCGAAATAGAGTGGTACAAAGTACGATTCACTTCCCATCTCCGAAGAGATGCTAATGGCAATTATTCTGGCATCGTAGAAATTCATCAACGTTTTTCAGGATATCTAGATAATAAGTTGATCTACACAGACAATACTGTCAAACAGGGAGAAGTAGTTGTAGATGTCGAACGAGATCCCGATCCCTCAAGCTCAGATCTTCTGTTTAGCGTTAAAATCAAAGACATTGGAGTAAAAGCGACCGAAAGATGAACAAATCAGGAATAGCAGGCCTTCTTATCCTCTGTAGCAGTATATCTGGCTTTACTCAAGAGATGGAAGAAAAAAAAATAGAATTAGCCAACCTGGATCAGTTCATTGACCATTTCAACTACACTGACAGCGCTATTATAAAACGAGTAGAATCTGTAATGAACAGACCGGTAGAACGTGTGGAGTTTCTAAACGCCCTCTGTTCTGATGTCAACGTTGAGAAGAAAGAGTTTGTGGATCACTTTGTCAATGAAGTAGTTAAGAAGAATCAAGTTATCGACTTTTACGAGGTTCAATTATCGGCTTCATTAATAGGTTTTTTTGAGTACAAGAAAGAGGAAATAAAAATACCAATAGCGATGACAAATATGGTCTACCCGTCACATAGTGAATGGCAAATTAGCAAGATTGATTTAAGATTCTTGACGATGAGATTTAAAGAAGATACGGCATTATTTCTCTCACCGAATAGTCACATCAACGGGTTTATCGGCTTAAACAGTATTTTTCGAAATGTGGAAGGGTTTAGTAATTACTATAACCAGTCCTTCTCGTACGATGAGTTGAGTGTTTTTCTTCATCTACTTAGATCAAAAGAACTCACCTTCATTGGCTCAAGCGGAATGACTTATAGCCTTAATCTAGCTGGATACAGCATTGAGCTAACTTTTGATAAAAGTGAAAATTTACTTTCAGGATGGCTAATTACAGGAATCAAAAAATCGAAAAATCGATAGCTCTCAGTGTTTTACTGATCTTAAATTCGTACTCTATATCTTCTCAATCTGTCTCATCTGTTGAAGCCCGTCGAGTAGTCGAGGAGTTCGTTACCATTCTTCGCAATCTAGGAGATGGCAATCAAGGATTATTTGATACTAATTGCAAGATCGAAGATGACTTGGATATGGATAACAGAAGAGAACATGCAGCAGGAACCAAAAAGAGTCCGCCCTATAAGAGTGCAGACCAATATCTGAGTTTGATTCATTTGAACTACAAACAGATTACCATAAGAGCATTGACAGTCTTAAAAATCACACATGAATCAACAGCTACTAGAGTGAAGTATAGCTATATATTCTCGGGGCTGTACAATGACGGCCAATATGTTACCGAAAAGAAGGATATGAAGGAAATGGTTATTGCGAAAAGTGGCTTCTCGCCTAAAATTCTGAAGATATCTTACTTTATTGATCAGCCTTCTAATGACCCTTTTGATCGTCCAAATCCAGGGGCTAATGATACTTTCTACCGCCCATTAAGGAATCCACCTTCGCTGAAAATTGATAGGATGATATCGGCGACCGCCTCAAAGAGGAGCCTTAATGTGAATTATCACGTACCAGCAAGTAATCGACTATTGGTTGGATTAGGATTGTCATTTTTTAGATATCCTAATTCAATATATCCAATAAAACAAAAGAGAGTAAGACAAGAAAATTCTTACTTTGGATACGTAGGCTATGAGGATAAAACAATCGATGATCTACTCAATGACTTCAGTCCCTTCGATCCCTTCCCAGAATCTTACCATTTGATGCCAACAAACCCTGTGGATGAGTATCAAGCTTTGGGAGTTGGACTGGCTTTTAAAGCCGATTTCCTGCTTACATCCTTCTTGTCATTGAGCCTTACCGGAAGTTTTG
>JBDWQX010000291.1:0-13761 GCA_039986395.1 Cyclobacteriaceae bacterium
GCTGTCGATAATTCACAGGAACGTCAAGTGTTCGCAAATTTAGCTTAGCCACCTTTAACTGCATCTCTACTGTCCACCCATATGTCCGATCCTGCATATCAATTGTCATGAGGCTTTCATATCGGATTGCCCGAAAGGGGCCTAAGTCCGTGTATTTAATTTTGTAAAACAATTTAATAAGTGTGGTTGCCAGCCAGTTGCCAAAAATTTGTTGAATCGTCATTGATCCTCTCTCCTTAACACCAAGTGCTCTGGAACCGATTGTCATGTCCACGTCGTTGTTGATAATCGGCTCAACAAGATCTATTAACTGTTCTGGGTAATCGGAATGATCACCATCGAGGAAAACGAGGATATCAGGCTGTGTTGGTGATTCGGCAATGTGTCTCATACCTCGAAGACAGGCATTTCCATAGCCACGAATCGGCTCTTTCAGCGTAGTTGCCCCTCTGGACACTGCTTGGAAAAAAGTGTCATCTGTGGAGCCATTATCAACTACGATTACCTCTGAAACCCATTCCTTGGGGATTTCATCAATGACTAAGCCGACAGCATTTTGTTCGTTAAAAGCAGGGATAATGACCCTTATGTCTGGTTTTTCCAAAGGGAGAAATTCTAATAAGGGCGCAAAGGTATGATGGCACTACACAACGTACTGTTTTAGTGGAGACAAAGGAGCTAGTCCACTTTTTTAAAGGCGAATGGAATTTCATTTCCGTCACCGGAAATTGTTGCAATCAGCTTATTTCCATCTAGTTTGTAAACGATTTTTTTCGGAAAATCATGCTCTGGATTTTCCGAAACGAATCCTGAAGCATCGTACATAGATATTTTGAAAAGAGTGGGTGAGGCATTTGCACTGACATTTGCGATGTAATACAATTGGCCTTCTTTGCTGATGATATTTAGTTTCTCCACGAAAACCGTATCTGCACCCTGCATAGTTACCCCAATGCCGTTGAGAGAATCTCCCTGTCGTTCCCAGATTTCAAACGCTGTTCGGCCAGAACGTACATTTTCTCTTTCCCATTTTCCTACCAACCAATCCAATTTTTTGCTTTCCTGAGCCTTCAAGCCACAAGAGGTCAAAACAAGGAGCAAAACAAATAGTCTCATAAAATTTTTAGGTAAGGTTAAATGTCGGCTACTGAGATGTATTGTAAAAAAACGACAACCTACTTTTTTAGAAAGAAATTTGCGAGTGTCTTATCGTCAAAACCATAACTCGATGGTTCCTCGCCAGTAAACTCCTTGAAATTTTTAATAAAATGGGATTGATCAAAGTAGCCTGATTGAAGAGCTATCTGAATCCAACTCAGTTTCTCGTCTTTCATTAGTTGGAAAATGTGGTTGAATCGAACAATTCGTGAGAAAAACTTGAAGGTCACACCTGTGGATTTTTTGAAAAGACGCTCAAATTGTCTGAGACTTATTTCGAGTGAATCAGCCAACTGTTGAATATCGTACATGCCATTTGAAGTAAACACCTGATCGATTGCATGTCTGATTTTGGTGGTATCCTTATCAGAATCTCCGGTCATTTTAGCAACCCAATCCTCAAGCTGTGCGATTCGCATTTCAGTGGAAAATTCAGGTGATGTTAAGCCACTGGGTGAAGGGATGTCATCTGCTACCTGCTCCAGGGGGATTACACGATCGGTCAGCGTCGACATGTCAGTTCCAAAGAGCTCATATCCCGCTGTGGGAAAAAGTTTCATCCCGATCATCGCCGAAGCGCCAGAATTTTCTAATTGAAAATACTTGCTGATTTGATTGGAAAAAAGAAGTCGAGATTGCTGCTCCCATGCTCCTTCTAGGTTGATTCGATACGGGTCGCCGTAGTGAATAATTATTTCACTAAATCCGTCAGGAATTACCTTCTGTACTTCAGGAGTTTGTTTAGGATTTTCATACACCCAGAATTCCCTGATGATATGACTTAATTCAGGCGTTGGATCAAATCGCTCGAAGACCATATCCAAAAGTATTTGATCTGAACTTCTCTATTCGGTTCTATTAGCAAATTTGGTTTTAGTCTTAATACTTTTTATCATTGATGTATCAATAATTAGTAAATCAACGTTACCTGGTTTAGCAACGATGAAAGAAGAAGATCGACCCTTGTCAGACGTGTATTTCTTTTGGATGGAAAGAGCGATGAAAGCTCAACGGAAAGCCAAGAGTAGATTTTTTAAAAATCTTGGTATTGATCTCACTCCAGATCAATGGATCATTTTGAAGAGACTAAGCGAGGTTGAGGGTCAAAGCCAGCGAGAACTTTCCGAATCAACCTCAAAAGACCCTGCGTCTTTGACAAGATCTCTGGACATTTTGGAGAAAGGAAAACTTATTGTGCGACAGGTGGCAGATCGAAGATCATTCACAGTTAAGCTTACAGCCGAAGGAAAAAAGCTGGTGACGAGAATAATCCCGGAGGCCGTTAAGTATAGAGAAATGGGGATCAATGGCGTATCAGAGAACGAACTGAAAGTTTTTAAGAAGGTTCTTAACACAATCAATAAAAACTTTAGCGACGCATAATTTTTTTAATATATAAATGATATATCAATAGTTGATATGAAAACGATATTCTTACTATTTGCAACAACAGTACTCTTACGAATGATGAGCTCAGATCCAAAAACGCTTCGTGCGGATGAATTTCAACTTGAGTGGAGTCACAATGGAGAAGAAGTCAGGTTTACGCTTAGCGCCCCAACCTCAGGGTGGGTGGCTGTTGGGTTTACAGAAGGAAGGCGTATTGAGGACACCAATCTAATTCAGGGATGCTTTCGAGAGGGGGAAGTATTTGTCCAAGATCAGTATGCGACAGGATTTGGAGAGCATCCGCCAGTCGAAGCACTTGGAGTTCCATCGCGAATTTCCAACATTCACGGAAAGCAACAGGATGGGAACACGATCATTTCTTTTTCCATTCACAGGGAGAAATTAGATAAGCTGCATTACGATCTCTCCGAGGGGAGGGAAATAAATGTATGGCTTGCCTACAGCGTCTCAGATGACTTTGATCACCATTCCAGAAAAAGAATTTTGAGGTCTATCAAGTTGTAATCACTTGGAGATTTCAATCGATGTCTTGGCAAGATCTAGTAGTCCAGCGGTGGAGTTCAGGATTTCATCCGGCACAGAATGGTAAGGCATCTTACCGTGCTGGATGGATCCTAATTCCAGAAATTTCGGTGCTGTTTCATCATTTGATTTTAGATAAGCTTGTCCTTTGGAGTCCACAATTCCAAACATTCTTCCGTCATGAAAAATCCCATGGCCACCAAACATTTTCTTGGATGTAAGTCCTTCAACTGAACTCAGTTTCTCCAGTAGAAGCTCTACAGAAAGTTGAGCTTCATTGGTGTATTTATCTCCTTTTTGTCCCATATCATTTTTTTGTACAAGGACGATCTACTGAGAACTAACTAGACAAATTATTTCAAGTCTAAAAAGACACCAACTGAATACGCTGGATTAGCGAAAATGATTTTGCCGCTAAATACACTAGCATAGGAAGCTGAAATACCCAATTTGTCTGTGATATAGAATGCACCTTCATAGCTATAGGATGCAAACTCCGTATTGTTCGCAAAAATCGTTGTTCCAGAGCTCCCGTCTGCAGAAGTAAGCCCGTTTTGAAAAGATTCCAGCACATTGATTCTGTAAATCAGCCAAAGTTTATTCTTCAAAAAAGAGGCACCTATCTCACCACCAAATCGGAATTCGTCAGAGAAATCATTTGTCCGATTGTTTAAACCAGCATACACATTTGCGTAAGCTGATATCTTGCCAAAAGACGCCGATTTACTTAGATCAAATTGAATCATCTGATTAAACTCACCATCTCCAGTCTGAAGTGATCCATCTCTTCCGCCGGCGTTGTTTCCTAGCGGAATCCCCAGTATCACGCTACCTGCAAATGCGAAAAAACTGCCTGGCTTGCTGATTCCGTATTTTACTCCTACATCTGTGTCCCCTATTGAATTGAGTGCCTGGCCTTCTGTGGTCACTAGGCCTGTGGTCGCTGAGACAACATCGTTTTGAAATGTTCTGCTAAAGAATGGAAAGTAAAGGATACCTGTTAGTTTGTCTGTAATGCCATATTCAGCATAAAACGACGTATTAAAAATCCCGGTGGTCACATTAGAATCTGTCCCTCCATTGGAAGTGTAGTGCTTATCAGCAACCACCCACCATTCCGTGAGTTTGTAGTATCCTGTTCCCTTCTTCTTTGGCCATCCACCGCCGGCTGAGCTTAGAAATGGAACTGCTAGTAAGAGTAGTAAAATATGCTTTTTCATATTATTGAATGGTTCCGTCCCCAACTTTTACATTGAAGGGTTTGCAGTAGTATAAAACATAATTATAGTCGAAGAGTCCAGCGTTTGGAATAGTATAGCTATGCTCACCAGAAAAAGTGGTTACTGCAGCAATTTCGTGTGCACCTGAGATGGTGTTGGGATTATTAGACAGGTAAACGAATAAGCCTGGCAGGCCGGTATCGGCTTCATAGTTATCGGCAATATCCAACATCAGATCATCACCCTCCATCCGTAGTACAAAATCTCCCGAAAGCAGATAAGAACTTGTAGTTTGAATGACGCCTGGTCTTTCGCTGACTATAAGCATGGTGGGTTGATTTGAAACGCTGAAGGTAATCTCTGTTTCAGCCATCAACTGCTCGCTCATGGCAGTCACTCTTATTGTTGCTGTTCCATCTGAAATTCCCATGAGAGTGCCCGTGGCATCCACAGTGGCGACTGTCTCATCAACAGAGGACCAGGTAATACTGCTTGGCACAACCGAGACTCCAACATCATTTAGAAACATGTAATTCAGCTGAAATGAATCACTGATTTGTAAGTTTGAAATGGGGTTGACAAACTGAACGACAGGCTCTACTTCGTCCATTTCGATATCCTCACCAATACATCCCATCAAAAAAATGGGTAATAGAAATCTTAATTTTTTCATGAGTTAGTTAGTAATTTTAATACTGTCATTGCCTAGTAGAATGGGCTGATTGTATCTACCGTCTTCATCTCGATTTTCCAGATTTAATACGCCACGTGGACAAACCGAAGAACATACTCCGCACCCAACACATGAAGATCTAACAATGTTTTGACCTCTTTGTGCATACCACCTCACGTCAATTCCCATCTCACAGTAAGTAGAACAATTTCCACAGGAGATGCACTGACCGCCATTTGTCGTAATTCTAAATCTAGACTTGAATTTTTGAACCATGCCGAGATAAGCTGCCAAAGGACATCCAAATCTGCACCAAACTCTGTTTCCCATCAAAGGATAAAAACCAGTGCCAATTACACCGGAGAAAATGGAGCCAATTGCAAAACCATACGGCTTCCGTAAATAATTGTAGGTGTCAAATCCAAGAATGGTGTTGGTGCCAGAAATGAAATTATAGATGACAGCTCCTGTCATTACCACGCCGAATATCAGCACGGCATGAATTAGATATCTTTCGATCTGCCAAGCCTTGAGCGATTTATCTGATAATTGGCGGAACGGATCTCCTGCTGTCTCTGCTAGACCTCCACAGCCGCACACCCACGAGCAATACCATCTTTTACCAAAAAAGAAAACAAAGACTGGTACTCCAATAGCAAACAGGGAAATACCCCAGACAAACATGAAAATCCCTGTGCCTCCTGAGGTTGTGAGCATGTCTATGTGCCAGGCATCGAAGAAGTCATAGTCGAGTGGCCACATATTTTTGAAATCAAAATAAGGCTGGTTCAGTCTTACAAGTATTTCTGGGATCAGGAATGCAAAGGCAGTTTGAAAGAACATCACAGAGATCGTTCTAAATATCTGGTACTTGCTGTGTCGGTATTTGATAATCATTCGAATCCCCATCACAACCACGGCAAATGTGTATAGGAAGCCATACAAGAACCACTGACTCGACGTAGCGCCCGGATTTATGAGTTTCTGAACCGGATCTACTAATATGATCCAATTAGTAATGTAGGCTGGATAGAAATAGAGCAGAATGTAAAAACTGACTAGTACGGCACCTGTTAACATTCCAATCCATCCCCGATTGTTGAGCGCATTAAAGAAAATACCATTGTGCTTGATTCCTGCTGGTCCGGCCAGCTGAACTTGTGGCATTATAAACATCAGAGCACCCATTGCACCGACAATAAAAACCAAAATAAAAAGGAGTGATGTTTGATCCTGTATTAGGCCGCTAGTGGATGCACGGGTGATTGATCCTGCATAGTCATCGTAGATCACTTTATCCCATTGTTGTTCCGCTCTCATTTTTTCGTTGACCGCATTTACTGCGGAATTCAAATCGCTGACAAATGGAATACTGAGCGAGTACTCCTTGTCAATCATTGAGGAGATTTCAGGCCGAAGTGTTTCCTGATGCTCTGATTTAACATTTTCCGTAAAAATGCTCTCGGTCATCTTGTAGGAAGATGCGAAAAACAAAGACAGAAAGAGTCCTAGAGAAAATAGGAACAGAACTAATCCGGTATATCTAACTACTTTCATATTATGCGAATATTTTTTCTAGGAGCCCTTTCTTTCGGGTACTTATCGTATTATCAGGAAATTCTGAATTAAACTTTTCTTGGATTTCACCTTCCCAATGTGTAAAAAATTCTGGATCAAAATTCGCTTCAGGTAAGTTCTCAATTATAAAATCTAAGGTCTTCCCTTCGACTAACCATTTGTCCCAGACCTCATGCCTGTTTCGAATTCCGAAGAGGTTAACACCGAGAGCCTTTCTTCCATTCGTCTCATAAATGACCTTGATACATTTCTTTTTATCGGAACACTCCCAGTAGAATTCACTGCACCCTTCTGGGCAATTAGGCAGTACTGTTCCGTAATTCTGGTATTCAATATCAAAAAACTTTGCCGAGTTGAACCAGACTCCCGGTTGGTATTTGGTTTTATCACCTGTGACCGTGTGCGCAACTGTCTCTCCCATCATTCTGCCTACGTACCAGACCGCCTCAATCGGGCGACGATGTGCTGGTGGATTTTTCAATTGTGCACAATCCCCAAGGGCGTATACATCCTGAATATTTGTCTGAAGAAACTCATCAACCAGAATCCCTTTGTCGGTCTCAACTTTTGAATCTTTTACTAAATCAATATTTGGATGGACTCCCACGGTCAGACCCACAAATTGGCAATCTATTACCTCACCCGATTTGGTTTTGATTCCTTTCACATTTCCGGATCCATCATCCAGTATTTCTTCCAATTCCGTCTCAACCCTAAGGTCAATACCATTTTCGGCTAAGTGGTTGTCAATCAATGTTCCTTCTTCTTTAGGAAGCATGTTTCCCCAGAAGTGGGATTCCCTAATTAAGTAGGTCACGTGAATTCCACGCGAGTGAAGCATCTCTGCCATCTCAACCCCGATCAGCCCGCCTCCCAGAATGACAGCACTTTTCACGTTCTTGGTGTTCGCCTCCATCAACTCGAGATCCTGATAACTGTATAAGCCCTGAACACCTTTTAGATTTTGTCCAGGCCAGCCAAAGAAATTTGACTGGCTACCAGTGGCAAGAATTAATTGATCAAATGTCAGGGAGGATCCATTTTCAAATGAGATGTTCTTACCGTCGAAGTCAATGGATTTCACCCACTGCTTCATCAAGTCGATCTTGTTTTTAGACCAAAACCAATCCTCGTATGGCTTGGTATTTTCAAACTTCATGTGACCCATGTAAATGTACATAAGTGCAGTTCTGGAGAAGAAATGATCAGTTTCTCCAGAGATAACTGTGATCCTATTATCGGATAGTTTTCGGATGTGTCGAGCGGCGGTGATACCTGCTATTCCATTTCCGATTATTACGGTGTGCTGCATAGTATTTTGATACAAGTTCAAGTATACGTGAGACCTATATCAAGTTACATACAGAAGTAGACGAATGTCAAACGATTGACAATAAAAGGTCCGAATCACGAACCTGAAAGATTCAACCACGGAAAATTCCAACTCTTTATTCACATTAAGACTCTTATCTATAATCGCTTTTCTAGACGATAAGTAAGATTTATTCATTTGTCACAACATTGACACACAAATAGTGGAACAAAAAGTATGGAATATCTGTATAATACGATACCACATATTTGGTGATTAGGTGAAACGGGTGGGTAGACGGCAGCAGTGTCGTCTTCGGTTAGGTTAGGTTACGATCAATCCCATCCAAAAAAGGGGCTCGCAAGAGCCCCTTTTTGAATTTTATACCTATAAAATTCGAACGGTGCTTGGTAGGTGTAGGTACTCATGTAGTACTCCAGTGTCGACGATCTCTTTGGCAGGGCCAGTTAAGAATGGCATTCCAAAATCTACGCACCAAAATTCATCACAAGCACTAGCAGTCAACTGAATTTCATGTGTTGAAATGAGAACTCCCTTTCCGGACTTTGCGATTTTTCTTAGGAGTTCAAGAACTTCAATCTTGTTTTTTAAATCAAGGTGAGAGGTAGGTTCATCCAGAATTATCAGCTCGGTGTCCTGCGCCAGAGCACGAGCGATCATTACCTTTTGCAGCTGACCATCACTTAGTTCAAACAATTTTTTTGTGGCGATGTAATTGATTTCCATCTGAGAAAGCGCAGCCTCAATGACTTCTTTATCCGTCTCTTTTAATACTCCTAACCAGCCAGTATGAGGATGCCGACCAAGTGCAATCAACTCCAAAACGGAGAGGTTTAGCGATTCTGGTTTACCCGTTAGAACTACGGCAATCTTCTTAGCTATTTCTGTTTGTGAGTATGTGGATACGGATTCTCCATCCAATACAATCTCTCCAGCAAGTGCAGGATGAAGTCCTGTAAGTGTTCTAATTAGCGTTGATTTCCCAACACCGTTTTGACCAACTAGTGCCACGAAGTTCCCAGGAGTAAACTTCAGATTGATATTTTCAATCAATCTTTTATCTGGAGGATATCCAATAGTAAGATCGTTGCTTCTAATTCCTTTCATTAGAGGGAATACTTAATGTTAGATCTACGAAGGATTAGCCAAATCACAAATGGTGCGCCAAAAAGGGAAGTGATTGCATTGATAGGTAATGTCTCTTGCAGACCTGGAAGCTGCGCGATGATGTCAAACGCGAGGAGTGTGATTGCTCCAAGTAAAATAACCAAGGGCGTTAGTAGTAAGTGATTTCCAGTGTTAAACAGCATGCGTGCAATGTGAGGTATTGCCAGGCCGATAAAGGCAATGGGCCCACAGAATGCAGTAACTGTTCCAGCCAGAATACTTGTACAAATAATGATCAGCATTCTGGCAGTTTTTAGCTGTAAGCCCATCGATTCAGCATAGTCCTCACCAAGTAGCAACGCATTGAGTTGCTTACTGAGGAAAAGAGAGAGGAGTAGTCCAGCAATAACGATCGGAGTAAATACGGACAATTCATCCCACGAAAGACTGCCGAGACTGCCAAAAGACCAGATAACGTAAGATTGTATGTTTTCGGCATGACTGAAGTACTGAAGTATGCTCACTAGAGCACTGGCGGCAGATCCAAACATTAGTCCGATGATCAAAAGAGAGACTCCGCTTCTAATTCTGAATGAGGCAAGTAGAACAATCGAAAGAACCAAGAATGACCCTACTGCAGAAGCTCCTACGAGCAGCCAGCTCCTACCAATTCCCGACAGCTCAATGAAACCACCGATCGAGATGCCAAGAAATATCACCAAAGCCACACCCAGACCGGCACCAGAACTTATTCCTAGAATGAACGGACCTGCCAACGGATTCCTAAAAAGAGTCTGCATTTGAAGTCCGCTAATGGCAAGCGCACTTCCAGCGAGAGTTGCTGTAATGGCTTTTGGCAATCGAAAATTTTCAAGAATGTTGGACCAGATCTCATTATTGCCTTGTCCTGTAAAATAGTTGATGACAAATGAGAAGGGAATCTTAACTGAACCAAGTGTTAAGCTTAAGAGGAAGCATAGAATTAAAATAACAAGGAGTGCCATAAGGGCACTTTCCCATTTCTTCTTAGATTCATCTTGATTTGACTCAATCATTTCAATTTTTGAAAATAGACAGTTGCGTAGTTTGGCAATGACTCTGGATGAAGAATGCTAATTAGATCCGCCAAAACAAGGTCTGGTCTAGAATACCCAGATTCAAAAAAATCATAGCCTCCTTGTGGGCCCAATCTCTTATTATAGCTGAAGACTTGGTTGTTCTTAAATGAATTGAAAGACCCATACCTTCCGTCTTGTCCAACCATTTCATCTTTCGTATTCAGTGTTGAAGTTCCGATCCAATAATCTGCATCATTAGCTACTTCGTAAACTGCCTCAAAACTTAATTCCAACCAACCTGAAGCGGTGTCTTTCTCCCATAGATATTCTCCACCTGCATTTTTGAAAAAAGCTGATGACCAGTTCTTACCACCTGGCAAGAACCAGGTATCGCCGTAAACCACTCCGCTTAGAACCGTTGGTTTTTCTCCAGCATTTTCTCCTATGTCTTTTAACCTGAGATATTCTTTCTCAATGTGCTTAAATATGGAATCAGCTTCTGCTCTTTTGTCAAGAAGTGCACCAAAGAACTTGATCCACTCAGCGCGCCCCAGTGGGCTGGTCTCCAAAAAATCGGAGTTGTGAAATACGGGAATGCCTACTTCTGCTATTTTATCCAGTGTGTTCGATTCTCCTCCCATGTCAAATGCGACCACAGCATCAGGATTCAAACTCAGAAGTAGTTCCATATTCATATTTCCATCGGGTCCCAAATCAGTCAAATACCCATTTTCAGCTCTCGCTCTAAATACTTCTGAGCTCACCAGGCTTAGATTGGGAAATCCAACGACCACTTCTTCCATTCCTAGCAACTCGAAAAAGGGAAGGTGAGAAGTAGAGGTACAAACTACTCTCAAAGGGGCTTTGCCAATGGGGTACCTTTTTTCAGTTATAGCTCCGGGCCACGGTTCGGAAACTACGATGTACTCTGAAGAGTCGTCCTTTTCAAAATAAAATTTGGAGGCGTACTTTATATCGGCAGTAATCTTAAATCCTACCTCTTCAAACCTTACGTCTTCTTTGGGTGTGCTAATACAGCCAGCAAGAGACACAAGCATCCAAAAGGAATTTTTAAACATTCCCCAAAAGTAGCTTCGAAGATTTTAACTTGTTTAGGTTTGCAACGCAATTGGTTTCACAAACTGCCTACTGGCGGTTTGAGAATTAAAAGGGAATCTTGTGATCCTGATGTAATCGGGAAAATCAAGAGCTGTCCCCGCAACTGTAGATTCGAGTAATGTTTTGATAGCAAAACCACTGTCCCGATATCAATCGAGATGGGAAGGAATCAAAATCGAATAAGCCAGGAGACCTGCCATCTGCATTTTAATTAACGAAGCTTCGGGTGAAAGCAGAGGAAGGGGTTTACTCCATTCTTTCTACGAGGCTCATAGTAAAACTATGAGAAACAATTTAATCATTGCATTAGCATGTTTGGGCTGGACTGTCAAGGCACAGGACACCCTCAGGACCGTCAAATTAGACGATGTGGTAATTACTGGGACCAAATCGGAGATTCCGATTGAAAAGTCAGGAAAAAGTATCTACAAAATCACCAGAGCCGATATTGAAAGTAGCTCTGGCAAGAGTGTAGCAGATCTGCTGAATGAAACGCCGGGGGTTCAGACCGATGGTAACTTTGGACCATTAGGAACCAACATCAGCTATTTTGTTCGAGGTGCTTCGAGCAAACGGACCCTGATTTTAATCGATGGAGTCCCATTTAACGACCCGTCAGGGATTGATCAAACGTACGACTTGAGGTTGCTTGATCTTGATCAGGTGGAATCTATCGAAGTATTGAAGGGCGGTCTCAGTACACTCTATGGAACTGGTGCTGCTGCTGGTGTCATCAACATTATGTTGCGTAAAGCAACAAGTGATTCATTCGCAGGGAGTGCTAAAATTGGTTATGGTAGTTTCAACACGATAACTCCAGTCCTGACCCTCAATGGCGCAGGTGGTAACATTTCATATTTGGTAAACGCTACTTACAGGAAGACTGATGGTTTTTCGGCTGCCGAAGATCAATCTGGAAGTGGAAATTTTGACGAGGACGGTTTTGAGGGATTTAATCTCCTGGGTAAGGTAGGAATACAGATTTCTGAAGATTTCAACTTGGGTGTTACCACATCGCTGGATGATTTTGATACGGACTACGATGGTGGAGCATTTGCAGACGGAGATAACACTTCGCAGTATCAGCAGATCCGTTTTGGGCTGTCGCCGAAATTGAAAACAGGCACGGGAAGTCTCAGCGGAAAATTTTTCTACAATAAACTGGACAGGCTTTTTAACTCTCCCGATTTCTTCGATCCTACTCAGCGATTTATAGATGAATACGAGAGCGATTCATGGCAAGCCGATTTACTAGTGGATCAATATTTATCTCCAAACATCAAATTTATTGGAGGTTTAAACTATCAAAGTCAATCGTTCAGTCAGCCAACAGTTGAGGAATCGACTTTTAGTTGGATTGATCCATACACTACTTTTATCTACGATCAATCAAATTTTAGTCTACAGATTGGGTCTCGGCTCAATATTCATAGCGAGTATGGTTCCAATATAGTTTGCAATGCGAATCCCTCATATTTGATTGCGCTAAATGAAAATTTGGATGTGAAAGTGTTTGGATCATATTCTACTTCGTTCATTACACCTTCGCTATTTCAAATCTTTGGACCTTTTGGAAATGTGGCCCTTGATCCTGAAAAATCTCAATCCTTAGAATTTGGATCTGGTATCTACCTGGAGGATTTCAACTTAAATGCTGCATATTTTGACAGGAACGATGAAAATCTTATCGATTTTCGTTCATTGTTTGATGCTGGAGGGAATTTCACCGGAGGCGAATATTTCAATACCAATAATGAAATCGAAACTCAAGGAGTGGAGTTTGATGCTAAAATTGGTTTGTCTGCCAAATTGGATCTGAGCGCCAATTACACTTACTTGAGGATTAAAAATGATGTTACACTCTATAGGGTTCCAAATCACAAGTATGGACTTGCATTGTTGTTCAACCCTCTTGAACAACTCAATGTTGTGGTCCGACACACCCATACAGGAGAAAGGACTCAGCCGTTTTTTAATTCAACAACTTTTGCTACCGAGGATATTGAAACTGACGCATTTGATCTGATCGACTTATCCGCCAGATACAAGTACGAAGCATTCACCTTTTCTGGAGCAATTAACAATGTACTTGATGAGGAATATATTGCGATAATTGGATTCAATTCTATTGGAAGAAACTACAATATGAGGATCAGCTACGATTTTTAAATAGATCTTCGACTGCTTTTCGAACAGAGAGCTTTTGGGAGGAGATCATCTCCTCCTTTTTTTTGATCTCCTGCTTGATATTTGGATCCGCATAAAACCCTTCATTCAATTGATTGCCAATTTGCCCATGAAACCAGCTCATTATCTGACTCTTGCGGTTTTTTTCTAACCACCCTGAGGCTTTCATTTGTTTTTGGAACTGTCCAATTGTTTTCCAAGCCTCTGAGATACCTTTATTTTCAGTTGCTGAACAAATACCTACAGGAACCACCCATTCGGATGCGCTTGCAGGGAAAAGATGAATGGCACTTCTGTACTCCTCCCTTGCTTTCTTGGCTAAATCCGTATTTTTTCCATCTGCCTTGTTGATGAGAATGTGATCCGTGATCTCCATTATGCCACGTTTTATGCCTT
>JBDWQX010000292.1:0-19626 GCA_039986395.1 Cyclobacteriaceae bacterium
AAGAAGAAGTAGTGAGTCTGACTTCATTACGTGCTGGTGTTTATGTTCTTAGGATCACTACGGTCAATGGAATTGAAACCTTGAGGTTGATAAAGAACTAACATCTAACACTTGATCAAAAAAATTAACAACCAAAACGAAGAAGTCTCTCGTCAGATTCGTACGCTCTTTCAGGCTTCCTATCAGGTGGAGGCAGACCTTCTCAAGGTCACTAATTTTCCACCATTAAATAGGAAATTAGATCAATTCGTAAACTCTGACACCGAATTCTATGGCTTATTCAGAGCCCAAGAAATTGCTGCAATCGTTGAGGTAAAAACAGACACAAAGAATACTGACATTCATAGTTTGGTAGTCCAACCCGACTATTTCCGTCAAGGCTTAGGAAGAGAGCTAATGCAATTTGTATTAAATACGTTCAACTCCGAATCTTTTACGGTAGAAACAGGAGTAGATAACGGACCTGCAACAAACCTGTATCAGCAACTGGGATTCGTGGAGCAGCAACAATGGGATACTGAATTCGGGATTAGGAAAGTAAGATTCAAAAGAACCAGGACATAGAAAGGCTAAGTTGGGCCTGCTCTCTTACTTTTTTACCAATACTATGCACGCAGCATTGGATAGTTTTGTCAACAAAGTAACTTGCCTCAGCAGAAAACCATGATAAAATACTTAAGAGTTACTAGTCTGCTGATGCTATTTCTGAACATTGGAATAGAAGTAGTACATGCTCAGTCGAAGGAAATTGACAGTACCCGAGTCCGTAGATTCGACATTTTCCCAGCGATCAGCTTCTCCCCAGAAACCAGTCTCACACTAGGAGCTCTTGGCTCTATGTACCCAAACCTTAAAGGGGAAGATCCAGAAACGCGTCAATCTAACATTAACTTTCTTGTGATCTACACTTTGGCCAATCAGCTTTTGGTTCAATCAAATTGGGACTTGTTTACCGACGGAAACAAGATGCGTTTCTTAGGCGAGGTGGGGGTTGCAAAGTTCCCTAACCGCAACTACGGTCCCGGGAACAATGCTGCAGCCAGGGTGGTAGAATACGAATTATCTGGAAGTCAGGTGGTCGACTCTACCATCGTTAATTATAAGCGGTACAGCGTTAGTTCACTCTTCTTTAAACCAAGTGTACTTTGGGAAGTTCGCGATCACTTGTATGCAGGTGGGATTGCTGATCTTGATTACGTATGGAACTTCGAAGAGCTTGCAGATAGCACCATAACCACCGATGGCAAAACTGGAATTGATCTACTTGAACGGACTACTCTTGGATGGCGCGCAGGACTTGGCGCAAGTTTGATTTGGGACACCAGAGATAATATCTTAAGCAGTATGTCAGGCAGCTACATCAATCTCAATACTATTTTTTACGGGAAGCATTTGGGTAGTGAATATGACTACTATACAATCCTACTTGATGCCCGCACCTTTTTAAATACAGTAGGCCGACACACATTGGCATTGAGAGGAGTTGGCAATTTTGGTGGAACAAATGATGAAACCATACCGCTGCGTGGTTTACCAAGGATAGGGGGTAGCAAGCTGGGGCGTGGCTATTTTAATGGCACCTTCCAGGATAGTAATGTGATCTCCTTCCAAGCCGAGTACAGAATTCCACTTTGGAAAGAAAACAATCTAGGTTCGATATATCATTTTTGGAAAAGGTTAGCTATGACTGCATTTGCAAGTGGAGCGCAAGCATTTGGACAGGAAGAGTCATTTCATACGTCCAATTTTAATTTTGGTGTAGGTGGGGGTATGCGCTATCTATTTAATGCACAATCCCGAGCTTACCTGCGAATTGATTATGCGTTTGGGTTGACGCCAAACGCTGGCGGAATCGATGAATTTCAAAGTGGACTATATTTTTCTTTTGGAGAGGCATTTTAGCACATAGAACCTCTTAGTCTTCATCTGCATCAACCCTTTTATCGAAATTTAGACCGATTGCTTTTGCAACACCTAGAAAAGTAAGAAATTGCTTAACTTAATTTCCAGAACCAACGCACTGCGTTTACCCAGTCATCATGAAAAATAGGATTCTCGTAACTTTTACTTTTTTGACCTTAATCATAGCCGTCAGTGCCCAGCATCATGGTAAAAGGTTTTCGCACGAACTTGGAACTTTCACTGACCCACGAGATGGAAAAGTTTACAAGACCATCACCTTTATAAAAAAACATCACAACGGTGACATAAAACGAACCTGGTTCGCTGAGAATGTGCAATTCGACGTAGAAGGATCCTATACATATAATGACACAAAGGAGTATGCCTTAAAGTATGGCCGTCTTTATAACTACCTCCAGGCTAACAAAGCATGCCCGGACGGATGGCACGTGCCAACCATTCACGAATGGAGATATCTTTTTGACTTCTTTGGTGGATGGCATCATTCTGGCAAATTCCTAATGGAAGGAAAGGAAAGTGATATGCACATGTTGTACGGTGGGTTTGGCGAGCCAGGGCATCTTTTCAAAGGCTTAGGTGTCAGCGGAAATTGGTGGGACAACGAGCTCAAAGACAGTAATACAGCTGGAATTATCACACTTAAAAAAGGTGACGCCACCATCTATCATTCCAAGGTTGGAGATGAGCACATGCTTAGTTGTCGATGTGTACAGTATCATAACTAAAAACGGCTTTAAAGTTCTGCGTGCAAGCTTCAGACTGGGTGGTTATTGGATCGTTTTCCAGAAATTCACTATTTTAGTTATGTCCACCAAAGCAGCATATGCTACACTGGACTATGCTTACAACACTCTATCTTCTCATAGCAAGCCTTTTCCCTCAACAGGAGAAATACACTATTTCAGGTACAGTCATTGATTTTGAAACCAAACAGCCAATTACCGCTATGATTTCAGTAAGGCGTGGAAATGCTATTGTAGTTGCTGATGAAGACGGGAATTTTAAGCTTGAGCCAAAAAGTAATGACAGCAGAGGCACCAAATCTGGGAGGCTTACCATAAATGCTCCCAAGTATCTCGGTTACAGCATCATTCTTCCAATGGAAAACCTTGTAGACCTGGATACCATTGAAATGTTTCAGGATTACGGAATGGAGTTTCCAAATTCAAAAAATTATACGTGGGTAAAAAACGAGGTGATCCTTGCTTACAAGGGCAACAATCATGCGTTAGATTTCAAAGAAGAAATCAAAGTAAACGTTGACCTTACCAAGCCGATTGCCTGCAAATAGAAAACAAACTTCAAGGCAAAAATGACTCAGCATCTATTAAACGATTGCTACCATCAACCATTTCTGCATAGTTAAAACCTGGATGGATGGCGTACGCTCCTGTGTTTCCAGCCTTGTCCATGGCGAGATATCCCACCTGAAACGATTTGTAATCCAACTTGTCTACAATTCGCTGAATGGCAGATTCGCAGGCTTCCTGAGCTGTAGCTCCCTGACGGATTAGTTCGACCACCAGAAATGAACCCAGTGTCTTTAGCATCAGTTCTCCCATTCCGGTTGCCACAGCAGCACCGTGATCATTGTCCACAAATAACCCAGCCCCAATGATTGGGGAATCTCCCACACGTCCGTGCATTTTGTATGCAGCACCGGATGTGGTGCAGGAGCCTGAAAGATCCCATTTTGATCCTGGCAGATCATCCCGATCGTGTCGTGGTTTTCAGAATTTATCTCAGGCATGTAGTTGGACTCACCCCTCCATTTCTCCCACTCCTTTCTGGAGGCTTCAGTGAGAAGTATCTCTCTTTCAAATCCCTGATCAAGTGCAAACTTTAGAGCTCCATCACCAACCAACATTACGTGGGGCGTCTCCTCCATCACCTTTCTGGCCACTGAAATAGGGTGTTTGATATGCTGCAAAAAGCTGACAGAACCTGCATTGTCCTGATGATCCATGATACACGCATCCAAAGTCACATTTCCATCTCGGTCTGGTAGACCACCTAGTCCAACAGAAGTAGCTTCAGGGTCTGCCTCCACAACCATCACCCCTTTCTCAGTCGCATCGAGCGCAGAGCCGCCATTCGCTAAAACTTCCCATGCCCCTTCGTTGGCAGGCATACCATGCTCCCAGGTGCTAACAACTTTTGGATTCTTTGATCGCTCTCGGTCTGCTTTGACTCCTTCTGCACAGGAGATCCCAGTCAATCCAAGACCTGCAGTAATGGCTACACTGTTTTTCAGAAACGTTCTTCTGGTATTCATCTTCAATTGAATTTTGACGACAAAAAGTTACTTCCAATTTTTCAATCGACTACCGTACCAACTGTACAGCTCTCCATCGACCAATTGGCTCTTAGCATTTGGCCATTGGCCCTTAGCTTCTGCAAGGTGCAGGTCCTTGAAGGGGTATGGTTCGGAGCTAAGCAAGATCTTGTCCGGGTTCAGATTAGAAATCTGTTTGGTTGTTACGTCTGGATAGCGATCTTGAGCAATCAAATTTTCGTAACCAAGGAAAGTCAGCAAGTGATCAATGAATGTATTCTTTCCGGCAGCCATCCATGGATCTTTCCATATCAAATAGATGACTTTTTCTGAATATCTGCCTTTCACAGTTTTCAAGGCCGATTTGCACTGCTTTACAACTCCGTCTGACTCAGTCTTGAGATCACAAATCTTTCCAAGACTTTTCATCATCATGAAAGCATCATCTAAGGTGTAGATATCGCTCATCCATACTGGGTACTCCTTGCTCAATTCTGCAATACCTTCTCGATAGTTCTCCTCTTTATTTCCAATAATCAAGTCGGGCTTCAGTCCTTTGATTGTATCAAATCGGAATTGCTTGGTTCCACCAATAATCTCCAGGTCTTTTACTTTTTCAGAAGGATGAATGCAGAATTTGGTCCTGCCAAGGACAGGCGCGCCAATATCCAATAAAAATTCAGTTTGGGAAGGGACCAGCGAAATGATCCGTTGGGGAGGGAATGAAAAAGTGACCTCCCGATTCATCTGATCGGTGACTGTCAGGAGGTCGTTCATTTTTTACTTGAGGTATCTGAAATCCTGATTGTTTTTCACCTGAACTACTGTTTCGTATATCAATTTGATCACACTCTCAACATCGTCTTTGTGCACCATTTCAACTGTGGTGTGCATATACTTAAGGGGGAGTGAGATCAACGCAGAAGCTACTCCCTTATCAGAGTATGCAAAAGCATCCGTGTCCGTTCCAGTTGTTCTTGATGCTGCGATTCGTTGGAAGGCAATCTTTTTCTTCTCGGCAACTTTCAAAATCATGTCGCGAACGTTGTTCTGCACAGCTGGCCCATACGTAACAGCAGCTCCTTTTCCAGCTGTGACATCACCGCTGGCTATTTTGTCATACATCGGAGACTGGGTGTCATGAGTCACATCTGTCACAATAGCCAAATCTGGCTTGATTCGATGTGCCATCATTTCAGCACCTCTTAGTCCAATTTCCTCCTGAACGGAATTGACAACATACAACCCAAAAGGAAGTTTAACTTTATTTTCTTTAAGGCGGCGGGCTACCTCAGCGATCATAAATCCACCGGCACGATTATCAAGTGCTCGGCCAACAATGTACTTCTTGTTTAGCTCAATCAGTTCATCTTCAAAAGTCGCCACGGTACCTACATGAATACCCATTTTTTCAACTTCTTCCTTATTTGAAGCTCCAACATCAATACAAATATTTTTGAGGGAGGGAGTATCTTCTTTATCCTTTCTGACATGGATTGCTGGCCAACCAAATACTCCCTTTACTGGACCTTTCTTGGTATGCAGGTTCACACGCATTGATGGTGCGATCTGATGATCTGATCCGCCATTTCTAACCACATAGATGTACCCTTTGTCCGTGATGTAATTGACAAACCAACTGATCTCATCGGCGTGCGCCTCAATCACCACCTTATATTTTGCCTTAGGGTTGATTACGCCGTAAACACTTCCATAAGTGTCCACCTCATACTCATCAACGTATGGCTTGATGTAGTCTAACCAGATTTTCTGACCTTCCACCTCAAATCCGGTGGGAGCAGCATTGTTTAGGTACTTAAAGAGAAAATCTTTGCTTTTCTTATCCATGTCTTGATATTAGATTTTTTTTGAATTTAGCGTACTACGATTTTAGATCGATTTCACAAGCCCACCATCAATTAAAAAGTCCTGGCCTGTTATGTATGACGACTTTTCTGAAGCCAAAAAGGACACAAGTTCTGCGACCTCCTCTGGCGACCCTTGTCGTAACATTGGAATAGTATCAATGGTTTCTTGTTCTGTAGGGTAGCTACTGATAAAACCGGGTAGAACATTGTTCATCCGAATGTTCGATGCACCGTATTCATTTGAGAAAAGCTTCGTGAAGCTGCTGAGTGCCGTCCTAGCCACCGAAGATATCGGAAAATTTAGGGAGGGTTCTTTAGCTCCAAATGTGGAAATATTTACGATCGAACCTCCTTGTTTCATTTTCGAAACAACGAGACGAGCCATTCTAATTACATTCATCAATGCTAAGTTGAAACCAGCTGACCAATCCTCATCTGTCAATTCCAGCAACTTCCCTTTTGGAGGATGACCTGTATTGCAAACCACCACATCGATTCTTCCATATTTGATCAAAGTCGTTTCCACCAACGCTCGAAGATCTTCTGCATTATCTGTTGATCCCTGCATGGAAAATGCATCAAGCGCATTCGACAAGGTGACAATTTCCTCTGATCTTGACATCAGCGATAACTTGTACCCCTCACTTGCCAATTTCTGAGCGACAGCTGCACCCATTCCTTTGCTGGCGGCAGTGACTATTGCTACTTTATCCATAACTCCACTTAATACTGTTAATTAATTACTACTACTATTCACTATCACTACAACGGTATATTCCCGTGCTTCTTCCTCGGTAAATTATCCACCTTGTTTTCTAACATAGAAAAAGCATGGATCAGCTTAATTCTAGTGTTTTTTGGCATTATCACCTCATCTACAAACCCTCGTGAGGCGGCGATGTAGGGGTTGGCAAATTTCTCAGTGTACTCGTTGATCTTTTCTTGATGTTTTTGATTTGGATCTTTAGCACTTGTGATTTCCTTCTTGAAAATAATTTCAGAGGCTCCCTGTGCACCCATAACTGCTATTTCTGCCGTAGGCCATGCATAGTTCATATCTGCTCCGATGTGCTTAGAATTCATTACGTCATATGCTCCGCCATACGCTTTTCTTGTAATCACCGAAATCCTTGGGACAGTAGCTTCGCTAAATGCATAAAGCAATTTTGCGCCATTTGTAATAATGGCGTTCCACTCTTGATCTGTTCCTGGCAAAAATCCCGGGACATCGACTAGCACCAACAATGGCACATTGAAACTATCGCAAAATCGAACGAAACGTCCTGCTTTTGTACTCGAATGAATATCCAAGACACCAGCCATTACCATTGGCTGATTAGCCACAATTCCAATGCTTCTTCCAGCAATACGAGCAAAGCCGCACAGAATGTTTCCAGCGAAATCTTTGTGCACCTCGAGAAAGCTGTTTGTATCGATGATACCGTCAATTACCTCATGCATGTCATAAGGCTGATTGGGATTGTCCGGCAGAATTCCATCTAGCTGCGAACGTGTTTCATCCCCTAGCTCAAAATCAAGTCTTGGCGGCTCTTCTTCACAATTTGATGGGATGTAACTAAGCAATTGCTTGATTTGAAGAATACATGCGGCCTCATTCAAGCACGCAAAATGTGTCACTCCACTCTTCGAAGCATGTGTCTGCGCTCCACCCAACTCTTCACTCGTTACATCTTCTTGAGTCACGGTTTTCACCACATTGGGGCCTGTCACAAACATGTAACTGGAATTCTCCACCATGAAAATAAAATCTGTAATTGCAGGAGAATAAACCGCTCCACCAGCGCAAGGTCCCAGAATCGCAGAAATTTGAGGAACAACCCCTGAGGCCAGTGTATTCTTATAAAAGATATCGGCATACCCACCAAGTGAAACGACACCCTCCTGAATACGAGCACCACCAGAGTCATTTAGTCCAATGACGGGAGCACCGTTTTTCATCGCAAGGTCCATCACCTTCACAATTTTTTCGGCAAATGTTTCAGACAAAGAACCACCAAAAACCGTAAAGTCCTGACTAAAGACATAAACGAGTCTACCATCCATTGTTCCGTATCCGGTGACTACACCATCACCCAAAATCTTTTGCTCGTCCATGCCAAAGTCTGTGGCACGATGTGTAACAAATTTTCCGATTTCTTGAAAAGAACGTGGATCAAGGAGCAAGTCAATTCGCTCCCTCGCCGTAAGCTTTCCCTTTTTATGCTGTTTTGTTAT
The DNA here is from genome assembly GCA_039986395.1 of Cyclobacteriaceae bacterium. Lineage (GTDB taxonomy): Bacteria > Bacteroidota > Bacteroidia > Cytophagales > Cyclobacteriaceae > Ekhidna. The sequence goes on from JBDWQX010000292.1 coordinate 8,302, forward strand.
CCGATCCTCGCCACCACCCTTTAGGGCTTCTTCGTTCATGGTTTCAAGCAGTTCGACCTTCTCTGCAATCGTATGAATATTTGTAGCTGTTTTTGGTTTTTCTGAACTCATAGTTATTGGAAAACACCAAAGATAAGTACGACTTGCGGATTGGTTCTAGTGATGAATTAATTCGATTTGGGTAGCAGCATGATATTTTCCCAATCTTTCAATTAGCGGAAATCAAAAATCGAAATAATCACCATTATATTGCGGGCGCAAATGAAGATCGCTGTCATAGACATGGGTACCAATACCTTCCATTTAATGCTTGCAGAAGTGATGCAAGATTCAGCGCACATTTTTCACAAGGAGCGTGTTGCAGTGAAAATTGGAGAAAAAGGAATTAATCAGGGTAGGATAACCGAGGAAGCCTGGCTACGCGCCGTTGACACGATCTCTGGATTTAAAAAGAAAATAGAGCAATCAGAAATATCAACTGTTTTTGCAACAGCTACAAGTGCCATCAGAAATGCTACCAATGGTGTTGACCTCACTAAGGAGATTGAACGAAAGACAGGAATCCAAACTCAAATCATCTCTGGTGAAAGAGAGGCCCAGCTCATATTAGAAGGAGCTCGCCATGCACTTGATTTGGGAAGTGAAAAACACCTCTTGATGGACATTGGTGGTGGAAGTATCGAGTTTATTATTGCTGATAAAGCACAAACGTTTTGGCTGAAGAGCTTCGAAGTTGGAGGGCAAAGGCTGGTAGAAAAATTTCATCATTCTGACCCAATTGCACCCACTGAACTCAACGATTTGGACGCATACTTCATGTCTGAACTAGCTGAGCTAATAGAACAATGCCAAATTCATAAGCCGCGAACCTTGGTGGGATGCTCTGGAACCTTTGATACATTAAGCGATATGTACTGCGCAACGAAAAATTTGGTTCCAACGGAGAATCAGACAGAATTACCGTTATCGATCTCAGCATTTAATGACATTTACAAGCAATTGATATCAAAGACAAGAGCTGATAGGTTGGTCATGCCAGGTATGGTAGAAATGCGCGTTGACATGATCGTCGTTGCCACAGCACTTATCCATTACCTTATCAAAACATTGAACATTACTAATCTCAGAGTCTCGGCGTACGCCCTAAAAGAAGGTGTGCTTTTCAATACCATAGCGTCTGTGAGAAATTCTAAAAAACACTAATTGACTTAATATTGTCTTATGGCCGAAGCAACTCTTTATTCCAAAGAAGATTTATTTCGATTCACCTCACAACTTCTACAAAAAATTGGCTGCCCAAAAGCAGAGGCAGAACAAGCTGCACAGGTGCTTATTAGTGCTGATTTAAGGGGTGTGGACTCCCATGGTGTCGCTCGACTTTCGGGGTATGTGCGACTCCATGAAAAAGGACGACTCAACGTTAGTCCGAAAATAAAGACCACCCACGAGACCCCTTCGACGGCTGTGGTAGATGGAGATTTAGGGTTGGGATTGGTAGTCGGACCACATGCGATGAATTTGGCTATTGAAAAAGCAAAAGCAGTTGGATCCGGCTGGGTAGCTGTAAAAAATTCCAACCATTACGGTATTGCTGGATATCATGCCATGATGGCTTTGGGGCATGATTGTATTGGGATTTCCCTGACAAATGCCAGTCCGCTCGTTTCTCCCACCTTCTCCAAAGAGCGACTACTTGGAACCAACCCGATCTCAATCGCTATACCAGCAAAAAATCAGCCGCCATTTGTCCTTGACATGGCTACCACCACAGCAGCAAACGGAAAGTTGGAAGTCCTACAGAGAAAAGGCTTGGACGCACCAGAGGGCTGGCTTCAGAATCAGGAAGGCAAAATCACGACCGATGCAAAAGGACTAATAAATGGTGGTTCGATGCGCCCGCTGGGTGGAGATCGAGAACACGGATCTCATAAAGGTTACGCTCTTGGATCAGTCGTTGACATTCTATCAGCAGTTTTATCTGGCGCAAATTACGGCCCTTGGGTACCGCCATTTGTGGCTTTCATTGAACCAAATCCCAATCCAGTTGGAGATGGGTTAGGACATTTCTTTGGGGCGATGCGCATTGATGCCTTTCGCGAAGCTGATGAGTTCAAGCATCACATGGACAATTGGATTCAGCGTTTTAGAGCTTCCGAAACAGTAGATGACGCGGAAAAAGTACTTATTCCTGGTGATCCAGAACGCGAAATGGAGGAACAACGATCAAAGGAAGGAATACCTGTTCTACCACAAGTCGTCGAAGATTTGAAAGATCTGGGAGAAAAATTTGGGGTAACTTTAGATTAGTAGAAAATGCAAAGTGGTAAGTTGAAAGAAGAGAACTATGGCTGAACTAAAAACCAAACCGAATGATGCAAGTGTTGATGCTTTTGTCGATTCAATTGAGTCGGAGATTAAGCGGGATGACTGTAGAGAATTGCTAAAACTGATTGGTCTGATTACAGGCGAAAAGCCAAAAATGTGGGGGGATTCGATTGTTGGCTTTGGTGAATACCACTACAAATATGAATCTGGCCGAGAGGGAGACTGGTTCCTTTCAGGCTTCTCACCTCGTAAACAGAGTCTGACAATCTATATGATGGGTGGCTATGTAGATGGTGCCGACCAGCTTCTAGAAAAATTAGGGAAGCATAAGAAAAGTGTTGGCTGTCTGTATGTTAAAAAACTCGCCGACATCGACCTCAAAGTTCTCGAAAAGCTTGTAGCAAAATCAGTAGCAAAATTAAAAAGTACATACAAGTAGTTAGACGCTCATACTTTTCTGATTAGAGTTCACATTCAAAAAATTGACTTTTTCAGGAATTAATTGTGTTAAAATAAGTACCATCGTAACATCTTGAGGCCGTTTCTACCATCCGACGATGCATTTCCCGTTCTCGTCTAACTTTTTTTCAAAATAAGCGTCTAGTAACTAAACTTACTGTACATAAAAATCACTCGCCCTGATGATTTATCACAAAGAAGCCACTAGAACTACGCCAGGAATAGACCTAAACATGGAGGAAGGTTCCATTAAATTATTTGGAAGGTCGAGCCCAGAAAATAGCGTACTTTTTTACTCTCCGCTGATGGAAGCTCTTAGATCCGATAAAATTCCCCTCACCAAACTCGACGTTGATATCAAACTAGAGTACTTCAACACCAGTTCTTCAAAATGCCTTTATGATGTGTTTAAGCAACTAAAACGTCTTGAAACTACTGGAACTGACTTAAATATCAATTGGTATTATGAGCCAATGGACGAAGATATGTTTGAGGCTGGAGAAGACTACAGTGAGCTTCTTGACTTAGCATTCAATTTCGTTGAAGAAGAGGACTTCGCTGACTTCGATTAACCCAAAGTTTTTAAAAAATTCCTATCCCAACTCCTGCCCGAATTACCCAAGGACTATTGTAAGGCTGTACAGGATCTGCTGGATCATAAAGCACATTGTATAAGGCACTAATATTAAATGAGGCTCTTCCAGCGAGCGATTCAGAATAGCCTGCTCCAATTAGCAAACTGTTGTATCCTCCTCGTGCTGTTCGCTCAGGTGACAACGAGGTGAAGTATTCAAATTGAAGATTCTCAAACTCAGAGTAGGCAAAGAACTGGCGAGTGATGTTGTATCTGTTAAACACGCTCCAACCATAATTGTTAATACTAGTATCAATCCCCTTGATTTTGACGTACTGATAGGTAATACCTACTCCTACAGAATAGCGATCTGTCACTTTGTATCCCACCTGAGGTGAAAGGCTAACGTTTGTGCCATTGCCTCCCGCACTTAGTCCGAAACCACCTCCAAAATAGAACCTGTCAGTCCAGTTGCTTTGTGCAGCAAGGCCAATACTTAGGAGCATCAGAACTGAAAAAACGCTAATTTTCATAACCTAATCAACGATGATGTAAAGATCTTCGTTCTCTTTTTTCATCAAATATTTCTCACGCGCAATCTTCTCCAGGAGCTCTGGGTTGTTAAGCAAAGCCTCCCGATCATTTTTCACTTCCAATATTCGATCTTCATAAAACTTCTTAGCCTGCGTTAGCTCCGATTGTTTGGTCTTGAGTTCTCCCTGTAGAAAGAGATCATTGCTATCTACAAATGCAAGCCAAAAAACAAAGAATAAGGTAGCTAGGAAATAAAAGCTCTTCGTAAACGAAGGAGCTCGGTCTAATAATTTTTTCATCTGCCAAAATTTATGGGTGGTTTGCTTTCAAGCACTCAGCAGATACGTGTAAAAGTAACGATTTAAGAACTAATTTGGATTATTTGCCTAGATCTTTGAGGTTCTTTTCCTCAACCATGAATTTCCAAAAAAGAATAGAGAACACACAAGGCCAGATGAGAACTATCAAGAACCTGCCATATCCAAACTCAGAAATTGAATCGGTAATTACCAGATTAAAAGTGAGAAAAAGAAACATCAAAAGCGCGATAATGGCTATAACCAATCGACCATAATTTTGCTTTTGTCTTTTTCTGAGTTCCTTCTTTTTCATTAATTCAATCGAAATACCATCATCTAGTAAGTAGGGAATGCATTGATTTGCTCAAAGCCCGCTTCTCCCCTCCTCCAAATAAAATGTTTTAAACCATTACTAATTGCAAGATATTTAGAATCAAGAATCTTGTTGTATTCAGAAAGTTGTGATACGGTTTTTTGCGACAATTTTACTTTATGAGATTTGCATTCTACTAACAGGAAAACTGATCCTTCGCGATCCAGCACGGTAATATCCGACCGTTTCATATTCTTAAAATAGTGAATTGAATGCTCAAGTTTGATCATTCCTTTTGGATACGAAAGGTGCTCAATCAATAGGTTTAGAAAACTCTGTCGTACCCATTCTTCGGGAGTCAAAGCAACCAACTTTCTGCGAACCAAGCAGAAAATTTCATCCCCTTGAACGCGAGGGTTATACTCAGGTAGTTTGAGGAGTTGCATCTTTTAGTTTCACCTGAGAAAGAAAAAGAAGTCCAATCACGAAAAATGATGCAAGAGCGAGTGTACTGTTTCTCATACTCCCCGTCACCATTTCAATGTATCCGTAAACGAAGGTTCCAAAGACAATAGATAGGTTATAGGTTACGTCATAGAAGCTGAAAAAGGAGGCTGTATCAACGGTGTCTCTAGGCATAATCTTAGAGAAGGTTGCCCTCGAAAGTGATTGGATTCCTCCCATAACCAAGCCAACAACCGAAGCTAAAAGGAAAAATTCACCTTCATTTTTGACGAAGTAAGCGTAAATGCAAACAGCAATCCAGATCAAAATCATCGTACTTAGAGATCGAACATTTCCTTTTCTTTTAGATAGGAAAGCAAATAGGTAGGAGCCTGCAATTCCAACAAATTGGATGAGTAGTATCGTCATAATCAGCTTTGATGTTTCCATTTTCAATTCTTTAGCACCAAAAGTGGCAGCCAAATACATGATTGTCTGAACGCCCATGTTGTAAAAAAAGAACGCAGACAGGTACTTTCTCATAGATCCAATTTCCTTCATTTGCTTCCAAACCTTTCCCAACTCTTTGTAGCCATTGGACAAAAAATGACCTTCTGGCTTACGTCCATGTACATTTTCAGGGAGCTTAGAAATGGCATACAAGGAGAATCCGATCCACCAAACTCCTACTGTCAAAAAAGCTATTCGGGATGCAATTCCTTCATTTGGCAATCCGAACGAATCATACATTTGAATGACAACAAGATTGATCACCAACAGAATAACCCCTCCAACATACCCATAGGAATATCCCTTTGCGCTAACAATGTCTCGCTTGTCTTCAGTAACGATTTCACTTAGAAAGGCATCATAAAAAACAAGGCTTCCTGAATAACCTACACTCGCAAAGGATGCACAGAAGATTCCCCACTCTACATTCTCACCCGTGAAAAAGAACAAGCCTATGCACGACAGTGATCCAATCATCATGAACACCTTCAAGAAGAATTTTTTCTTTCCAGCATAGTCAGCAATTCCTGATAGGATTGGTAATACAATTGCCACCAACAAAAACGAAGCTGACAAAGCATATGAGTAGAGTACGGAGTTTACCACCTCAATTCCAAAAAAATCGACGGTATCACCACCATTCGCATTGACAGTGACCGCCTGGTAGTAAATAGGAAAAATGGCTGAAGTTATGGTAAGTGAATAGACTGAATTGGCCCAGTCGTACATACACCAAGCGTTGATGGTTTTCTTATCGTTGAGCATAGGTTGGTTTTAGAGCAGCCAATATAGTCAATCTAGGTAGCTCAGAAATTATTTTGCAGCCTGTAGCTATTGACATTTGGAAAATTCAAAGACCGATGCTAATGTTGCGCCCTAGTTCTTTTAACTATTATTCTTATCAAGAAAAGCCGAGGGAATGGCCCGATGACGCTTTAGCAACCCCGACAATTGGTCGGAAGGTGCTAACTCCACCCGAAAGGGGAAGATAAGTGCAGATAAAGCATTTCCTGAAATGGGACTAAAGCTCTTCTGACTTGTCAGGAGAGCTTTTTTTATGGCTCTTCCTGAAGCTGCTCTTGCTGAGATCAAACTCAAAACAAATAAAACAATGAGCAGTTCTACAGAAATTATTCATTCCGTTCCGGTTGACGAATTGACAGGTTCAATCTCCGTCCCGGTTTATCAGACTTCTACTTTCGTTCAGGAAGCACCTGGTGTAAACAAAGGCTTTGACTACGCGAGAAGTAACAATCCAACGCGACAGACTTTAGAGACAATCGTAGCCAAATTAGAAGGCGGAGACGATGGATTCGCCTTCGCCACCGGTCTGGCAGCGATCGATTCGGTGATTAAGCTTCTCGAAGTGGGAGACGAGATTATTGCTGTCGATGATATTTATGGCGGAGCATATCGCCTTTTCACACACGTATACCAAAAATTCGGCATCAAGATTCATTATGTAGACACAACTAGCGCAGACAATGTGCTAGAACACATTAGTGAGAAGACAAAACTCGTGTGGCTTGAAACTCCCACGAATCCAACGCTCAAGGTCTCAGATATCAATGAAATCGCGGCAATAGCTCACAGCTTTCAAGCGCTGGTGGTAGTCGACAATACATTCGCAAGTCCTGTAGCACAAAAACCATTAGAACTTGGAGCCGATATAGTTATTCACAGTGGTACGAAATATCTGGCTGGGCATTCAGATTTAGTTGCAGGTTTGGTTATCACAAGCAACGAAGAATTATCAGAGAAAATAAAATTCATTCAGAATGCTTCTGGGGGCATTTTAGGTCCTTGGGACTGTTTTTTAACCATTCGAGGAATTGAGACCCTTAAACTCAGATTTGAAAAACAAAGTAAAAACGCACTTGAAATTGCTAAATATCTCCTTACTAAAGAAGAAGTTGATCGGGTGTATTATCCAGGGTTGGAGGCTCACAAAAACCACTTGGTTGCCAAAAAACAACAGAGTGGGATTTTTGGTGGCGTAATATCCTTCAGTCTGAAAGATGACTCTACCGAAACTGCCAACGAATTCGTCACGTCAACAAAGTATTTCAAATTGGCAGAAAGCCTGGGTGGTGTTAAAAGTCTACTCTGTCACCCGGCACAAATGACGCATGCTTCCATACCAAGAGAAAAAAGACTCCAATCGGGAGTGCAAGACTCATTGATTCGCCTCTCGTGTGGCATAGAGGATGCTATCGATTTAGTTGGGGATTTAGATGATGCTTTTAGTGTCATTCAAAAAGGGGAAAAGGTATACTGAGTCAAAGTCTCAATTGCACATTTTGCACTTTCGCTAGCTTGGGGCACCCCACAGGTGCCCCTTTCCCCATCGTAGCGATTCAGTAAGATTCGTCATACAAGCATCGTTCCCCTCTTCTTAGTTTTGAACCACGATGGATATTCGAATTGCTAACACACTCGATCACATTGAGATCAATTTGCACCAACAATTGACCCTGGAGGAGCTGGCAGAAGTGGCATGCCTATCTCCATCACAATTTCATCGCAAGTTTAAGAATGAGACAAAGCGTACGCCTTTTATTTTCATCGAAGAAATGAAGATGGCAAAAGCCTACGAACTAATCAGCGAAGGAAAAGGGACCGTTCATGATCTAGCATTCAGCTTGGGGTACAGGGATTACGAAACATTTTCACGAGCATTCAAGAAGCATTTCTTCCTCTCACCTGATGATTTAAAGTCGATCGCAAAAAAAGTGAAGAGCCTGCTTGAAGATGAAGAACTTCTACTTATTACCGTAGAATCAAATGATGAAAACGAAATACGCAAAAAATTGCAAAAAGTGATGGACGAGAAAGGCCTTCCAATAGAACTTCTAAATTTTGCAAAGGCTATCAAGATCAGTGAAAAAACGGAAGCCACTCCCCCTGAACGGTTGATAAAAAACAAGTTTGAGGTCTCGCAAGGTCAGAAACTGTGGCAGTCAATAATAAGCAGTGAAAAATGAATCCAATGAACATTTCCATCATAGCGGCAATTGTTGTGGGAATACTCTTTCCTCTCTACGCAGTCTTAACGAGTAAGAAAACCATTAAGAAACTAGAGGATAATCCAGACGCCTTGACAGAAGTATACAAGGGCACAATTTTGGCGCTTGTTGCGATCACTTTGGTAGTAGCGGTGGCGATGAAAACTGACCAAATACCACTAGAAGTTGTTGGGCTTGCATTTATTCGAAATCCCATTTGGATTCTTGCTCTTTTCACCATTTCTGCAATTGCCCTTTTCTTTATTAGCAAAATCAGAATACCTGACAATAAAATGGAAAGCGCTAGGCAAAGTCTACAAGGAGTTCGACACATTTTGCCGAAAAATCAAAGAGAGTACAGATGGATGGTAGCAACCGCCTTCGTTGCAGGAGTTTTCGAAGAAGTAGTTTTTCGAGGATTTCTTGTCTGGATTGTGGGTCTACACCTGCCCATTGCGGTTGCGATCGTAGGTGTCAATATCATGTTTAGCGTTGCTCATGCCACAACAAAACTCAACAATGCCATCAAGGCTTTTGGACTTGGACTTTTCTTTTCGGCGACTTATTATTTTACAGGCTCGCTCTGGCTAGCCATGCTTACACACATTATCGTTGATCTGTACGCTGCAACATTTTCTTACAAGTTTTCGCAGCAGGAAGCTTAGTAATCAGTTTTTTAGTCCTAGCATGCATCATGTAATGGCACATTCAACCCTAGATTATTACCGCTGATCACAAAGAGTGTAATAAATCATAACTTTTCTTCTACTAATGCATCGATTATAAAAAACAATGAACCTATGAACCTGACCATTCAAAATTTATCCAAGACCTATCCAAATGGAGTAAAGGCTTTAAATGACGTCTCACTTGATATTCCGATGGGAATGTTTGGTCTTTTAGGACCAAACGGAGCTGGGAAATCTAGCTTAATGAGAACCATTGCCACATTGCAGGAGGCTGATGCTGGTTCGATCATGCTCGGTGACCTTGATGTATTGGCGCAAAAAGAAGAGGTCAGAAAAATATTAGGTTACTTACCTCAAGAATTTGGAGTCTACCCAAAAGTATCAGCTGAGGTGTTACTCGATCATTTAGCAGTCCTTAAAGGCATCACCAACAGCAAAGAACGAAAGAATTTAGTGAAGACACTTTTGCACAAAACCAACTTGTACCAGCACAGAAACAAGAGCCTTGGAGGCTACTCTGGAGGAATGAAACAACGCTTCGGGATTGCACAGGCACTTATTTCCAGCCCAAAACTCATAATCGTTGATGAACCAACAGCTGGTCTGGACCCTGCGGAAAGAAATAGATTTCTGAATTTATTGAGCGAAATAGGAGAAAACACTGTAGTCATTCTTTCCACGCACATTGTGGATGATGTAAAGGAACTGTGTACCAAAATGGCCATCATCCACCAAGGGTCTGTATTAATGGAAGGAAATCCCATTGACGCGTTGAAATCTTCGGAGGGCAAGATCTGGAGCAAATCCATAGAGAAAGAGGAATTAGAGGAACACAAGAATACCTTCAATGTAATTTCTGAAAGAAGGATGGCTGGCAAACCAGTCATTCATGTTTACAGTGATAGCAAACCGGATGGATCGTTCAACTCGGAACCTGCTGATCTGGAAGATGTGTATTTCACACACATTCAAGAGAAAGAAAAAGAATCTGAAGCAGTACCAGCTTAAACCAAAAACATCATGTTAGAAGTAATAAAATTTGAATTTAAGTACAGACTGGCAAGACCAGCCACTTACATCTACTTTGCACTTTTGTTCTTGATTGCGTTTTTGGCAGTCACGACAGACATTGTTCAAGCAGGTGGCAGCGGTGGGAAGTTGATGGAAAATGCCCCGACGGTTATCATGACCATCATGCTTTTCACCATGTTCCTTGGGACGTTTATAGCATCAGCAATTATGGGAGTGCCAGTTCTTAGGGACTTTGAACACTCCACTGCCTCAATGATTTTCACTACTCCACTAAAGAAGAATCAGTACTTAGCTGGTCGTTTTATTGGATCATTTTTGATTTTAGTAATCATCACATCCGGTATTTTATGGGGGATGATGGCAGGTCACGCTATCCCATGGCCATGGATGGATCAAGAGAAGCTGCAAGCATTTAACGCTTACCATTATTTTCAACCGTTCATGCTTTTTGCATTGCCCAATTTGTTCTTTTTCAGCGCGATCTTTTTCGCTGGCGGTACACTAGGTAAAAGAATGGTGGTTGTTTATGCCCAAGCAGTTATTCTGTTTATGGGCTATTTGATAGCTTCTTCTTTTTTGGCAGAATTAGACAATCGAAACATGGCTGGAGTTCTGGATCCTTTTGGATTTGGAGCCAACGTCGTTATGACCCAGTACTGGACCGTAGCAGAACAGAATTCGAACCTCATTCCGCTTGAAGGTGTGGTGCTCTACAACCGATTGGTTTGGGTTGGAGTCGGCATTTTCGCTTTACTACTCACCTTCTTTAAATTCTCATACAACATGGCTGGAAATGCCAAACGAGGCAAAAAAGAGTTGAAAGAAACGAAAGCTTCAGCGGGAACAGGCTTTGAGATACCAAAAGCTCAGCTCAACTATGGGCTTGGTGCGTCATTCATACAGATAAGAAAATTATCCTGGTTCTATTTTCAATGGATCGTCAAGCAAATACCATTTAGATTTATTGTTTTGGCTGGGGTTCTTTTCGTATTTATCATCGCATTTGTTTCTAATTCTGGGGGTTATGACATTTCAACTTACAGCACCACCAGTAACATGCTTCGAATCATTGGAGCATTTCAGGTGTTTTTCATTATCCTGATCGTCTTCTATTCCGGAGAACTCATCTGGAAAGAGCGCG
>JBDWQX010000293.1:0-4040 GCA_039986395.1 Cyclobacteriaceae bacterium
ATACCCTTATATGAGTTTAGGGCAGTATCGATCACAACTTTACTGAAAAATTTACCTCCGCTAACTACTTTTTCTATCGCGACAATTATCTCATCTGCTACGCTGTCTTTCACCACGTACCCACACACATTGTAGTTCAAACTCTCCAGCACATACTCTTCTTCTTTGTGCATACTCAAGATGATGACTTTGATCGCTGGGTACTCTACCTCCAGGATTTTTGAAGCTTCCAGGCCATTCATTTCTGGCATAGAAATATCCATTATAATAATATCTGGATTTATCCCAGATTTCAGGGCTTCGAAGGCAAGTCTTGGTCGATCATACTCTCCCAGTATCTCAAGTGAAGAATCCATCTGAAGAATACTGGAGATTCCCTTACGAACAAGTTCGTGGTCTTCAACAAGTATTAATTTAGTTTTCTTCATGCGTAACAGGAATATTAAGACTGATAAACGTACCCTTACCTTCTGAAGATTCAATATCGCAACTTCCCTTCATAACTTCCGATCTAAAGAAAATATTTTGCAATCCGTGGTGTGAAGTATCGTCGTCGTTCTTTCGGCTAAATCCAACTCCGTCATCTTCAATCGTTAGCTGGATGTGATCATCAAATCCATTTATTTGAATAAACGCCTTAGCTGCATCAGAGTGTTTAAGAATATTACTAATTGCCTCTTGAGCCACTCGGTAAATATTTATTTTGTTATTCATTGGAACTTCTGGAACATCATTTGCCGAAAAGGAAAACTCAATGGAGCTGCTTTTGTTAACCTGCTCCACCAGGCTATTTAGACAAACATCTAAAGGAAAGTCATTCAGTCGCAATGGTAGAAGTCCATCGGTAACCTTCCTCATTTCCTCCAGAAATAAGTCAATGGAGTCATTTAGTTCAGAACTAACTTCTAATTTTTTTGCTGTCATTTTCACCACATTGGCCAGCTGGCCAACGCCATCGTGCAGGTCTCGTGCGATCCTTTCTCGTTCATTTTCCTGGCCTTCTATTAAGATCGATACTCGTTTGGTTTTGAGTTCCTCTTCGAACTTTCGATGCTTTACACGGTCACTTATATCCTTAAAAAAAATAAACGTACATGGTTCCTTAATAAAGACTTCTTTGATTTCGCAGTCGCCAAAAATCAACTCTGATCCTCTAATTTCAAATTCCGTAGGAACGGGAATAGCGTCGTTCAAGATCTTACTGATAGGCTCATAGTAACCATCGATTCGCATTTGAACAAAGTCGTCAATAGAATTATTCACCAAATTATTGAAAGATGTTCCTAGACAGCTTTCTGCAATTTGATTTGTGTACCTTATTTTGTTCTCAATGTCTACCAAGATAATCGAGTGATCAATTGAGTTAATTATTTCCTGAAAGAGTTCCGAATTTTCCTTTATCGTTTTCTCGGCTTCTGCCTTGTACAAAGCCACATCAATATTGGAAAGAAGCTCGGCCTCATTAAACGGCTTCACCACGTACCCATATGGCTGGCTAATCTTAGCCTTTTTCAACGTGGGTTCATCCGTCAAGGCGGTCAGGAAAATGATGGGAATGTCAATTGTTTCCTTGATCTCCATCGCTGCATCAATTCCATCAGAGCTTGTCTCCATCATGATATCCATAAGAATAAGATCTGGGGATTCTGTATTTGCCTCAGCAACTGCCTCGGTCCCTGAAAAAGCAGAGATCACTCCGTGCCCGCCTGACTCCAACGCCCTTCTTATGTGCTGATTTACAATAAGAGAATCTTCTGCAACTAGAATTTTTCCCATAAGTTTACCATAGAGGTTAGCGTACTAAGATAACTTTTTAAAAAGCTATTTTTTGAGAATTAATGAAAAACCAATGAAGCCACTGGATATTTTTGTCGCCTCAAAAAACTCCGCTCTTCCTAATTACATTTATCTATTCCTGAAAGAGTTCTCCATCAACCAGGAATTTAGATTGGCAAACGAGATGAGAGAAAAAGTGGATATTTTAATTGTTGACACTGACACCATTTCTCCCAATGAATCAGGGTATTTCGCGAATGACTGTCCGATTCTGTTATTCTCTCGACGTATCAACCCATTCTTAATAAGCTACACAAACTCCTATGAGGTGAATGGCATACTTTCCCTGGACATGGAACAGGATGGAATTACCAAAACTTTGGAGCAGTCTACTAAGGGTGAGATTTATTTTAATGAAGAGATGATATCGATCTTATTTTCTCCGAAAATGAATGAACTTTCCAAAAAAGTGGATTCAATTACTGCCCGAGAATTGGATATCGTTAAATTCATGTTGAGGGACATGACCAATGAGGAAATTGCTGTCCATTTGAAATTAAGTGTCCGTACGGTGAATGCTCACAAGGGAAACATCATGCGAAAGATTGGAGCTAAAACCACGTCTGGAATGATCAAGACGATTTTAGACTATTCTCCCAACCTTGTTTAGAAAACTATTTGAAAGCCATTTTCCTCACTTAGCGTTAACTCACCGTTGAGTTGCTTGGCGAAGGTTTTGATAAGAGAGATGCCAAGTCCGGCCGACTTTTCTCTTAGGATATTTTCTGGAACTTTCTCGCCATCATTTAGCACCGACAGACTATTGACCTTTCCTTTGTTCTTAAAAATTATACGCACATTTCCGTGTTCCTTGACATTGAAACTGTGCTTGAATGCATTCGAAACCAGCTCGCTCACGATGAGTCCAAAAAGAAGCACCTTGTCTACCTCAAACACCTTATCATCTGCATCTACCAGAATATCTGTATTCTTCGATCCAAGTAGTATTCTTAGCTCCCGAGCAATATGATTTAGGTAGTCTGAGATATTGATTTCAGAAACATTGTAAAATTTGTACAGCTGATCGTGAATGACTGCCATCGACCTAATCCGATCATTAATCTCACCGAAAAGCTTCTTCGCGTTAGCATCCTCCAATTCATATGATTTAAGCGCAAGAATTGAAGAAACAAGCTGCATATTGTTTTTCACTCGATGGTGCACCTCTTTTAGCAACACGTTCTTTTCCTCTAGGGATGTCTCCAGCTTTAATTGCAGCTTTTTATCACGAGTATTGTCATACATAACACCAATAAATCGATTCACACTGGCTTTTGAATCTCTAATTATTCGTGTGTATGTTCTAACGTACTTTATTTTATTATTTACAATTAGTCTAAGGTCAGATTCGATAAACCTAGCACCGCTTTTTATTTTTTCAGTGATCTCTTCGAGGACCAGTTTATCTTCCTTCACCACATGATTTGCAAACTCCTTGAGGTTTTTGACTGGGGCCTTCTTACTTTCAAAAATTTCATGCATCTGCTTGTCCCAATAGACTTCGCCATTTTCGGAGCTAGACTCCCACACACCAATCTCAGCCAACTCCGTTGCCAATAATATCCTATCAGACAGCCTTCTAATCTTGTCTTCGGCAACCTTCTGTTCTGAGATATCTTGCATCGTCCCAATCATTCTGCAGAAGGTACCAGCCTCGTCCTTTTTCACTTTTCCTCTTGCGGAAACCCATCTCGTCATTCCACTCTTGATGTGATGAATTCGGTATATATGGAAAAAATCCTCGCCAGTTCTCTTAGAATTAGCCAACTTAGAGAGGAATTCTTCTTTGTCACTTATGTGGAGAATACTCTCGAGTGTCCGTAAATCAATTTGATCTTCAGCTAGTCCCAACATGGCCATGGCCTCTGGGCTTGGAGAAAAATCGTAATTATTGAAGTCAAGTTCGTAATTTCCAATACGAGAAATTCTCTGCGCTTCAAGTAAATTTTGGCGATTCTTGACAAGTTCTCGCTCCGTTTTTTTGAGTTCTGTCACATCCACCATCCCTGCCAGGGATCTTTCAAAATTTCCCTCTTCATCATATTCAGAAGTTGCGGATAGTAGCACTTCCAGTACCTCGCCAGACTTCGTCTGGAACTGATAAGGCACATTTTTAGAGAATCCTTTCTTGAAGAAATCTGTCACCTTTTTCAAGGCATCTTTTTGAGTTTCTTCGGTTAAAAAGTCGACAGTTTTTTTTCCAA
>JBDWQX010000294.1:0-72391 GCA_039986395.1 Cyclobacteriaceae bacterium
GACTTCCTGGATCAGGGTTGGGTTTAGCTTAAAAAAGGCTGCGGTCTGAATGGCCATGTCATAAGGAGTAAGTGTGTCTTTTCCCGAGATATGAAAAATTCCCTCTGCCTTTTTTTCAATCACCAATGCACAACCCTTCGCTAGATCTTCAGCAAGAGTCGGAGTTCGCCACTGATCATTAACGACGCTGATCGGTTTGCCCTCTTCAAGGTTTTGCTTGGTCCACAAAATAATATTAGATCGATTCATGTCCTGAGCGATTCCATAGACAAGCATCGTCCTAACAATGGCCCACTTAATGTAGGTTTTCTTAAAAAGCTCCTCGGAGGCTAGTTTGCTCTGTGCGTAGTGACTCTGCGGATTAGTCCAATCGTCTTCTTCGTAGGGGCCATTTTCTCCGTCAAAAATGAAATCGGTCGATAGATGAATGAGTTTACTTCCAGATGCCTCGCATGCCTTAATTAAGTATTCAACGGCTTTGACATTTAGATCCCAGCAAGCGTCTTTTTCCATTTCGCAGGCATCTACGTTGGTCATAGCTGCAGTGTTGATCACAACGTCTGGTAGGGATGTTTCGATTACTGAACTGACTTCAGCTTCGGAGGTAATATCCAGAGATAAATATTTGTAAGAGCCTTCCCGATTTCTGTTTGCTCCTTTTCCAGTAGCAATTACTTCGATCATGGGATCGACCTCATAGTGCTCGATCAGCTTTTGCCCAAGCAAACCATTTGCGCCTGTTATCAGGATTTTCATTTCGAATCTGGGTATACATACCCGTAGTCTTTGGTGATTTTCTTTTTCTTTACTGCTTCAACTTCCATAGTCATATAGATGGGCTCAACAGGACGATCACCTGGTGCAGTTTGGACAACCGCAATTTTTTCGACGACATCAAGGCCTTCTACCACGCGACCGAAAACGGTGTATTGATCGTCTAGGTGTGGAGTTCCTCCCACCGTAGTATAAGCGTCAAGTCTTGCTTGATCAAATTCCTTGTCAAGTTCAACGCCCATGACTCGTTCGCACTCCTCTTTGTATTCCAGTGCCAATGCACTCATTTTTTCGCCTTCACCGGCTCTTTGCAGTGCCACAAATTGATCGTATAGCTCTTTATATTCTTCCTTTTGAACCATGCCCTGAATGGCCTGATTTAATTTGACTTGGTCTACAGTTAACTCTTCTTCTGAATAGACTTTTCCATGCACGATGTAGAACTGACTGGAGGAAGACATTCTCTCAGGATTCACCCGATCACCCTGTCGGGCAGCAGCTAACTCACCTTTTTTGTGAAAAAAGCCATCAATGATCTCAGCCGGTATCCGTGCTTCCACAGGTTCTAACCTTTTCTCTTTGTCATAAACGTTCCCCCCCTGAATCATGAATTCGTTGATCACTCGGTGAAAATCTGTACTATCAAATCGACCTGATCTTGCGAGCTCAAGAAAATTCTCTTTGTGCAACGGGGTCTCGTCGTAGAGGAGCACCTTCATGTCGCCGTAAGAAGTTTTTATTGTTACGAGATAGTCCTTGTTTTTGTCCCCGCAGGCTGTAAGGAATAGTAGATTGGCAAGTAAAAAAAGAAATGATTTCATATTTTTCATTTTAAAATAAAAGTGCAAAGTTAAATAGCAGACTTGATATCATCCAGAACTTTTTTCCCTCCACTTTCAAGAATTTCCTCCGCAAGGGAAACTCCAAGCTCTAGTCCTGATCCGTACATGGTTCGCTTTATCAATTGTTTTCCGTCGAGACTTGCAATCCCACCTGTAAGCTCCACTTGTCCATCTTGTTCCATTTGCGCCATACCAAAAACAGGAATACTACAACCACCGTCCATTCTTTTAAGGAATGCTCGTTCAATAGAAATAAGCGTTTCCGAAACGCGATGATTGGTCAGACGTTTGATTTCTTGGGACAGAGACGAATCAAGACGATCATGAATTTCAATCGCGACCGCTCCCTGTCCAACGGGGGGCGTGAATCGCTCAATATCAAACCAATACTTGATCATGTGATCAAGGTTCATCCGGAGTACTCCGGCGTAGGCTAGCACAAGCCCTCCCATAAGTCCCGTCTTTAATTTTTCGACACGTGTTTGCAAGTTGCCGCGAGCATCAATGGTTTTGATATGCGGGTAGAAATGTTTCAACATGGCGATCCTTCGCGTGGAAGAGGTTCCGAGCACTAGACTAGGGCTATTCAAATCAATTTCTCGATCGGAGACAATCACATCGTCTGGGGATTCTCTCTCACAGAAAGACAGTACGCTAAATCCGTCTGGAAGCGTGGACGGAAGGTCCTTTGCGCTATGTACTGCGATATCAATTTTCCCACGCATCAGCGCCATCTCAAGCTCCTCAGTAAATACTCCTTTGCTTCCAATCTTGGACAGCGTCACGTGTTGGACTCTGTCACCCTTTGTTTCCATTGCAACCAGTTCTGGTTGAAACCCACCTGCATCTAACAGATCAGCCACGTAGTTGGCTTGCCAAAGTGCTAGTTTGCTATTTCGTGTTCCAATTTTGACTTTTCTTCTTTCCAACTTGGTCGCTGATTAGCTGTTAATTCTTTTTACGATCGCAAGCGATAAATTTAGATGTGTGATTCTTGGATTCGAGTTCCTGTCCAAATGTCTCAAAGCCTCATTCAACAACTCGTACATGGTTTGGAGTTTTTCGAAACCCAGTTTCTGTGCGTACTTGCCTACAAACGTATCTTCCTCCTGATTGATGATGGGAGGTGCACTTCCTGCGAATTTTAAAAGTGAATTTCTGATCAGAGACATGGAGTAGGTAAGAAAACCTCGTTGATTGGCCTTTCCGCTTTTCGAAAAATCCTCGCTTACACTTACGAGTGAGGTCAAGTCTCTATTCCAACAGGCAAGCATCCAATCTCTAAACTGTTGATAAGCCATTTCATCCTCACTTTCTACTAAATGCAGCCCGACACCTAGTCGACCTTGCGAGATCTTAGCCAACTGCTTGGCCTGCTGTTCCGCAACTCCTTTTTGTATTAAATACTCCTGTACTTCCGAGACCTGATTAGGAGGGACATTGATCAGCTGACTTCTTGAGGTAATCGTCTGCAACAACAAGTCATAGCTGAAAGTCACCATCAGATAAATGGTCTTTTCTGGCGGTTCTTCGAGCACCTTCAAAATTGCATTGGCTGCTGTCGGATGCATAAACTCAATGCCCCAGATGAAAATCACTTTGTAGCCGCCTTCCACGGACCGCATGCTCACATTCTTCAGTATCTGTCGGCTGTCTTCTCTGCTGAGCTGTAAATTTTTGTTTTCTTGTCCATAGCTACCGACCCAATCCTCAAATGTGCCATATGGAGACTCAGAAATAAATGTCCTCCAGGCGGGTAACGCTTCGCCTAAAACTTTTTCATACTTACCACTATCGGACGCTGATATTTTTGGAAAATACCAATGCACATCAGGGTGAATGGATTTCTGTATGCGTGTGCAATTTGGACAGGTGCCGCAAGAATCTTTGTCTGTTCTATTTGGACACATCAGATAGGAAGCATATGCCAAGGCAATTGGAAATGTTGCTGTACCTGAAACTCCAGAGAAGAGTTGTGCATGAGCAACCTTGCCTTTTTTAAAGGCACCGATCAGTTGTTCTTTTAACTCTGTAAGTCCGGGTATTTGTGAAAATTGCATAGACTATTTTTTCTCCCAGACTCTAAAAGCAGATGTATATTCGAAAATTGCAATGAGAATCGCTTCGTCATGCTCCGTCAATTCCTTTCCCCTTCTTGACATAGCAAGCTTCGCGGTTTCAAAGGCCTTGCTAGTAGAATAGGTAGAAAATCCTGATGCTCCACCCCAGGCAAAAGACGGGATGAAGTTCCGAGGGAATCCATCGCCAAAAATATTTGCAGAAACACCAATGGTCGTGCCAGTGTTGAACATGGTATTGATTCCGCATTTGGAATGATCGCCCATAATAAGCCCGCAGAATTGAAGGCCAGTGTCTTTGAATCTACTGCTATCAAAATCCCACATCTTGACGTTGGCGTAGTTGTTCTTCATATTGGAATTATTGGTGTCAGCACCGATGTTGCACCATTCTCCAATTACGGCATTTCCAAGAAAACCATCATGTCCCTTATTAGAATAACCCTGGATAACTGAATTTGAAATTTCACCTCCAACTTTCGAATGTGGACCGATGGTGGTATCTCCCTTGATTTTCGCGCCCATATTCACAACGGAGTGATTGCAAAGAGCAAAAGAACCGCGAATCAAGGCCCCCTCCTGCACCTCGGCGTTTCTTCCGATGTAAATGGGACCAGTTTCGGCGTTTAGGACAGCCGATTTGATAACGGCACCTTCTTCGATGAAGATTTCATCTCCATACGTTTTACTGTGTGGATCGCTGAGCGGCTGAGACGTTCTTCCCTTGGTCAGCAGGTCAAAGTCACTTTTGATTTCCTGACTATTGAGCCTAAAAATATCCCACGGATAATCTATTGACTCGATGGATTCAGTTTGAACAATCTGGCGTGCGCCTACATCAAAGTTTTCGTCAGGGGAGAAGTAGCCAGCAATTGGATGCTCGTCATGTGTTAGCACCTGATCCTCACTCAGATTTTGTATTGCTTGGATAGTATCAGGAGTAGGTAGAAGTCCGCCTTTGATGAAAAGTGTTTTCTTATCCGGTTTTGGAAATCGCACATGCAGGTAATCTTTTGAAATGAAAGTAGACTCTTCGACTTGAAGGGCTTTCTCCCATTTTTCGTAGACTTTCAAGATCCCCACCCGCAAGTCCGCTACTGGTCTTGTATACGTTAGGGGGAGCATTCGGCTCCACGATTCTTCAGTATCTATGAAGGTGACTTGCATGTAGGTCAAACTTAGTTAAAAGTTGGCCGCTCGATCATGTAGAGTACATGTTTTCTTAAACAGTTTTTCAGCTCAAGAACTTGGCCATAAAAAAAGTCTTTGAGCAATGCCCAAAGACTTCTGAAAGATTTCTGTGAATCTTACTTCTTGTACTTTTTGTTGAATTTCTCCACTCGTCCTGCTGTATCCACAAATAGTTTCTTACCTGTGTAGAAAGGATGCGATGCAGAGCTCACTTCCACCTTGATTAGTGGATATTCGTTGCCATCTTCCCATTTGATGGTCTCCTTGGAAGTCATCGTTGATTTCGTCAAAAATTTGAATTCACTTGAAGTATCAAGAAAAACAACTTCTTTGTATTCAGGATGTATATCTTTTTTCATTTTCTCAGTCCTATTTTCAAAAAGGATGGCAAAGATAGCTATTATTTTTTGTCTGTCAAACCATAACATTCAATCAAAATCAGATATGTTTGATTCATGAGAATAGCTCTCCTTCTAATTGTCTCCTTTTTGCTCATTGGGCAGGCATTTGCTCAGTCAACAGATTTTCCGTTGGAGCATGCTGCGTACCAGATTTTGGACAAAGCAGATGTTAACGGCGAAGGTAGTTTCTACTCCACTTTCAAGCCCTATTCCAGAAAAAGTGTCCATGATTTCTTAGGTGCTGAAGCTGGCAACTACCTGAGGAAGGAGATGAAAGAATTTTCGATGGATTCTACCAAATCCGCAAATCCAGTATTGAAAAAGCTGTTTGTCTATCCAGAGGACTTTTTTTACTACCATGATAAGAATCTGGATTTGCACGTTAATCCAGCATTGCAATTCTCTGTTGGAAACTCAAGCGAAGCTGGATCAGGAACGCTGTTTGTAAACTCTCGTGGTGTAGAAATCCGAGGTACGATCGATGATAAGGTGGCATTTTATACCTTCCTCTCAGAAAACCAGGCCAGGTATCCACAGTATGTAAATGCTGTAAGGGATAGCACACTGGTTGTTCCCTATGAAGGGTTTTGGAAGCAATTCAGTGGCTCTGGTGTAGACTTTCTTCGCGCCCAGGGCTATGTGGACTTTGGACTTTCAAAAAGCATCTCGGCACAGCTAGGTTACGGAAAGCACTTTGTTGGAAATGGAGTTCGGTCACTCATCCTCTCTGACTATTCAAACAACTATCCGTACTTGCGGATAAATACAGAAACGAAAATTTTTCAATACACGAATGTCTTTGCAGAGTTGATTGCTGATGTGCAGGGCGGTACGTTTGGAATTTTGGGTGTTGGTGGGTTTTCCAAAAAGTATTTGGCTTTTCACCATTTAAATGTGAAAGTTCGACCGAACCTGTCCCTTGGCTTGTTTGAGTCTGTGATGTATGGTGACTCCACAGGAGGACTAAAGCTAGAATATCTCAACCCTATCATTTTTTACCGAGCTATTGAGCAACAGAATGGAAGTGAAGACAATGCAATCGTGGGGCTGGATTTTAAGTGGAACATCAAAAATAGCGTTTCGCTGTACGGTCAGTTGGTGATTGATGAGTTGTTGGTTGGTGAGGTCTTTTCTGGTAATGGTTCGTGGGTAAATAAGCAGGGCATTCAATTCGGAGCTAAATACATGGATGCGCTTGGAGTCAGTGACTTGATGCTTCAAGGGGAAGTCAACAAAGTTCGTCCGTATACCTACGCCCATGAGGACGGTTTTACAAACTACAGTCACTACAATTTAGCACTAGCGCATCCTCTAGGTGCCAATTTTACTGAGTATCTCGGCAGAGCGACCTATCGGCTTTCTGAGAAATGGAATTTTGAAGGAGTAGTGATGTTAGCCAAGTATGGAGATGATATTGGAGGTGTGAACTTTGGGCGTGATATTCTGAAAGACTACACAATGAGAAGACCTGACGGAAATGGCGGTTCCTTGGAGTTTGGCAATGATCATCTACAGGGTAATGAAACTGATCTTACCATTGCATTTCTCAGAACATCTTACATGTGGAAACACAACCTTTTCATTGATATAGACGCGACGATAAGAAACGAGAAAAACGAAGATCAATCCGTTGATATATCATCTGCAATTCTCGGACTTTCTTTGAGGTGGAATATTCAAAGTAGGCGGTTCTTATTCTGATTCAAGGCAAGGAATCAGGTATTCCGTCTAAAAAATCGATCGAAATAGAATCAATCTGATTCAGGAAAGGGACTTTCCGAATGAATTTCCTAACTTTCCCGCAGGGCAAAACCAAAATGAAAAGATTCAAACTGATATTTCATATTAGCTATGTTATCATAGCTCTGATTATCCTGTACTTCTCCATAGATGTGCTGGTGAATACAAATGAGTATCTCTCTAAGATCAAGCTTTCTCAGTATATAGAATTTCCAAGATATGTCATGATCGCGTTCTTGACGCTTTCATTGATCATGATTACTGAATTTATCTTGGAAAGAGTCATTGTATACCGCGTGAAAGAGGGGATTGAGGACATGGAACACGAAATCGTAAACTTAAAAGCTAAGCTATACGATCAGGGTCAAGATGAAGAAGCAGAAGAAGAAGCGGAGGAAGAAAGTGAAGAGGAGGAGGAGGATGACGATTAACTCCCTCCATGGATGAAAGACCTAATCAAACAGGAACTTAATCAAGCACACGAAGTTTTATCAACCTTTCTGCAAGACGCAAAAACTCACGAGAGAATTAGTGAAGCAGCAACAGCGATGGCGAATACCATCAGCAATGGCGGCAAAATTTTTTCCTGCGGAAATGGAGGATCGCATTGTGATGCCATGCATTTTGCCGAGGAGTTGACCGGTCGTTTTAGAGAAAACAGAAAAGCACTCCCCGCCATAGCGATATCTGATCCTTCTCATATTTCTTGCGTATCCAATGACTTTGGTTACGATCAGGTTTTTTCCCGATACATTGAAGGGTTAGGAAAAAGGGGAGACGTAGTTCTTGGTATAAGCACCTCGGGAAATTCTCAGAACGTTCTGAACGCGTTCAAAACTGCCAAAGACCTAAGGATAAAGACAATTGCTCTTTCTGGAAATGATGGAGGAGCTATTGCAGACCTTTCAGATATAGAGATCCGTGTTCCACATCGTGGATATGCTGATCGAATTCAAGAAATCCACATAAAAGTCATCCACATATTAATTCTATTGATAGAAGAATTGACTGTTAAATAATGCTAGCAAAAACGTATGGGAGCGCTGTCTATGGCGTGGACGCCTTTAAGATAACGATAGAGGTGAATGTTGGTCAAGGCACTAAGTTTTTTATGGTTGGCCTACCTGATTCCGCAGTAAAGGAGAGTGAGCAGCGGGTGGAATCTGCCATCAAACATCACGGATTTAAGATGCCTCGCCAAAAGGTGGTTGTGAATCTTGCTCCAGCAGATATCAAAAAGGAAGGCTCATCCTATGACTTGCCTATTGCGTTGGGAATTTTGAAAGCGTCCGAACAAATAGTTGCCGATGGACTAGAAGATTATGTGATCATGGGGGAGCTAGCTCTCGATGGAGGCCTTCGGCCGATAAAAGGTGCATTGCCGATTGCGATCGAGGCACGAAAAAATGACTTCAAGGGGTTTATTCTTCCCAAAGAAAATGCGACGGAGGCGGCCATTGTCGATGGGCTGGATGTGATTGGAGTCGAAAACATTGAGCAGGCGATTCAGCATCTTGAAGGAACGGAAATCATACAACCCCTCGATTATGATACGCGAGATGCATTTTTCTACGAATTGGACAATTATGCATCCGACTTTGCGGATGTACAAGGGCAGGAAAATATCAAGCGTGCGATGGAAATTGCAGCGGCTGGTGGACACAATGTAATTATGATTGGCCCGCCAGGGGCGGGGAAAACAATGCTAGCCAAACGACTGCCATCCATCCTGCCACCGCTTTCTCTTTATGAAGCATTGGAAACAACGAAGATTCATTCAGTGGCAGGCAAGCTTGGATCGAATGGAAAGTTGATTGCACAACGACCTTTTCGCCAACCGCATCACACCATCTCAGATGCGGCACTTGTTGGAGGCGGCACGATTCCGCAACCAGGAGAAATATCGCTGGCCAACAATGGTGTATTGTTTCTGGATGAACTTCCGGAATTCCAGCGATCCGTATTGGAAGTAATGCGTCAACCGCTGGAGGAACGAAAAGTCACTATTTCAAGGGCAAAAGTTTCGTTGGATTACCCTTCTAACTTTATGCTGATTGCTAGCATGAACCCCTGCCCATGCGGATATTACAATCACCCGGAGAAGGAATGCGTTTGCGCACCAGGAGTTGTGCAACGCTACTTGAACAAAATCAGCGGACCCTTGCTAGATCGTATTGATCTGCACGTAGAAGTCACACCTGTCTCTTTCGATCAAATGACGGCAAATAGAAAGTCTGAGTCGAGTGCTGAAATCAGGGAACGTGTGATCAAGGCAAGAGAAATCCAGGCAAAAAGATTTGAGTTGCAGGAAGGCATTTTCAACAATGCAATGATGAACTCCAGCATGGTGAAAGAAGTTTGCGAAATCAACGCTGCTGGGAAAGTATTGTTGAAAACCGCTATGGAGCGACTTGGACTGTCTGCAAGAGCTTACGACCGCATCTTACGAGTTTCTAGAACAATTGCTGACCTTGCAGGAACAGATTCCATTTCCATCGAACATTTAGCTGAGGCGATTCAGTATCGAAGTTTGGATCGAGAAGGTTGGGCGGGGTAGCGTAGTCTCGTAAAACAAATTGTACCGTACTCATTCTATTTCAAGTTTTCAATCTTTGATTCCAAAATGCCAAGCATGAAATGATCAGTTTGGGCGAGTTTTTTCAAGATGACTCGCTTTGATTTATCATAGAACTCCAATGCTTTCTCATGCTCATTTAGATGCTCTGCAATTTTTCCTAAATGGTAATACCCAAAGGGAGTCAACCTATCTACCTCATGTTCAATTGATTCGGCGAGTGCCTTTTTGTATTCTACCTGCGCTTTTTCTACTTCCCCTCTTGAAAATAAGATGTTTCCAGAGTGGAAAACAGATTCGAGGTAGTAATCTACATGCCCTCGAAGTGGCCCCTTGTCCTTGGCTTTCTGATAATGTGAAATTGCCAGGGAGTCTAAACCGTCCTCCTCGTAAATTGATCCTAGCAGCCAATGCGACTTCAGCACTACAGTAGAATCAGAAGTTGCATCACTGGCTATCTTTTCCAGCAAGGAAATTGCTTGCCTGTGATTTCCCTGAGTTGCTTCGTGAAATGACAGCAGCCAATCATAATTTCCGTTGCTTTTAGATTTATGAGAAAGTGAGTCCAGTGCCAGATCCGCAAAAATATAATCGCCTGCAAGCAGATTCCATTCTGCAGCGATTTCCAAAAATTGATCCTTCGAAGTGCCGATGGACAATTTGGCAACATGATTTTTTAGCTCCTGATTGAAAAGTGAATCATACCTGTACCTACCCTGATACTTATACTTAACAAATTTTTCATTTAACTCCAGTGACTGTTGGACCTGGGAACGTGACGGTGCTTTGCACGAAGATGCCCAAGAACTTATAATTAGAAGTACACCAATTCTTCTCAAAAGGAATCCTAGATTTTTACCATAGAATGTTGACATAAACGGGCTTTTAAATTCAATCTCGTAATTGGTTTCACCTGCCAGCATTGACTAGAAACACCTTTAGTTATTTAGTCCCCAATTTTGCATTTATTAGAATTTCTTCAATGGCCTGCCTGTAATTCCTACTTCCCCGGACTTCATGCCCATTAAGCATGTATGCTATGTAATCACCATTTATACCTGGATGAATGGTATCGACTTCAAGAACGTTTATCACAAATGATCGATGAATCTGATAGAAATAATTGGGATCGCACGAGGACATAATAGATTTGAGAGTACTATTCGCCAATAGAGTAGCCCCTGTCTTCAAGTGTATTTTAACGTAAGCACCAAAGGCTTCAAATATTGTGACATCACTTAGGGAAAAGAAGTTGACAATACCATTTGATTTTACAGCTACTCGTTCATGAAGACCTATTCTATCGGATCGCTCCCAAATAAGATCCGACTTCTCATTCTTGCCTGCGATTTTCACCTCATCAATGAGCTTCTGTAGCAGCTTTAAATTTTCATTCTGATGATGTGAAACGATGTTCTTTGCTCGATCAATGGCCTCAAAGAGTCTCTCTTCTTTGTACGGTTTTAAGATGTAATCAAGTGCATGATAATCAAAAGCCCGGAGTGCAAACTTATCGTAAGCTGTGACAAAGATCACAGTCGGAATTTTGTCTGTATTCACACTTGCAAGAACTTCAAAACCATTGATCTCCGGCATTTGAATATCCAGAAGTAAAATGTCGATTTTTCGTGAATTCAAAACCTCAATTCCTTCCAACCCATTCTTACCCTCCAAGAGATGAAGTTCCTTATCCCCAACGAGGGATTCTCGCAATCCACTTCGAGCCTCCAGTTCATCATCAACTATCAGAACCTCATAACTCATTTCAAAGGTATTTTTATCCTGGCTACAGCATTTTTGTCCATCCTTGAAAAGGTAAAATTTGCACTACCGGCATATAATTTTTCTAATCGATTCTCCACATTTTTTAACCCTATCCCACTTCCAGGCGATATCGATTTGTTTATCCCTGCATTTTGATTAATAACTTCAATGAACAGGAAGTTATCATCAACAAACGACTTAAGCTTAACAACTCCCGGACCTAGAAATTTTGCAACTCCATGCTTCAGCGCGTTTTCCACAATTGGCTGTAGAATTAGGTTTGGTACTAGTACGTCCCTAGATGCGGAATCGATTTCCTTGACAACAGTCAGTCGATCCTTAAATCTAACAGATTCAATGTCAAGATACCTTTCAATAAAGTTCAACTCCTCAGCCAGACGAACAAGGTGGTTCTTCTTATCATGCAGTATAATTCTCAACAGATCGGCCAGACCAGTTAAAACGAGCAGGGCATCCGCATCCCTCTTCGCCCTCACAAGACTAGTAGCAGTATTTAGGGTATTAAATAGAAAGTGTGGCTCGATCTGCATTCTAAGAGCATCCAGTTGTGCATTTGAAAGTTCCGCTGCTAGCTCTGCTGCCAACTTGGATTGCGATATATACCTATTGTAAATAGTGAAAGTGGTCAAAAAACCAATGTAAACCCAGGCAATTATGATACTTTCTATGTAGTAAAAGGATCTCGCATTCTGAATGAATAGTGTAAAATCTGAAGCGACAGGTTCTGGACTAAAATGGAATTGATAAGCAAAGGTGATTAAGGTCTTAAGAACACTCAAAGCAGCTCCGGCAAAAAGTAAAAGCGGAATACCGATTACCTTATTGAGAGCATCTGTCCATTCTGAAAATCTGACTATGGGAAACGAGAGCAGGAGCCAGAGTACAATTCCTGGAATATAAAAGTAAAGGATGTAATCATCCTCTCTTGTCCAAACTGCCTTCTTCAGCAAATCGAGGCTTATGAACAGAACCCAAAAAGCTCCTGATAGTAATATTTTCGATTTCAAGCCAAGTGTAGCATCTTGTTTTTGCAAGTTAATTTAGTTCATCCTCCAGCAATGTAATCACTTGATCCATTCTTCTCTTCAACCCTTCCACTTGAGTGTTTTCACGTGCCATCTCATAGAATCTAATTGCTTCAATCACATCTTTTTTCTTTCTGCTTGGCTGACTTTCATAGTATTTACCCATTGCGAACATAGGAAATGCCCCATCTGGTCTCAACTCTCGCGCAAGCTGAAAAGCCTCCAGTGCTGATTCCCTATTTTTATCAAGTTTAGCTCCCATCAATTCAAAACCATAGTTGACCAGATCACCTGCTTCTGCGTTCGAAAAAGCCTCCTCTTTTAGTTTCTCTGACTCTTGAGTTTCTCCCAGCAAATGATGAAGTCCTGAGGCTGTCATTAAATGTGTAAAAGATCGTTCATTGCGAACTGCACGTTGACTCCAAGCTAATCCAACTTCTGGCTGTATTTTGTGTGTCAGGCAGAATTGAGCTGCTTGATTGTACGCTACGATATTTCTCATAGAAACTCCATTTAGTTCCCTCTGAAGATTTTTAACGATGATTTCATTTGAATTGACCTCGATGGGGATGGTAACCCTCACTTTCCCAAATGCTAATTCCAAATCAACTTTATCATATTGTGGTTTTTTGAAAGAGTAGCTAAGCCAATGCACGTAATCATCTGATTCGTTATATACCACGCCAGCTCTAAGCGCATCGTTATTTTGGTCGTAAAAAAATGAGCCCCAATCAGTGTTTGATTTTGACAGAATAAGCGTCCAGCTTTCCTCTTCGGGAAGCAGGAATAGTCCATAGGTCCCTGCTTCAATCATTTTTCCAGCGATCATTGTATCATGTGAGAAGTTTATTGTTGTGTTTTCGTTGGCTCCAGCTCTCCAGACCTGTCCGTAAGGAATCATTGCCTCAGCACCTCCAAGAAGCGTTCTCCCATAAATTCCTGGCCGGTGAAAAGAAACTGTGATTTCCGTGATGCCAATAACTTGGTTGACAACAGCTTTTTGACTTACCCTTGGTAGTGTCAAACTAGAATTAGAGGGTGCTGCTAAATTCGCAGGAATCTCAGGTAAGACATAATCAGTCTGGCTCTGTGCGGTGCACAAAACAGATGAAACGAGAAGGACGAAATTCAAAATATTTTTCATTGTATAAGGTTTATTTCAATGATACATGCATAGTCGAACTCGGGTTTGATCTATTTCACAAGAAGGTTTTTCAGTCTCGTGAAGCGTATTTTTTTAGTATATCTCACTCCAGAAAAATATGCCCTTAGTAGGGAAATTTCTCAAACATCATTCTGCAGGGGAAAGAAGTTGTAGAAGGAAAGTATCGCCGGTTTAGCAGGAACAGATTCCATTTCCATCGAACATTTAGCTGAGGCAATTCAGTATCGAAGTTTGGATCGAGAAGGTTGGGCGGGGTAGCGTATCGTCAGGCTTCAATCATACCTCAACGTTGCGCTCGGCTCCACAGACATAACTACAAAAATCTCTCTGGAGATAGTGACAAATGACAATCCAAGAAGCAATATAGAAGTCATGATGAAAGGAATAATTGTCATTGCTGTGTGGTAGGAAAAATTCTCCAACCAGACAGTACCAATGTAGTACCCGATTGGCCAGGAAATCACGTTAGAAATAAGAATTACAATTAGATATTCTTTTGAAAGAAGTTTGGCGATGTTCATGGTTCCTGCTCCTAAGACTTTTCTGATACCAACCTCCTTAATTTTCTGCTGAAACAGGTATTTGACATATCCAAAGAGGCCAAGACAAGAAGTGAGAATTGCCAGAAAAGACATGGCGATCAGGCCAGTGGAAGCTTTTTGCTCTTTTTGATAGAGACGCTCAAATTCCTGGTCGAGAAATACATATTCAAAAGGCTCATTGTTGAACATGCTTTTCCATGTTTGCTCGACATGATCAATTGCCGCATTCAAATCCTGGCCATTGAGACGAATGTTTATATAAAAGTACCAGTAGGGTTTAACCAGGAAAACGATTGGCTTTATTGGGTTATGCAGAGATTCAAAATGTACGTCCTCGACAACTCCGATAATTCGGCTTTCACGCTCCTCTACTGGCATACTTGGCTGCCCAGTGCTGAATTCGAATTTGAGAGATTCTCCTAGCAGGTTTTCACCTCCAAGAAGCTTAGCCGCAGATTCATTGATGATAATCATTTTTGTCATGTCGACCTCTTCGGTCGGAAAATTTTCTCCTTCAATGAAATCAATCTCAAACGTCTTAAAAAAATCCTCGTCTACAGAGGTAGTAGCTATTTGAAAAGACTCTCCATATAGTGTGTATTCGATCGTGTTACCAACATCGTCGGTAGGCTTGTAAAACGAGAGCGAAACATCCTGAACGGAGGGATTGCTTTTTACCAGTGTCTTAAAAGGTGTAGAGTTGTCTCGAATACTGCGACCTTTGGATACATAAATCACCTGGTCTTTGTTGTAACCCAGCTCCTTGTTTTCAATGAAGTCAATCTGCTTATAGATCACAAGTGACAGAATAATCAAAACAGATGCGATCATGAATTGAACCGTCAAGAGGCCATGCTGGATGAATTTTTTCCAGCTCTTCCCCTTGAAATTGATCGTACCCATAATGTTGTGCGAAGAAAAGAATATAGCGGGGTAGAGCCCCGTGATCAAGGTGATAACAATGATGATGAGTGGAACTAGAAAAATCAACTCACGTGAATAAAGGATCGCAAAGGAAAGGTCTGTTAACATAAAGCTGTTGACCTTATCAAAAAGCAAGTACGTCAAGACCCCAGAAATCAAAAAACTAATCGTAACCAGACACAATGTTTCCAGAACAAGCTGAAGAATGACCTGTCTTCGGTTCGCCCCAATCGCTTTCCGAATGCCAACCTCTCTCGCTCTGTCCTGAAACTGTGCAAGTGTGAGTGTGATGAAATTGATGGAAGTGATCAGTAGAACCAAAAAACCGATGGCGATTGCTATCTGAGGATACGTCGGATTGATAGTGTTGGTATAGCTAGCCAAAACCTCGGGTTGAAGGTGAATTTTTGAAAGTGGTTGCAGATTGCCAAGGTATTCCTGATGGTTTTTTTTATCATCCTTGACGTGCTTTTCAATAAAATTCTGGAATTCATTTTTGAAGTTCAGCGGATCGACGGCAGATGGAAACTGGACATAACTGTAGCAGTAATTCATGTTCCAGCTGGTGGTGATGTTATTTGGGAAAACTGTCTCAGTTGTAGCAAAAGAAACAAGGATATCGAATTTGATATGCATGTTTTCTGGCCAGCTTGGGATAATGCCTGCCACTCGCAAAGGGTAATCTTTGTCGTTCCAACTGAACTCAATGAACTCCCCAAGTGCTGGCTGATCTCCAAAGTATTTGTCAGCGATGCTCCTCGTGATTACAACGGAGAAGGGCTCTGCCAACGCATTTTCAGAACTTCCCAAGAACCCCGGAAAATCGAAAATGTTTAAAAAATCCTTGTCAGCGAAAATCATCCCCTCTTCAAAATAGGAAGCTTCATTCCGCCTGAACAAGACACTTGATCTATCCTTAAAGTATCTTGAAAATGTGTACTGAGGAAAATCGTTTCGCAAAGCAGGAACCAGAGGAAAAGCTGTTGTCGTTATCGTACCTCGGTCGATTACTCGGGCAAGGCGATAAGTCGATTCCGAGTTTTCATGAAATGAATCGTAGGAGTATTCATATTTCATGTACAAGAGCGATAAGACAAAGGCAGTGAATCCGATGGCTAGTCCAAAAACGCGAATCAGACTGTAGCCTAGATTTTTAACAAAAAACCGACTACTGGTAATGAAGAAATTTTTAATCAAGCTTATGGTATTTAAAATGCTTAGAAATTCTAAATTGATTTTACCTACTCCTCTTTTTTCGAAAGGATCAATGGCCTTAACATAGGCGTCCATGAAAACCACCCCATCTGCCATATTTGCCTCCACTTCGCAACAAATATGGTCTACCAGATCTTCGTGCAATTGGTCGTTGGTAATCCCTTTTTTTGCAAGATCCCCTTCAATGAATTCAATTTGAGATTCTTTCAACTTCACCTTAGGTCAATTTTGGTTTCAGTAGTAGAGCCATGGTTTGAACAAATCTGTTGAACTCCTCTGTCTTGAATTTTGCCTGTTCAACGCCTGCAGACGTAAGCGTATAGTACCGTCGAACACGCCTTCCAATCTCGATCTTTTCCACGGTCACAAGTCCTTCTTCGGCCATTTTGTGCAGAATCGGATAAAGTGACCCCTCTGGCAAACTGACCTCTCCTTCGGAACATTCCTTAACCAGCTGACTTAGTTCATAGCCATACATTTTTCCGTGCTTGCTAAGCAGATCCAAAATAATTGTTTGATAGGTTCCTTTCAGTAGTTGTGATGGATACATAGATTACTTTGTATAGCGATACATTGGTTTACGAGGTAATAAGCAGAAAGTTATTTCAAATTGTTGATTTTTGAAACTTTCAACGGTAGGTTAACATCTCAATCAAAAAAGATTCCAATGAAGTATTTACCTCTTATTGTGATTTCAATCACCTGCCTGCTAGGCTGTACACAGCAAGTATCTGAGGAGGAAATCGATCACCAGCAAGATGCTGATGTCGAATATGAACCGAATGCTTTTTTGCCTAAGTATCCAGATGGCAATTCTCCTACCGTTTATGTCGATGAGGCTCATTATAACTTTCATACGATTGAGGGAAGGTACCGTCCATTTGCAAAACTGTTGGAACAGGATGGATATACGGTCAAACCCTTCAGGGATAAGTTTACGAACGAGAGTTTACTAGGTATCGAAATACTATTAGTAGCAAGTGCATTTGCAGATTCAGCCAATTGGACACTCCCCACCAAATCTGCTTTTACCGATGAAGAGATTGAAGCAGTCAATCAATGGGTGACCAATGGCGGGTCACTTTTTCTAATCGCAGATCACATGCCTGCTGCGGGGGCTGCGGCAAAACTTGCGATAAGCTTTGATCTGAATTTTGTAAATGGATACCTATATAACGCTAAGTCTTTTTCTGACATAGACATATTTCGCAAGAATGACGAATCACTTTCGGATGTTCCGCTGACCAGTGGAATTGACTCTATCGCCACGTTCACCGGTCAGGCCTTTGCGATACCGAGAAATGCGCAGAGCATCATTAATGTTGGCGAGAATTTTGTCATTTTTCTACCCTCGGAAATAGGAAAAATCCATGGGTCCAAAACACCCAAATTCTATGCGAAAGGACTTTCACAAGGAGCAATTTTGGAATATGGAGAAGGTAGAATTGCGGTATTTGGAGAAGCAGGCATGTTTACAGCTCAGGTCTCTGGAGATGAAAAATTCAAAATGGGGATGAACAACGAAAATGCAAGTCAGAATTTTCAACTCTTACTGAACACAGTTCACTGGCTGGATGAGGGTCTTTTTTTTTGAGTAAAAGAAAGAAAAATGTGGTTTCCAAGAAAACTTTAGCCTTATACTTCCTTTTTGCTTTTCTAAGTGCACCAGCAAACATTTTGCTACATGAATATGGGCATTACGTTGGGGCTTTAGTTTCGGGGTATAGCAATTCCGATGTTCATTATGCATCATTTACTCGTGGTGATGCACCCGAAGAACCAGAGCTTGATTTCAAGAGAGGATTAATAAGCATTGGCGGGCCTCTTTTGACCTTCTTACTTACAATAGGGTGCTGCTTTTATGTTTTTATAAAGAAGAGTAAAGCATTCGTTGTAGCATTTGGGTTAACATCCCCTGTGCGAAATCTTGCAAGCTTGATTATGGTTTTTGTGGCCGTTGCGGGTGGTGATCTGCGTAGAAACGATGAAGTAAAGGTTGCTGAATTCTTTGATATTGACCCCCTTTTCCCATTGGTATTTAGCGCATTGGTGCTGGTTGTATCTTGGGTTTTTCTTGTTGGCAGAATAGATACTAGATATAGATGGTGGGTCCTACTAAGTATTGTGCTTGGTGGTGCGCTTGGGAATGTTTTGTGGCTGACAGTGGTGGGTCCGATCCTAGTACCTTAATTTAACCAACCTACCAGCCAACACATTACTTCAACGCAATCACTATTTCTGTATTACCCTCAACCTTGAAACTCGCCCCCTCAAACGAGGGGGGACCAAACCTGGTAGATGGATTGTTGGAAAACCCATAAGGCTCTTTGGGAATTCCCATGAAATTCGTGTCCAGTTCCTTGTTTCCATTCAAGTCCTGAAAGATCACAATTGCATAAGCTCCATGTGCCAGCGAATCGAGCGTAAAGGGAACCGTGCTGTCCATCACATCAGCCCATTGGCATACGATCGCCTTGTCGCTATACATATAGGTATCCTTGCTGTTGTAGATGCAGAGGCCTACTCGACCATGCACCTTTTCGATTTCCGTGACCTTTACGGTAAGCTTGCCTTGTGCTATAACATTTTGTGATAGCCACAACGCAAGAACAAACAGGATTATGCTTTTGATTTTTTTCATGATTATTCCATTCGAAGTTGTTCGACAGGATTCATTTTTCCCGTCTGCAAGACCTTGTATCCAATTGTGAAAATCACAATACCAACAAGGCTTACTGTTGGCCACAGCAGGTGATTAAATCCAAAACTGACGTGATACGCATATATAATGTCAAAAACAGTATTTGTTACAAAATAGGCAGCAGCCAGTCCAGCTACCATGGCGATTCCTAGTATCCAGTAAAGGTCTTTTCCTAAAAGACGAACAATTACAGATTTGCTTGCGCCAAGTACTTTTCTGATTCCAAATTCCTTGCTTCTTCGCTGTACATTGAGAGCAATGAGTGTATACAAACCCAGAGCAGATATCAGGATGGTAATAGCTGAACTAACCAGATTAATATATACCATGATGGTGTTTGTCTCCCGGATACTCTCCATCACTTTGTCCTGTAAAAATCCCTTATAGAGTTGCTGCGGAAACAATTCGTACCAGATTCCCTCAATTTCAGAATTAAGGCTAGCTGTTGCATTGTTTGATTCAAGTGTTGCATAACGATAGCTGTTTTCTGGACTTGGTAGCAAAACCGTGGGCTTAATTCTGTTCTCAAACATCATTGGCCTCAGGTTGAAATCTTCTACAACACCAATGACTGAAAAAACCTGATCGCCAAGCTTCATCGATTTGTTGAGCAGGTCCTGACCAACTTCTTCTTCAAGCATTTTATTAATGATGATATGGCCTGCTGAGGATTCGTATTGCTTAGAGAAGAATGAACCTTTGATCAGCCTGATGCCCAAGATCTCAGGGTAGTTTACTCCGACAGTCAACTCCGCAACTTGATAGTCCTCACCTTCTATCGTTGAAGTTGCGTTCTGAAAATTGAAGCCAATCGTATTGGCCGTGCCGTC
Organism: Cyclobacteriaceae bacterium; assembly: GCA_039986395.1. Lineage (GTDB taxonomy): Bacteria > Bacteroidota > Bacteroidia > Cytophagales > Cyclobacteriaceae > Ekhidna. Next base: position 19,789 of record JBDWQX010000294.1, read on the forward strand.
CACTTGTAGAACGTCAGGATGCTGCTCCAACCTGTTCTTCAGCTCCGATAGTTGCTCCGAACCATAGAGGGGGATGTTGATGACTTTCTCAAGATTGTAGCCGCGGTCCAGACTTTCCTGGTAGATGGAATTGTCAACGTTTACAAACAAACTTGAAAAGTTGTAGAAGCAGAGCGTAAACTGAAAAGTAAGCAGTATCATCATAAGCTTGTTTTTACCAGAAATGACAAGCTTGTCTCGGAATATCTCAAGTGAAGAGAAACGCGAAATGTAGAATGAGGGATATGCTCCGGAGAGGAGAGCAACAAAAAGGATCAAACCAATGCCGAAATAGAGCAGAGTCTGCAAAGGCACCTGATCCAGCTGGACAATTTCTTGTGTCATCAAACTATTGTATGCGGGAATCAAGTAGTAGGAAATTCCGATTGATAATACCACTGCGGTAAAGACCATCAGGGAGTTCTCGATCATGAACTGGGTGATGGTGCTTTTGCGACTGCCTCCCATCACTTTACGAACTGCTATTTCCTTCAGTCGTTTGCCAGACAGAGCTATGCTCGTATTAATAAAATTGAAGCAAGCAAGTAACAGAATTGCAAAGGCGGTTGATACTGTTCCCCAAACCGAGGCGGGATGAAGTGTGTTCCAAAAACTTCCACCTGCGAGCGTGGTCTCAAAATATGGCCATTCCAGAATGTTGTCCATTCGGAATTTTTCTACGATCCGTTCAGGGTTGTATCTATTGTGCGGTTCAATCAAAGCACTCAATTGTGCATCGACCTGGGCGGAACCAATATCCATAAGATTGACAAATGTTCCATCAATGTAATGCGCCCAATCACTTTCATCTGCGGCGTAAAATTCAATGTAATTTTTGAACGAGGTGATCATTGGAAAATGAAAACTTACATTCTGAGGTGGATCTTGAAAAACATCCTTGACTACAAACGATCGCTCTTCTTCATTTGGAAAAACGATCTCAACCAATTCTCCCACCGGGTATACGTCTCCAAAAAGCTTCTGGGCCATTTCTTCAGATATGAAGATTTCGTCTGCATTTTGAAGCCTAAGTTTCTGTCCGCTCAAACTCCTAAGTTCAAATGACTCTAGATATTCCGGATCTGCAAAAACAGCACTTTCCTGAAAAAGCCTTGATCCCAACCGTACAGCGATCGTTTCATGGTGGTACCGCATTGCGTCAATTCCGGCCGCTTTCAGCGAGGGAGCTAGTGCTATTGAACTTGAACCTAATGTAGCTTCACTTGCTCTAAGCCCATGTACTTTGTAGAGCTGGTCAGCTTGATCATAATGCTTATTGAAAGTGTCATTGAAATTGTAGTAGAAATATCCGATGGTACTGATAGAGAGGGCGATTGCCAGCCCAACGATGTTGGACATAATATAGCCAGGGTTGTGCTTGATAGCTCGAACTGAGGTCTTCAGATAATTTTTTGACAGCTGTGCAATACCTTTTGGTAAAATGGTTGCCTTTCTCATGGCTGAAGGACGTAGCAGTTTGATGACTTCACGATTATAAATTTTGCGGGCTTTCTTTATTCCTCTCTCCTCAGAGTTCTGGTGGAAATTTTCCTCAAGGTCACCCTCCAATTCCTCAAAGAAATCTTCGTGGCAAAACCATTTGAACAGACGATGCGAGATTTTTGGTATTCCTGAAGTCGTCATTGCAAATTCACTTTTGGAACGAGTGTCCACATTTCATCTCGAATAGTCTTGGCATCATTCAGTGCTGACTTGCCCAGATTAGTAACTGTATAGAATCGCTTTCTCCTTCCACCACGTTCCGTTGTAGCACCTCCAAATGTGGAATCAATGAAATGCTTCTCGGTAAGTCGTGTAAGCGCAGCGTGTAAAGCGCCTCGGCTGATTGTCCTTCCCAGACGATGACTCATCTCGTTTTGAATCTTTGCGCCATAGGCGTTTTCATCCAAAATCAAAATGGCTAACAGTACAATTTCTTGAAATTCTCCCAGGCCTGTCTCTTTCATAACATTAGTTTCTTGATTGAAGACCAAACGTACGAAAGAATTATTTGTTTCACAAATGAAGACCTAATTAAGAATAAGGTTTGAAAAGTGAATTACTTGATCGCCTGCTTACTATGCTGCTCCTGATTCCTTCCTTGAGACGGTCCGACGATTTCGGAGGTTAGGTGGATGATTTTTTTTAAACTAGAAACAGAAACACCTCAAGTCCCATCAAGGGCATACTTTCGCTCTAGCCTATCCCTAACTAATGTTATTTACAATATGCGACGTCTACACTAATCTATTGCATACTACTTTGCTTTTAGTTAGCTTGAAAGTCCAATCAAACCTATTAACCGATGAAGAGGCTAGTACCAATTATTCTCATACTACTTAGTTTCGGAATTCTTGATTCCGATGCGCAAAGAAGAAAACGAACGTCAACACCCACTCCAACTTTTAGCACTTCAGAATATGAAGGACTAAAGTGTCGAAACCTAGGACCCTATCGGGGAGGAAGAGCGAATTCCATAACGGGAGTATCTGGCAATGATCAGGTGTACTATGCAGGCTACACGGGTGGAGGAGTCTGGAAAACAGAGGATGGAGGATATAACTGGTTAAATGTTTCCGACGGGTACTTCGGAGTTGGGTCTATAGGAGACATTGCCGTTAGCAAGTCTGACCCCAATGTGGTATATGTAGGAACTGGTGAGCATGCGGTTCGCGGTGTAATGACCACTTATGGCGATGGCGTTTACAAATCAGATGATGCAGGGAAAACGTGGAAAAATGTAGGTCTGGAAGGAACCCGTCACATTTCTGACGTCATTGTTCACCCAACCAATTCCGACATTGTTTACATCGGAGCACAAGGACCTGTCCACGGAGCGTCTCCTGATCGTGGCGTGTACAAATCAAAGGATGGTGGCAAAACTTGGAGTAAAACACTTTATGTGAACGAAGGGACTGGAGTTTCTGGACTAAGCATGGACCCATCGAATCCAAGAATACTCTACGCAGCAACTTGGGAACATAGAAGATATCCGTGGTATGTAGAAAGTGGAGGTCCGGGATCATCTGTTTATAAATCCACTGATGGAGGTGAAACCTGGATGAAAATAACCAAGGGGCTACCAGAAATGATGGGAAAAATTGGAATTGCAGTTTCACCTGCAAACCCGCAACGTGTCTTTGCAATTATAGAATCTGAAAAAGCCGAATCTGGCCTTTATCGATCGGACGATGCTGGGGCAAGCTGGAAATTGATGTCGAACAGTCAGTCTATTACTTCACGGTCCTGGTACTACATGGAGGTTACCGCTGATCCAACGAATCAAGATTTGGTCTACGTAATGAATGCCCCACTTATGCGATCGGTTGATGGGGGAAAGACCTTCGAGAGCATGCGAATGATCCATGGAGATTGCCACGAACTCTACATCAACCCTGAAAATAGCAACAACATTGCGCTGGCAGAAGATGGCGGTGGAACCATCTCTTTCAACAAAGGGAAAACCTGGTCAAGCTTCAACAATCAATCCACCGCTCAGATTTATCGGATAACCGCCGACAAACAGATTCCTTTCTGGGTCTATGGTGGTCAGCAGGACAATTTCTCAGTTGTGATTCCATCGAAAAGTAAGAATTACGGGATACTCAGCACCGACTGGTTCAATGGGCCTGGTTGCGAAAGCGCGATGGTGACCATGGACGATTTGGAAAATCCTCGCCTTCTCTACGGAGGTTGTTTCAATGGACGGATTAGCCTCTTAGACACCAAGTCGAAAGAAGCAAAAAACATCATGGTGTATCCAGGGACAACACTTGGGTACGAGCCAAAAGACATGAAGTACCGATTCAATTGGAATGCTCCATTGATCAATTCCCCACATGATACAAGAACCATGTACTATGGTGGTAATGTGCTTTTTAAGACGACGAATGGTGGATTGGAATGGACACCAATCAGTCCAGATCTAACAAAAAACGATCAAGAAAAACAAGGTCAAGGTGGAGGTCCATTTACCAACGAGGGAGCTGGAGGCGAAAACTACAATACGATCTATTATATCGCAGAATCTACTTTAGAAGAAGGAGTGATCTACACAGGTACCGATGGAGGGATGATTCAGGTGACCTTGGATGGTGGCGAAAACTGGAGTGATATTACGCCTTCTGGTTTGCCAGAGACCATGATTCACTCGATTGAAGTTTCACCACACCAAAGAGGCACTGTGTATTTTACCTCCACTCGCTACAAATTCAATGACTTCAAGAACTACAGTTACAAGTCTACAGACTACGGTTCGACGTGGAAGAAAATTGGGGATGATATTCAAAAAGATGATTTTTTCAGAGTGGTGCGGGAAGATCCGAAAGTTCCCGGATTACTTTATGCAGGAGCTGAGCGAGGTTTCTATGTTTCTTTCGATGGAGGAAATCAATTCAAGCGAATGCAACTGAACATGCCCATAGTTTCTATCACTGATCTGGTTATCCGGGACAACGATCTCGCAGCCTCCACTGCGGGACGTGGATTTTGGATTCTGGATGACTTGTCATCCATTCAGCAGTCCAAAGGACAATTTAGCAGTGCGATGAAACTGTTTGAGCCAAAACCTGTGTATCGTTCATTCGGGCCAGCTCCTTTTTATCTGATCACAGAGCATGGTTATGGTGAGAACCCACCCGAAGGGGTGACACTGCACTACTATTTGAAAAACGTACCTGATAGTGCAGCAAGTTTGTCTTTGGAGATCATGAACATGGACGGAGAGGTGATTAGATCGTTCGCAGGCAAGAAGGAGATCGAGGTAAAAATGCAAGGTGGTCGTGGAAATATTCCAGCGCAAAACACAGAAGATCTTCCGGTCAACAGTGGGCTTAACCGCTTTACCTGGGACTTCAGAACTAGTAAACTTCAAAACGTACCTGGGGTTTTTGTTTTGGAAGGCGATTACAGAGGGCATCGTGTAGCTCCAGGAAAATACAAGGCAAGAATGACACTTGGAGGGACAATCTCGGAGGCAGATATTGTTATCATGGGTCCACCAGACATTGAGATTTCTGAACAACTGTGGTTGGCGCAACAAGAAACAATGGAACAACTTGAGGAGCGAATTACGGAGATCCATCAGTCGGTGAACGATGCGATCAAAATTTCCGAACAATTGAAATCTATTGAAGAGCAATATGGAAAAGAGGAAGGAATGGAAGAAATTCAGGACGCAATAGACAAACTGCAAAAGAAAATGGAGGACTGGAGAGCACCCGTGATTGAACTACGTCAGAAAGGATTTCAAGATGCGCTGAATTGGCCTGCGGGTATCAATTCAGAGTTCTTCTTTTTGCGAAACAATCTAGACACCTACGACCCAAGTGTGCCGGAAGGGTACAATGATAGAATGGATGACCTTGAAGGTTCATGGAGTGGTATGAAGCAAACATTTGAGGAGATTGTCCAAAATGACATTAGGAATTTCAATGAATTGTTCAAAAGCAAAGGCGCTCCGATTTTGACTTTGCCTAAGAAGGAGGAGCCTCTAAATAATTAGGTCTGTAGCTCTTTTTGGAGCCAGCACCATTTACAAACCCTGCCTCGCATTATGCAAGGCAGGGTTTTTTGATGAAGAGGAGTAGTAATTGTTTTCGTTTTACTCGTTTCTCAAAATATCTGCTGGATTCGTCCGCATCGCTTTCCAGGTTTGAGTCCCGATTGTCAAGCCACCAACGACAATGATGAACAAGAAAGCGATCCCTAAAATGTCATATCCAAAAGTGATGCGATAAGCAAACAGTTCGAGCCACGCTTTATTTCCAAAGAAGGAAATTAGGCCCCCAATCAAGGTAGAAACGACAATCATTATAAAGAAGCTTTTTCCTAGTAGAAGGACTAGATTTTTGCCTTCAGCTCCAAGGATCTTGCGGATCCCCACCTCTTTCAGACGTGTTTGTATTGAATAGGTAGCTATTCCGAGAAGACCCATTCCTGCAATCACAATACTTAGAATTGAAATTAGACCAATGATGTAGACGATATCGTAAAACATGGCATAAAACTCCTCGATCTGATCATCAAAATATTTGTAGTCAAACTCATGATTAGGATCAAATCCTGCCCAGACACTCTCAAGCTCTTTAAGTTCCTGAATAGGATTTGCACCCGTTACTTTTGCCTGTGCCCATTCGAATTCCTCCGGATTGTAGCGAAGCAGAAGCGGACGAATTTCCATGTAAAGAATCATAAAGTTGTAGTTTTTAACTACACCTACAATGTTGACATTCGTACTGTCTCCAAGGATCACATTACTTCCAATAGCTTCTGAGGGGTCTGCAAATCCTAGTGATTCCGCTGCTTGTTCATTTATGATGACCTCCCTTTCTTCAGTTTGCTTTGGTGTGAAATTGGTACCGGCAACCAGTTTAATCTGGAGATTACCTATATAATTTTCGTCCACAGAAAAATAATTGTAATCCTCGGCTTCATCTGAAACAGTTTTTCGAATTTCAATATCATCATGCCGCCCAATGTTTGGGATGTTGTTTGCTCCTGAAACTTGCTCGACGAAAGGCAGTTTTTCAAGTGCTGGTTTTAGCAGGTCAAAATCTTGTCCCTGAAGCGCAACGTTTACAATGTTATTTCGCTGAAACCCATAGTCTCTGGTCATCATGTACTTGATCTGTCTATGAACCAAGGTGGAAGAAATGATCAGTACAATCGAAATAACCAACTGCGTGACGATCAACGACTTCCTCAGTCCAATTCCTGACATCTTAGGACCGCCCGACCCATTAAGTGCATTGATAGGCTTGACGGATGACATGTAAAGTGACGGAAAAAACCCTGTAGCAATTCCTGTAACTAAACTAAAAACTAAAAATTGAACATACACTTTGGTATCTGGATTCAGCTTCCATTCTAAGATGGAACTCAGATTCAGGCTTTCGAATGCAGGAATGAGAAGTTTGAGTAGACCAATAGCCAGTAGAAGCGAAAACAAGGAAACTAAAACTGCCTCGATGATAAACTGGATAATTACCTGCCCTTTCGTGGAGCCCATTACTTTCCGCACACCAACTTCCTTGAACCTAGTAAGTGCTCTGGCCGTTGTGAGGTTCGCATAATTGAACGCAGCGCAAGTCATGATTAAGATGGCGAGAACGACTAGACCGTAGATGAAAAAATTAGGCATGGACTGTCCTATCTGATTTCCCATGAAAGGACCAGGCGTAATGTCTGTCATTTTTTGGATGCCGAAAACGACCTCATATTCTGAGTCCTCATTGTAGTTTTCGTCGGAAATTCGATTTAACGTGTATTGCAAGTCATCCAATTTTGGCTCTTCTTTAAAATTAAAATAGACCCAGCCAGTAGAAAGCTTCTCCCAATCAGAAAGTGACTCGCCCAGGATTTCTTGTTTCTCCAAAGAAGCCACCGTAGAAAAAGAGGAGAGCGCTTCAAAATTGATGTGTGTTTTCCCTGGTAATTCTTTTAGCACTCCTGTGACCTTAAACTGACCAAGCCCCTCAACGTTGAGATCCTGTCCCATTGGATCCTTGTCTCTGAAAAACTTTTCTGCAATGTCTTTTCTCAGTACCACCGAGCTTGGTTCTGATAGTGCGGTCGATGGATTGCCAACCTCCAGTTCGAAATCGAAGAGATCAAACACTTCAGGATTGGTGTAATAACCGTTTATGTTGATTGCCTTTCCATTGTCAACAATTTCACCTGAAAAACCTCTTCGGAATTGGACGATGTGCTCCAGACCAGCATATTCATTTCTCAGTTTGTCTCCTAGCGGCATTGGAGTGGTTGCAATAGGAAGGTTTACTTCGGCATTCAATCGTTCATGTGTTACGCGGTAAATGTTCTCCCGTTGAGCATGAAATTCGTCGTAGCTTGTTTGATCATCTATTGTGGCAAGAATCAGAAGACAGACTGCCATTGAGATGGAAAGGCCAATGACATTAATCATGGTGAATGCCTTGTTTCTTTTGATATTTCTCAGCGCAACAAGTGTGTAGTTTTTCAGCATAATGGTAGGGATAAATGTTTTTCTGTTTGACGTTCTCTGTAATGTGTGCCTGTTGATGAACCTAAGGATGTCCATCCAATACAGATAGTTGGATCGAATTAGGGAATATTCTTTTCGGTAAAATTCATAGCGCTCATGTAAGTCACCTAGGATGGACTCTGCCAGCTCATTCTTGCAATACCACATGAAAAATTTGTCCGCCCACTTTGGAGGCTGTATGGTATTCTTGGAACTCATCGGCTCTCAAAAACAATTTTTGGAATCATCGACCATAGGTGAGTTCTGGCGTCCTTAGCCTGTAGTAAAGCCTCCTTCCCTGCTGCACTGATCATAAATATGCGTTTTCTCCTGCCACCTCGACTCTTGGTGGTTCCTCCAACTTCAGATTTAACAAGTCCCTTTTCTTCCAATCGGTACAAAGCTGTGTGAACGCTGCTCATCGTTACCGATCGCTGCAATTCCTTTTCAATTGCAGTGGTGACGGAAAGGCCGTAGGCCTTGTCGTTTTGTGCTGCTACGACAAGCAGAACAATCTCTTCAAATTCACCAAGATTAAAACGCATAAATATTACCCATTTGTAAAACAAATACGAATTTAAGTAATAAAAGGTTGTTTTTCTAGGCGTTTGAAATACAGGCAAAGCCTTGTTTGATCAACTATCCCTGAGCCTTATCTCATGATAAACCTTTGAATTGAGGAGGTGAGAGGGTAATTTCATGGCAGGTAAGAAGAGTTCTGGAATTTTGTTCGCCTGAGATGTAGAATTTCAACTAACCAACTTTCAATTTCTTGATGCAAAGAATTGTAATTTTTACCTGTTTCCTCCTGAATCAATTTTTGTGTTTTGGACAAAGCGATCTGGGATTCCATTTGCAGAAAGGGGACTCACTGCGTGAACTTAAGTCCTATCCCGCCTCCTATCCATATTACGATTCCGCCGCTACAATTGCACTCCAAAGGGCCAATATTGTTGCCTATGCTCGTGCATTAATTGGCAAAGGCTACGCGTTACGATTCGATCGTGAGAACCCAAATTATGAAGGAGCATACCAATTGTTTTTTCAAGCCTTGAGTTTGACGAAGGATGATGTTGATGTCTCTGTAAAGATTAAACAGGAATTGTACTATGGGTTGGCCGTGACGGAGAGAATGAGAGGTAACTACGATGTGGCGATGGAATATGGGGATCTGGCTTTGATATTAGCTGAGCAACTGGATGATCTTCTCCTTGTTTCGAAATGTCACAACATGATAGGCAACATTCAGGCCTATCAAGGAGATATTGAAACGGCTATAGAAAGTAGTCGAAGAGCCATTAAGATTCGAGAATCCTTAGTTACAGAAGTAGATCTTGACTTGCCTCATTGGTATTACAATTTGGGAATAATGCAGGGCTGGATTGAAGAGCTAACAGAAAGTAATCTTTACTTTAAGAAAGCATTGTTCATGTTTGAAGATCGTGGCACAGTTGAATCATCAACAATCAATGTTTTACGTCAAGAGATTGCTAAGAATTTTGTTGGTCTCGATGAAATTGACTCCGCAAGAGTTTACTATAATATGGCACTTAATGGACAAGAAGCGCAATTTGGAAAAGGTTATTTGATATCTCAGCACTTTTTGTTTTTAGGGGATATGCACAAAAAGTTTGCTGAGAAAGATAGCGCACTCTTTTTCTATCAGCAGGCTTTGATCGCTTCGGTAACCAACTTTGATCCACAATCAATTTTAGATAATCCGAGAATTTCTGACTCCACAATAGAAGGCTGGCTCCTTAACCGTGATCTTTATGTAGTTCTTGATGAAAAGGCCCAGGTCCTTTTTGATCTGTATAAAGAAAATGACTCTTTAGATTATCTGCAAAGTGCATATTCATGTTACGAGCTGGCCATAGAAGTGATGCTTCGTCTTAGGCTAGAGATGGTTGATGACGACCCTTCGTTGCACCTTGCTGAGCATGCTAAGCCTCTATTTGAGAACGCATTGGATGTGGTCTATGCCCTCCACACTGTTTATCCTGAAAATAGTGAATTTCTTACATCCGCATTTAGGTATGTTGAACAGATTAAGCACACTATTCTGCTAAAAAATAAGGTTGGAGATCTCCAAATTGGCGATGAGTTAGTGCTTGTAAATCAGCTCAAATTGATCCAGAAAGAAATTGATGAACTGCGCAGAAAGATTGATGAAGCGAGAGAGGAGGAAAAATTTTACGCGAAAATCGAGGAGCTAATTGATAACGTAGTTTCGCTGAGAACTGAGAAAGAGGAAGTAGCAGGCGGAATCGGAGGCAAGAGGGAAACGGTTGCGGATGAATTCAGATCTGTGCCAGACGTTGCTAACTACCTAAGCCAAAGTCAAATGCTGATAAACTATTTCTGGGGCGAAAGGCATTTGTATGGGGTTGCTATTACGAAAACAGAAAGAGTTTTGCAAAGGATTGATTTAAAGGGTTTACAAAGCAATCTTGAAGCCTTTCTGTCTGCGAGCTCCACATTGAATTTCGAAAAGAGTGAGGAGGATTTTGAAACTTTTAATCGGAGTGCCTTTTTCTTACATGAAACGTTGCTAAGCCCTTTTTTGAACAAATCGTCCGGAAATGATACGCAGGAAGTAGATGAAATAATTATTGTCCCAGATGGGAAAATCAATCGAATTCCCTTTGGTGCTTTGTTGCAGAAAGAGACATTGCTTGGAAAAGTAGATTATAAGAACCTTAACTATCTGACATTCGACTATACTGTAACTTATGCTTTTTCATCAAGCATTTTGATGCTTGACAGGGAGCAAAAGCCTAAACCAATGGATATTGTGGGGTTTTCGTCTGGCCGTTTAAAGGGGGCTGAAGAGGAGCTCGAGAATGTGAAATTAATGTGGTCAGATCAAGCCAGGGTGTTTAAGGCCAATGAATCAACTGAATCCAATTTCAAATCTCAGGCACCACTATATGATGTAATTCACATTGCAAGTCATGCGTCTGCTGGTGGTACGAGTATCCAGCCCAGCATTAGTTTTTTCAGAGACAACATTTCGTCCGAAGATGGTAAGTTGTATGGCTATGAGATTTATCCCTTGAACCTTTCCAATCAATTGACGATTCTCAGTGCTTGTGAGACGGGGCTGGGTGAAGACTTTCGCGGAGAAGGCGTCTTTAGTTTAGCAAGGGGCTTTGCGTTTGCCGGGAGCAGGTCAGTTGTTACAAGTCTATGGAAGGTAAGAGACAAACAGACAACGGAGTTAATGACGAGGTTTCATGAAAATTTGAGTGCTGGTTTATCAATTAAAAACGCTCTTCGTCAGGCTCAACTAGACTACATCAGTACAGGGAATGAAATTTCATCTCATCCCTCGTTTTGGTCGTCCTTTATCTTAGTTGGAAATGGAGATAATAAGTTGCAGACGAAAAGAAGCTCATTGTTCGCTGTTCTCTGGCTTATTCCTTTTTTGCTGATTGTTGCATTCTTTTGGAGAAAGTCTACTAAAGCGGATTGAGTCGCTTTAAACCACGCATAATCCAAAGTGTAAAACGAAGAAGCCAAAATGTTTCTTTGAAATATGCGATCTCGATCTCAATTGTATTTCCACCCAGAAAAATTGGTATGGTCTTTAATTCATATTCTAGTTTCTTGTTTTTCCTTATTCGAGACCGTTCGGTGATAAATAAGATAGTGTCCTCAAACGGCGAGTAACTACTATGTAATTTGAGAAACCCGTACGGAGTATTGATCTCGTCTTCAAGTCTTACTTGGTGGAAAACCTGTTTCTTTTTTGAGTCCTGACTGATTAACTCAGCGTGAACGTTATTATCGTTCTTCGAGAGATCAAAATCTCTATGGTTTAGTTCCTCAATGTTGATCTTGCTGTTCTCAACTTCGCTTGTGATAGGAGTTTCTTCATATTCATATCTGGTGTAATTCTCACCTTGCAAATTCCAATTGCGTTTCGTTGGAAAGAGAGGTCGATGTGGTACTACATCGTAGTTGTAGGCCATGAATACTTCTACCGTATTTTTACCAATAGTAAGCGGAACTTTTCGAATTTGAAAGTATACCTTTCTGTCTTCCTCACCTCGCTCTGTCTGATGCCTTCGATCGTTAACGAACAGTATGGTATGTTCGAGTTCGATCTCTGAATCTGCTAGCTTAAATAATAAATAGCCCCGCTGAGGGTAGTTGATAAAACCTCCGTAGAAATAACTATCATTAACACCAAGCGGGCCAGATCCACTTTCTAGATAGATTGAATAGTTGACGTGGTAGTTAATCACAAAGTCGTTTTCTAAGTCTCTTTCCTTAGTTACTAGACCTCGGATAATATGAGAATTTCCATGTTCTCCTCCAAGGAAAATATGTCCCGTATCATGAAGGTGGGCTTTCCCACTATGCCCTGTATCATGAAGGTGGGCCTTTCCGCTATGTCCCGTATCATGAAGGTGGGCTTTCCCACTATGCCCCGTATCATGAAGGTGAGCTTTTCCACTATGTCCTGTATCATGCAAGTGCGCTTTGCCAGAATGATACTTCGGTCTAAGAGGGCGCGTTATGGTGCGAGTTTTGCTTTCTTTATTTATGTTTTTCATAGTTGGTTTGTTTTTGGAATATTTTCTCTCATTTTGAATTTCTCATAAGAGGTCTTCAAATTTTTGGACGAGAAGTGTGATATCATCATTGTCCACTAGGTGATGAATCAGGTCTTCAAGTGAAACAAGATTTTCAGGGAACCAATCTATTTGTGTAGTCAAGATAACTTGGACAATCTCCTCGATTTCTGTCTTTGAAATTGTGTAATATTCCAACTGCGGGTTATTTCTGTTTTTTTGATCTTTGAAATGAAAAGTGATCTCTCCTCCGTTCCTCGCAATATCAACCTTGCCCTCGGATTGTTCGTGACTAAGCCAGTCCTCCCATTCTAGTTCCTTCCACTCACTCCATTGATCTGGATTGGTCTCTTGATTCAATTGGTAAATTATTTCTATTGAAATTAGCATCCTTAGAAAAGAATTTGGATGTTCGTCATAAGGTCTTTCCTCAGCATCCCATCCAATGTTTTCAATGATTAAATCAGTTGGCTCAATTCTTCCTTCAAGTCTTTTTGAAAGGACCTGCTTTAATCCGGATAGAGCCAACTTACCAAGTATCCCATCTCCAAATGCGTCAGCTACCAACTCGTGCATCCATGAAGTCCATATCTGAATGTTTCGATTGGCTAACTCGTCATCGTCGTCACTTACTTTCAATTTTTGAGTTAAAGTTTCGACAAGGGATGTGATAAGTCTATCGTTACTAAAAGCGTCAGTAACATCATGTCCAAACTCATGCGGGCTTGCAGCATAAGCAGTTACTCTCGTCTTATGCGCAGCTTGCACATCCTCGTCTTCGGTACTGCTGGCAACTTTAGTTGCGATTGATCTATTTACGTGAATAATGGTAGGTATCTCTCGATCGGAAGCCCAGGCTCCAGTATTGCTATCGGAGAACTGAATTATTGGTGGACATTTCCAATCATTTTTTAAGTATTGCTTTTGATCACCTTCGGTCCATTTTTCGCAAAAATCAACAAAGCGCTCGTGCAAAAGCAAGAGAACTATTTGGGCAGAAATTAGCCCTTCATGTCCTTCTCGAAAAGCCATATCCTGATTCGGCAATTGTGATTCCAGTGCATCTAACACTCCAATTTGATGGTGATTAATAAGCTCACCATTTCCGACAAGACTGTCGCCAAACGGCGTAAGTTCATTGTGGTCGTCGTTAGTGAATCTTGAACTACACATTGACAGATGCAATCGGTCTTTGTCGTTGTTGAAATATATTTCTCCGTAATTATGTACTTGCTTTTTCCATCGTTCATACGAAAGATCAAATTTGCTCTTGTAGTTTTCAATGAGGTCGTGAATTGAATCAAAAAGATCTGGACGTTTCTTAATGATTTCATTTAACACATCATTCTTAAGCTCCATCTTAGGAAGCACCTCCTTGTAGTAGGTTTTGAAAAATTCTGTCTCAGAGTCAACATATGCCTTGAACTTTTCTGCTTTTTCAATTTGCTCGGAGGGCTTGATGGTCTCCTCTCCATTTACCGTATCAGCGGTAGCATGCGCTTCTGTCTCCGCAGCAGTCTCATCGACTGTTGCAGTTGGTAATCCGTTGGTTGGTTGCATTGTATTTTATTTTAGCTGTTGAAGTATATCATCGGCTCGCTTACTAAATCCATTGTTAGCAATCGAGATCTTATCTAATAATTCTTTGCATTTTTCCAGGTCTTTTGCCTTCAAGTAACTCAAAGCCAAATACCATTTTGCTGTGTCCTGAAGGATGGAATTTGATTCGGAAACGATTTGAAATAACGCTATCGCTTTCTCTGCTTCGCCTATGGCCAAATAGGCGTTGCCCTGATAGAACAGATGTGTGATCAACTCGGTGTTCTTAGCATTTGCTGACTCGAAAAGTCGGGCTGCTTTCTCGTATTGCTCTTGTTCATACGCTAGATAGGCAAGGGCTAAATCGTCAATTTCTTGTTGGCTATCACGAAGTGCACTATTCAGGTTTTCGTAGGGTTCGAAGTAGTTTTGAAAAAGATTATCCGGATTGGTCGTCGAGGTTTTGAAAATGAAGATTGAGGCAACCAAGAGGGAGATTGTTGCTGCAATGGACAGTTTCGATCGATTTCTAGAAAACCAGGAATTAAGATTGATAACTTCTGTCTCCTTCGTTTCATCTTCTATCTCAAAAGCCCCTCTCAGTAATTCGATTTTATCTTCTATGCTTGATCCTTCTGATGTTCTTCTAAGGCCTTGAACCATTAGTTCCATGTCATCGTGCAGCCCACGAAAATTTTCGTCTTTTGCCAAACGATGCTCTATCTCGTTTTTTTCTTTTCCGCTACACGTTCCCCGCTGGTAACGTTCTAGTTGTTCGATATCTTTGAATTCGTTCTTCATTACTTTTTCACTTCTATAGTGGTCGCTTATTGGTCTGGATCTCCGCTTTGATTTTGCATTTCTGTTTCAAAGATCTTTCTCAACCGCACTATACATTTGCACTTTAGGTTTTTGGTCGTTGCACTGTTCTTATAGCCGATTTTCTCTGCTATTTCTTCCATTGACAATCCATGGAAATAGTATAACTCTAGTAGTGTTTTGCAGGGATCTCCGAGTTTCTCCAAACTCTTCTCCATCAGCACTAGATTCTTTTCTTTATCAAGAGCATCCCAGTTTGTTAGCTCTTCAAGCTCAATTGCTTGCACCGAAACACTTCGGTCTATCTTATTTTCCTTCCGTCTAAACTCATAGACCTTATGTTTAGCAATGGAATACAAATACGTTTTCAAATTGCTGGTAAGTGTGGTCAACTTGCCACTGATAATGTTCTCGTACAGCGCGATAATTGAGACTTGATAGATATCTTTTGCCTCCTCTCTACGGCAATTGTGTTCCTTCACAAGCCAAGCGATAAACTCGGATTGGTAAGAGCGATAAACCACCGCTAACTGTTTTTGATCACCTTCTTTTATTTTCTCAAGGATCACCTTTTCATCCATTGGTTACTGGCTTTAATGAGTGAAAAATCAAAAGGTAACCCGACCAATTGATTTTTAATTTTGGTAGCTCCCAAAAAAGGTACGTCATCCCACGAAAATAATAAAGTGGCAAATACTGGCGTTTTGTTTCTATTCGATGTAATGCTAAAACGAGAAAGGGTTACTTTCTTCAAGTAGAGGCATTAATTGAAGAATCAACATGTTGCAATTTTAGAAACTGACAGTCAATGAATGCGCTAAAAAAAATACAGACGGTCTTGAAGGTCATTGGATTAATGATCTTGTTAACGCTTCTCTACATACTACGATAGACGTTGAGAAGACTCTCTTAATCTCGGACTCTCCCACTAAGAACACTCACATTGGAATTGAATGGATTTCCTGCAGACCTTCTAAAGGTAACTACTTGACCAACATGCCACACTGCATCGGCAATAGGTCCGTTGAGCTGATTCCAGAATGGAAATTCTGATCTATTTCCATTCCCAGAAAGGAAAATGACTAAGTAGGATTCCATGTCATCTGCTGAGCTAATTTTCAGTA
The DNA here is from genome assembly GCA_039986395.1 of Cyclobacteriaceae bacterium. Lineage (GTDB taxonomy): Bacteria > Bacteroidota > Bacteroidia > Cytophagales > Cyclobacteriaceae > Ekhidna. Next base: position 35,892 of record JBDWQX010000294.1, read on the forward strand.
TTTCACTTGTTCTACGAATATTCTCCAATGTCTTAAGACGCTTTTCTTCGAATGTTAAAACGGGTTGCTCAATACTGAAGTCTGTGGGTTGTCTCAAAACGGCATTTAGTGTTGTCCTGGTAAGTCCTAAAATGTGATCAAGCGTTTCGTTCATAGTTCGAGCTTCCTCCGAGGGTTTGAAACTGAGATTCTCTTTTGTTAAACCTACTGTGGCATGAAAATATCGGAAGCCCAGTCCATCTACGACTCTGGCAGCTACTGTTCCTGCTGAGTACGATTCTGGACTTTCTGGTATTTGGTAATAGTACTTTGAGTCATCAACGGGACCTTCTCTCATTTGACCTTGGGCTAAAAAGACTGTTCCAAGTAAGATGGTAGAAAGGAAGTAGACTTTGTTCATTTTTTGACAGGTTTGTTTGAAGCATACAATTTAATCAGAGCGAACATTTGTGCGAAGGTCATACTCGTTCATCTTCGTTCAACTATCGCCAATTGAGGAGGGATACAATAAAAAACTGAATTTTTTGGGTTACCTAATTTAAGAAGATGCATTAAAGGTGTTACAACCAAAATTGATTATGCTGAACACTGCCAATGCTATGATTACCGAAGACAGGTCTCTCAATAATTCAAGAGAAGAGATTGCCAGAGAATCCAGACTGACATTAGTCGTGCCACCAGAAAGGCTGGATTCCTACAAGCGTAAGCTCGACCGGGTAAAAAAACAAGCAGCCTTTGAAAGGGAAAAAAGAGATCAGTTTGAATCCTTAACAAGAAGGGAAATTGAAATTGTCTCTTTGCTAGCCACAGGATTTGACAATCCCTGTATTGCTGAATCCCTTTTCATCAGCCGCAACACGGTTGAGCAACATCGTAAAAACATCAGAAGAAAACTTGAGGTACAATCTTTTGTTCATTTGATGGAGTATGCGATGGCTTTTGACTTGGTTTAAGCAATCAAAAAAACACAATCTAATCACCAGCTGTGGTATGTTTTTCTTCATACTTCAAAGCAACCAATTTTTACGTTGATTGGTTATAAGGTCACCTCCCGAAGGGAGGTGGCTTTTCTTTTGCAAGCACATTTATTCCTACGACAGCTTAGTCTTAACTTCGCGAAGACAGTCTATTGAAATGCAAACGATCACAAAGTCCCTAGTGCGGAAGACACTTTTAGGATATCGAAGAGTTCTTAGTGAAGAGTTCTTTCGTAAACGAAATGAAAAATTGTGCGAAAAGATTCTTGATGTCGTTCGAACAAATGATAGCAAGACAGTTCATGTGTTTCTTTCAATAGCTAGAAACCGTGAGCCAGATGTTAGCCCACTTTTTCAGGAGCTACGATCACTTGGCTGTCAAATTGTAGCTGCCAAAACGAATTTTGGGAGCAAAAAGCAACAGCACTTTTACATGAACGAAGACACAGTACTGCAACAGAATAAAATGAATATACCTGAACCTGTTGGAGCAGAGCCAGCAGATATCAAGGCTGTAGACTTGATTTTAGTCCCACTTTCCGCGGCGGACAAGAAGGGAAATCGAATTGGATATGGTGGGGGCTACTACGATCGACTACTGAAAAGTTCCAACGCATTGAAGGTCGGCCTTTGTCTTTCCCCAGTTCTTGATGAAATTAGCCAAACCGAAGAGTGGGATGTTAGGTTAGATCAGATAATCACCCCTTTTTGATCCTAAGCGAGAGCAGCATTCTGACTAAATTGAACGCAAGCATCGAAAGTAGAGTTACAGGATTGCCTAGTTGGCACTTTAAAATAGTAGTACAATTATGAGTTTAAAAACAACCATTGAGCAAGAGATCAAACAAGCAATGCTTGCCAAGGATAAGGATAGACTGAGAGCTCTAAGGGCAATTAAATCACAGATTCTATTGGCAGAAACAGAAAAAGGAGCCGATGGGGATCTCACAGAAGAAGTTGAGAAGAAGTTGCTCACAAAAGCTGCCAAGCAACGAAGAGATTCCATTGAGATTTTTGAAGGCCAAGGCAGAGATGATTTAGCTGCAACAGAAAAATCCGAGTTGACAATTATCGAAAGCTTTCTGCCTGCTCAACTCAGTGAGAGTGAAATCGAGGATGAAGTTAAGCAGGTTATATCATCTGTCGGTGCCACTGGACCGCAGGATATGGGAAAGGTTATGGGAGCTGCCACTAAAAAGTTGGCTGGGAAAGCGGATGGTAAAATGATCTCTATGTTAGCAAAAAAACTATTGAGCTAACATTGGAGATTTTTGATATCATATTGTTAGTACTCCTTGGTTTTGGTGCATTCAAGGGTTATCAGCAAGGTCTTGTCGTCGCTGTGGTTTCTTTCTTCGCATTCTTCGTTGGGCTATTCATAGCATTGGAGTTTACCATTCCTGTTTCATTGTATCTGTTTGGTTCAAGCTCATTTTTTGATATTGGAGCTGTAATCGTATTCATTGCACTATTCGTCCTGCTAAGTTTTCTTATCAAGCTAGGCGCAAAGGCGATCAAGAATATGGTTGATTTTACCTTTTTTGGAACACTTGATAATGCTTTGGGTGCTATAGCGGGAATCTTTAAGTCTGCCTTTATTTTGAGTATCATCTTTTGGGTTTTTGAATCCGTAGGATTTGATCTTGTAATGAGGTATTCAGATGGTACTGTCATTTTCCCGTATATTGTTGGCATAGGGCCGACTGTTTTTGAATGGCTAAGTGGACTTCTTCCATTTATTGAGGATCTAATAGATATGATGAAGGACCTACCAGGATCGAAAGATTCTGTATTGACCCATTTGGCACATAAATTTGAAATAACAACGATTTGAGATGATTGCCGAGCAACTAATAAACTACATGGTTCCACCGTTAAAGCCTTTGGATGATATTACCAGGGCAAAGCAATGGATGGATGAGTTCAGGGTAAAAGAACTGCCTATTGTGGATGAAGGCAAATTGCTTGGCTTTGTCTCCGAAGAACTACTGTACGATACAGAAATATTACATTCCGAGGTAGGCTCCTACCCGTTGATCGGACAGTCTGTTTTTGTGGCGCCATGGAAGCACTACTATGACATTTTGAAAATATTGTCAGAAAACAAAATGGACGTTGTAGCGGTAGTTGACAATATGGAATTCAAAGGAGTCGTGTTAAAAGATGATATTCTTCAGGAATTTTCCAATACCGCGATTGTTAATTCCGCTGGAGCGATAATTATTCTACAAACCACTCTCAAGGAGTATTCCCTGGCAGATATCTCGCGAATTGTCGAAATGAATGGTTCCATTGTTCTCGGTGCAAATGTTAGACCCAATACTGATGATCCATCTCAAATCGAGATAGTAATTAGGATCAATAGTCAGGATGTAAATCAAATTTCTAATGGCCTTAACAAAAGCGGGTACACGGTCATCTCGTCATTCAATACTGGAGACAACTCGTTTGATGAGGAAGAAAGGTATGGACTATTGATGAAATACCTGAACACTTGATGAAACGAATTGCTCTTCATGGGTTGGCGATTGGAGAAGACTCTAAGAAGTATGTCGATCAGATAATCGATCGATTGACAAACGAAGGATGCACTATTTCAGTTACCAAAGAATTTCTGGAACGTAATCGAGAACTGCTTGGTGAGAAGCTCAACGTTATTGAGGAAATTGATTCCTCCTTTGACGCCGTTTTCAGTCTTGGCGGTGATGGTACCTTCCTGGAATCTCTACTTAAAGTAGGGAAAAGCGAAGTGCCCATTTTAGGGATTAATATGGGCCGCTTGGGCTTTCTTGCCTCCATAGCCAAGGAATTCATCAAGGAGTCATTGTTTCTGCTTTTTAAAGGAAGCTACACAATCGAAAAAAGATCCCTTCTCTCACTAGAATCAACGACAGACCTCTTCAACGGTAAACCTTATGCGCTAAACGAATGCGCCATACTAAGAAAGGACACCTCTTCCATGATCATGATCAAATGCTACATAAATGGAGACTACCTCAATACCTACTGGGCAGATGGACTAATGGTTGCCACTCCGACTGGATCAACTGGTTACTCCTTAAGTTGCGGAGGGCCGCTCATGATGCCAGATGCAAAAGACTTTGTGATAACCCCTGTTAGTCCTCACAACTTGAACGTTCGACCACTCATTGTTTCGGATGATTCAGAACTAACCTTCAAAATAGAAACGAGAAACAGAAGTTTCTTAGTCTCGCTAGATTCCAGATCTGAAACCATTGAAAATGACGTTGAGCTGAAAATCAGCAAGGCTTCGTTCAACGCCAAAATAATCAGAATTGAGGGCAACAATTTTCCAGACACCATCCGAAATAAGCTCGGTTGGGGCTTCGACAAGCGGAATTAGCAGCCGTTTTTCGATTAAATTTCTGGTCGAAACGACAAATTGATGCTAGTTTACAGGGAAAGTGCCATTTTTTGTTACCCAAGTACAATCAAAAAACTATTTTTGTGTTAATAAGACTGTAGTCATGAAAATGAGAAGCCTAGTAGTAATCGTACTTTCTGTCCTTATGTTTGGGGTAGCTGATAATGCTGATGCCCAAAGGAGGAGTAAATACAAGAAGAGAAAGCAAACAAACAGAAAGATATCTCACTACAAAGGTGGAGCAAGAGGGTACGGCCGATTTCACCCGTACCTATTTTTAGGTGCTCAACTAAATGCCGGAAACTATTTTGGAGATTTGGCTCCAGTTAATAAGGCTGCTAGTACCGATGTTTCATTTACAAGACCAGGTATTGGCTTTCATGGTGGCTATAAATTTCATCACTCAGCAGCCGTAAGAGCGGAGTTTAACTTTGTCAGAGTTTCTGCTGATGATTTTTCTGCAGACCCTACCGATGAAAGTAGCTTCCCTAGGTATGCAAGAAATTTAAGTTTTAGAAACGATATTAAGGAGTTGCAAGTAGGTGTGGAGATTTCACTGCTTCCGAACTATGGGGGGGTTGATCAACGACTACCATTAAATGCCTATCTGTTTGTTGGTGGTGCTGTTTTTCTACATGAGCCACAGGGCAAGATTCCCGATTTTGACTACCAAACTGACCCTACGGGTGGCACAGCCGCTCCACAAGCTGGAGAGTGGGTAAAATTAAGACCTCTTCAAACTGAAGGGCAATCCTATAATAATATAGAATTTTCAATCCCAGTTTCAGTTGGAGCAACTCTTAGGCTGCCTGGGACGAATCTAAATGCAAGCTTAGAATTTGGCTTCAGGTATTTGTTTACAGATTACATTGATGATGTGAGCACTACCTACGTTGGACTAGACCAATTCACGGATCCCGTTGCTAGAATTTTGTCTGATAGATCTGCAGAAGCGACGTCCTTCAAAGGAGATGCTCGAGACTTGAGTGGTTTGGGTATTAACAACTCCACAACTGGATTCTCCTCGTCTGGATTTACTGGGGCTGGAATTGACGGAGTAGTTCGAGGAAACCCAGATAACAACGATATGGTGTTCGTCACTCAGCTGAAGGTGCGATACTTCTTGAGCACCGCTCCAAAGCGAAGCGCAAAATTCAGATAGATCTTGCGGAAGACCCTCTATGCAATTCTAATCTTAATAGGGGCATCAGCCCACGCTCAATTCATGGAATTTGGTGGCGGTCCTGGGATTATGAATTATTCTGGAGACTTGGTGCGAGGATATAGTTTCAGCACAACAACCCTTGCCGGATCAATCTATTACCGGATGAATTTTTCAGAGATTGTGACACTACGACTTGCTGCCACACTCGGTAAAGCAAAGGGATCCGAAACCCCCATTGACGCATTTGCAGTTCAGAGAGATCACACATTCAGCAATAGAATCTTGGAATTTTCCTCTGTATTTGAGTATCACTTCTTCGACTTTAAAAGTCAAAAGTCTCAAAGAGATTGGTCACCATATGTTTTTGGAGGATTTGGGGTGATGAGTGTGGGTGATGTTCCCGCCAATAGCGATTTTGGGAAGATTCAGCCTGTTTTGCCCGTAGGTTTCGGATTCAAGTACTTGGTTGCTAAGAAGTACAGCATTGGTTTTGAGGCAGGTGCCAGAAAGACATTCTTCGATCAGCTAGATAGTATTTCGGATGGTGATCAAACAATTAAAGACTACCAATACGGTAATCCTAAAGACGATGATTGGTACTTCTACACAGGAATTTCTTTTAGCATTATCTTATTCAACATTCCCTGCCCATTTCCTTACCTTCCAAATAATTCCTTACTGGCGCGTTAAAGGAAGTTAAATACCTGGTTTTGATTCTGATTAACTAAAAAAAGCCCCATTTTTGTGTCCTTTTTCAAATATCTAGCGAGTGCATCCAGACAATCATATCGACCATCTTAATATACCCAAACACATTGCGGTAATAATGGATGGTAATGGTCGTTGGGCCAAGAAGCAAGGCGTGAAGAGAATTTTAGGACATCAAAATGCAGTGAAAGCGGTACGGGAAGTAACGGAAGGATGTGCTGAGTTGGGTGTCGATTATCTGACACTCTATGCATTCTCAACTGAGAATTGGGAAAGACCAAAACCAGAGGTTGACGGGTTGATGACATTGTTGGTCAATACAATAAAAGATGAGATGCCCACATTAGTGGAAAACAATATCAAGCTGTCTTCTATTGGCAACAGAGATGAATTACCTAAGAAGGCAAGAAGGAGTTTGGAGGAGGCGATGTTACTAACTGAGGAACATACAGGAATGCAGTTAGTGCTAGCATTGAATTATAGTGGCAGATGGGATATCGTAAATGCTGTTGAAGACATGGTAAGTAGTGGGAAAACTGAGATTAGTGTTGAAAGCATTTCCCAGCATTTATCTACTTCGGATATGCCAGATCCTGAACTGCTAATTAGAACCAGTGGTGAGATGAGAATTAGTAATTTCTTGCTATGGCAAATGGCATATACAGAACTCTTCTTCACCGAAGTTTTGTGGCCAGATTTTAGAAGGAAGGATTTGCTGGAGGCGATAGGATCGTATCAGAAGAGGGAGCGAAGGTTTGGGAAAACAAGTGAACAGTTGAAAGTAAAAGCATGAGGAAACTAGTATTTATCATAGCCGTATTAGCGGGGATAGAGTCTTTTGGACAAATCGTGTTTGGGCGAGATAATCAAAAGAGCAGTTCGGATGTTTCGATAAATTATAGTAGTCCCAAGGAGTACGAAATTGCTGATATTGAAGTACGAGGCGTTCAGTTCCTGGATAACAACGCGCTCATTTCACTTTCAGGCTTGCGTGTTGGGGACAAAATCAAAGTCCCCGGCGATGAAGTCTCCACGGCCATCAAAAAACTATGGAAGCAAGGAATAATCGGGAATGCATCCATTTTTGCTTCCAAATTGGAGGGCGATAAAATCTGGCTTGTTATCGAATTGGCTGAAAGACCTCGATTGACAAAGTATGTGATCGAAGGGGTTAATAAGACGCAGAAAGGAGAAATCGAAGAAAAAATTGAATTGGTGCGTGGGAAAATTCTTACCGACGTGCTTAAAAAGAATACAGAGCTAGCTGTTTTCAAATATCTGGAGGGGAAAGGCTACCTGAATGCAAAGGTAAATGTGGTTCAGCAAGAGGATACCGTGCTTCGTAATAGTGCCTATTTGAAAATTAATATTGTAAGAGGACAAAAAGTAAAAATCAGAAATATTCAGTTCGAAGGGAATGAGCATTTCACCTCAGCTAAGCTGCGTAAGAAATTTAAGAACACAGGGATGATTCCAAAATTCTCGTTGCCAACCGAGATCATCACCAAATTCCCCAAGTTCATCTGGCCTCCAAACTTGATAAAGTTTGCAAAGAATTCTAAGAAAGTGTCTGGCGAAGAAGTGAGAGAGTATTTTGCCAAACACGTGAATTTCAATTTTTTCAAGTCATCGAAATTTGTCAAATCTGATTATGAAGACGATAAGGATTTGTTGATTGGCTTTTATAACTCTAAAGGATATCGTGACGCTAAGATTGTTTCTGACACGACCTATAATACGAACAATAAATACATGAATATTGACCTTACAGTTGAGGCAGGAACAAAATACTATTTTAGAAATGTAAACTGGTCAGGAAACTACATTTATACCGAAGATCAGTTAGATCAAGTGCTTGGTATCGCAAAAGGGGATGTATATGATCTTGACCTAGTCAATAAGAAGCTAAATTTCAATCCTACTGGACCAGATATCAGCTCATTGTATATGGATGATGGGTATCTATTTTTTAATATAAATCCAGTCGAGGTAGGAATCTACGAAGACTCCATTGATTTGGAGATGAGAATTTACGAGGGTGCGCAGGCTACCATCGATAAAGTAACTATTAGCGGAAACGAGAAAACGAGCGATCATGTGGTTTTAAGACAATTGAGAACCATGCCCGGAGATAAGTTTAGCCGATCAGAATTGATTCGTACTCAGCGCGAACTTTCTCAACTTGGGTATTTTGATCCCGAGCAGGTTAACCCAATACCAATACCGGATCCTGTGAACGAAACAGTTGATATCGAGTGGCAGCTGGTAGAGCGGAGCAATGATCAAATCGAGCTATCAGGGGGTTGGGGTGGTGCCTTTGGTTTTGTCGGAACCTTCGGTATTACATTTAACAATTTTTCAGCGAAGAACATCTTTAACAAAAGTCAGTGGAGAGGATTGCCAGTGGGTGATGGTCAAAGTCTTTCTGTTAGATTTCAAGCCAACGGAAGGCAATTTCAGAGCTACTCCTTTTCTTTTGTAGAACCTTGGCTCGGTGGTAGAAAACCGAACTCGTTCGGTATAAGTTATTCCAAGTCGATCCAAAGGTCCATTGATCGTTTTACAGATACAACTTTAGGCTCTCTTAAGGTTACAGGAATTTCACTATCTCTAGGAAGAAGAGTTCAATGGCCAGATGATTTCTTTACGATAAGCAATTCGATTTCATATCAACGATATGATCTATTCCAATTTGCAAGTAGATCACTGGGCTTCCAAACAGGAGATGCTAACAGTTTTACATTCAATACCACGATTGCTCGAAACTCCATCGATCAGCCAATGTACCCTAGAAATGGTTCATCAATTTCTTTGAGCGCATCGTTTACTCCTCCGTTCTCGATGCTTGGAAGGAGCGTAGCAGGGGAGGATGTGCCGAATTCGGAAAAATTTAAGTGGCTAGAGTATCACAAATGGAACTTCGATAGTAAATACTTTATGACCCTGGTAGGGAAACTAGTCTTGGCGACCAGGGCTCACTTCGGATATATAGGATCATATGATAAGGATGTTGGAGTAGGCCCATTTGAGCGATTCCAGCTTGGAGGAGATGGTCTTACTGGACAAAACTTCCTTCTGGGAACTGATGTAATAGGACTTAGAGGTTACGCCAACAACTCTATTACCCCAATTGATATTGCCAATAACATTGAAGGAGGGACCATATTTAATAAATATGTAATGGAGCTGCGCTATCCGCTTTCACTGGCTCCAACGGCTACCATCTACGGTCAGGTTTTCTTCGAGGGAGGAAACAACTGGGACGATTTCGCAAAATTCAACCCGTATGACATAAAAAAATCTGCAGGCGTGGGCCTTAGAATCTTCATGCCAGCGTTTGGATTAATGGGAATTGATTGGGCGTATGGATTTGATAGGATCCCAGGATCTCTAGACAATTCAGGGCCACAATTTCACTTCTCTATTGGTCAACAAATTAGATAGCATGAAAAAGTCAGTAGCGGTCCTGTTTTCATTATTGTGTGTTACTGTTACATTTGCGCAAAAATTTGGATACGTTGATACTCAGTACATTTTGAGCAAAATGCCAGAGTACAAAGAGGCACAAGCCGAAATTGAGAAGTTGGCAAAAGGCTGGGAGGATGAGATTCAGCAGTTGTATTCAGATGTTGAAGGAATGGAAGTGGCGCTAAAGGCAGAAGAAGTTTTGCTTACACAAGACATGAGGGATGATAGAGTTTCTGAGATAGATCGGAAATGGAAGGAGACGAAGGACTATCAGCAGCAAATTTTTGGTTTTGATGGTCTTTATTTTCTAAAGAAAAAGGAGTTGGTAAAGCCTGTGCAAGACGAGGTTTTTGAAGCAGTTGAACGAGTAGCAAAGAACAATCGACTCCAAATTGTATTTGATAAGTCTGGAGATTTAGTCATGATTTATACTGATCCCATCCATGATTATACGGATTTCGTGCTTGAAGATCTTGGATTGGTAGAAAATCAGACGGCAGGAAACAATTGAGCATAATATTTGAACTAACAATCACAAACCTTTAAAAAGAAGGACCAAAAGGTCAAAAATTTAATTTTTACAATAATGAAATCGAGAATTTTACTAAGCACAGCCCTAACAATAGTTGGTCTTGGGCTGATGGCGCAACTAAAGATAGGATACACAAACGCAGATTATATTCTGAGTTTAATGCCGGAAGCAAAGCAAATCGAGAGTGATCTAACAGCTTATGAAACGCAATTGCAAAATCAATTAAAGTCTAAATACGATGAGTTTCAGACAAAAGCTGGAGACTACCAGCAGAATGGAGCGACAATGATTGATGCTGTCAGAGCTGACAAAGAAGCTGAACTGCAAAGAATGCAAGGTGAGATTCAGGCATTTGAGCAGCAAGCTCAGCAGTCTCTGGCCAATAAGAGAAACCAATTGATAAGCCCAGCATACGAGAAAATCGGAACGGCAATCGAGCAGGTATCATTAGAAAATGGATATACACATGTATTCAGTTCTGGGAGTCCTGGACTTAGTGTTCTTCTATACGCAAGGGAAGAAGACAATATTTCGGATCTCATTTTGAAGAAATTGGGAATTGATCCTCCTGCAGATAGCGGGAATTAATTTTTCAGCAAGCGATGAACTTAACCCATCAGGATACCTGATGGGTTTTTTTATCCAAATACAATACCAAATATCAGTCCTCCAATGATGATGAATGGAGTTGGAATTTTAGTAAAACGCTGCATTGAGATGGTGGCAATAATCAAGAGATAGTTTAGTACATTTTGCTCCATCGGAACTAAAATTAAAAATGTGGCTGCTATGACCATCCCAGAACTTACGGCATTGATACCTTCCAGAGAGGCCTTAACTAGTCGATACTTTTTTAGCTGCTCCCAAAATCGGATAATAAAGAAAATCAGGAACGTACCTGGAAGAAAAATTCCGACTGCCGCAAGAATAGCTCCGAGGATTTGACCGCCAATACCAAACTCATTCATACTCAGACCACCAACATAAGCTGAGAAGGAAAAAACTGGACCTGGAATGGCCTGAACAAATCCATATCCCGAGATAAACTGTTCTGAGGTGAGGTAATCTTTAAACTCAACAAACTCAGTGTACAGAAGAGGAACAAGCACCTGTCCTCCACCAAAAATCAGACTGCCGTTGCGATAGAAATTCTCAAAGATTTTAATGGGTAGATATTGTGTAACACCTCCCAGACCAGCCGCAACAATCAAAACAGTTACCCAAAGAATAAGATTAGACCATTGAATTTGAATTCGCTCCTTTTCCTCAATTGAGTGTTTCTTATAATTGATAGTTGTCACGAGCCCACCAATGATGATCAAGGCGGGAAAAGCATACGGCGACTTCAGTACATAGGAGGCAACTGCGGAGATTAGCATAAGGGCTAATCCCAATTTTGTTGTCACTACTTTGGTAGCGATTCTGTAAGCGGAGAATGCCACAATGCCTACCACCATAGGAAGTATAAACCGCATAAACCCAAGGTCTATGTTGGTATTGACAATAATAGCTGCTGTAGTCATTATTGTGACCGCTGGCAACATCCAGACTAACAAGGTCAAGTACGCCAGGCTAGGTCCACCGATCTTAAAGCCAAGTGCTGTGATCGTTTGAGTTGAAGTTGGACCTGGTAGGACTTGACACAAGGCGAAAAGCTCAATCAAATCCTCTTCAGTGAGATAGCCTCTTTTTTTCACCATCAAGTCAAGAAACATGGCGAGATGACCTTGTGGACCACCAAAAGCCGTAACGGATAGGAATATTACATCTTTAAGAAAAATGATATTTCGTACCCTTCGAATAGTCATTAGCTCTTCAAGCCTATTTCACGTAATCTTTGATCCAGAAAATCCCCTGCCAAAATATCCTCAAAGTCCTTCGGATGATTATCATCAATACAGTTTTCCAGACAAGCTAAATCCATTTCAGAAATGGGATGCATGAAAAATGGAATTGAAAAACGAGAAGTGTGCATTAATTCTCTAGGAGGATTAACCACCCGGTGAATCGTTGATTTAAGCTTATGATTGGTAAGGCGTTCAAGCATATCCCCCACATTCACTACGATTTGGTCAGGTAACGCTGTAATTGGAATCCACTTGCCATCCCTTCTTAGTACCTCAAGTCCATCTGCACTAGCACCCATCAGAAGCGTGATTAAGTTGATGTCACCATGCTCCGCGGCACGGACCGCGTCGGCGGGAATCTCTTCCGGATTTTCTATAGGGAAGTAGTGGATGGGTCGAAGGATGCTGTTTCCTCTCGCCACTTTGTCATCGAAGTATGTCTCAGGAAGTTCCAGGTAAATAGCAATCGCCCTGAGCATTTGGATTCCAGCAGCTTGTAGCGTACTAAAAGCTTCTGATGCGGAATCTTTCAAAGCGTCTACTTCTTCCGGCCAGATGTTAGAAGGATAATCCGATAATTTGTTTTCATCAGGCTGGCCGACATGATAAAATTCTTTCAAGTCGCCTGTGTTCCGCCCTTTAGCTTTTTCCTTGCCCTTACTTATATATCCTCTTTGACCATAGAGATCAGCCCTTTCATATTTCTTTTTCTGATCGTCTGGAAGTTTGAAGAATGCCTCTATAGATGAATATAGATTCCTAACCAATTCATCTGATAGCCCATGATTCTTGATGGACACAAAGCCAATGTTGTTATAGGCTTCACCAAGCCTTTTGACGAATTCTTGTTTTTCTGTTACAGACCCAGATGTGAAATCGTGGAGGTCAAGTGAAGGAATGTGATCGAATAAAATTTCTGGCATAGATTCTTGAGTTCTTGAACTTCTAAATTTAAGAAAGAAATTAAAACGAATCTTAGTTTAGCACACTTCTTAACACCGTGAGTGATTTAGGTCGTGGCAAATTCACATGATGTTGAAAATAATCAAGCATAATGTCAATAATTTCATTCCGAACAGTTCGATTCACCTCGAGGGAAATTCCGTACGGTTCAATGATCAATTTTTCCAAAACGTGTTCGCCATCTGCGTGTGGAACTAGCTTGTCAATTGAAGTGAAGAGCGTTTCAAACTCATCAAATGCGAAACCAAGATGTGTTGCAATTTTTAGTAGAAACTGAAGATGAAAATTTTCAACACCTGAAGACAATGCATCGAACTCTTTAATTGAGTCTGATATGAAGTGATACAGATCAGGGTTTGAGGAAGGTTCACTTTGAAGTAGTTTTGAGAGTACTTCTGTCAAGAAGAGTGTGATCGCACTTTTTGTGAAATTCTGATGAATGGCGTGAAGGGGAATATGATTCTTAAAGTCTGAGATACGCTGAATATCACGAGACTCTTTTACATAAACGACTAGTTCGAGGATGGAAAACGGCTGAAAATGGCCAATGCTTTTCTTTGATTTCTGACTCCTGATTGAATTTACGATGAAGGATCCATAGCCTAACTCCTCAGTTAAGATCCTAACGATAATACTTGTATCTCCATACTTAATATAATTCAGAACAATTCCGTTGGTTTTGATTACCATCAGCGGATCACGGCGATTTTTCCGACGTACGTCTCTGACCCATCCTTCGTTGAACTGAAAATCAAATAGACTCCCGTAACAACCTCGTTGTTTCCTAGATTTCTAAGATCCCAGGATGCAGAACTTCCGCTCGCTTTTACCTCTTTCACTAGATTTCCATTAAGATCTGTGATCCTGATAGAGGTGTTTTTGGCTAGACCTTCGATTCCGATTAGACCTTCGTAGTCAGGAGGTACTGGGTTGGGGAATACGTTCACGTTGCTGTGAGAACGACTACCAATGGAAGAGGCACTCCGATATGAAACCATTCCTTTATCCGTAGTAATGAACATTTCACCGTTTGAGGAGCTATAGGTAAGTCCTAGAACTTTGTTAGAGGGTATGGGGCTATTGGCAATGTTGAACATCGCTACCTGCTCTGAAGTGTTTTCATTAAATACCCAAAGACCACGGTCTGTTGCAAACCACACCCGGTTGCCTCCATCAGTCTCGATTGCATTAATTTGTTCGTTTTCGAAGAGTACGCTGCTTTCAAATGCTGGTAAGATTATCTCATTGTTTTCAAATATGAAGGAAGCATCAGCATAGGTTGCTGGTCCTGAGGATGTTGCTATCCAGATATCATCTTCAATGCTGATTTCGAAATCTAGCGGCTGTCCAGGAAGCCCTGTCAAATTTTGTGTCCTGCTCTCATTCGGATTAAAAACCACCATTCGACCATCGTTTGTTCTACCCCAAAAAATGCCAGTTTCAGAAGTTGAAATATCCAGAAACTCATTATCGAGGAGTAAAGTAGAAGCGTATGAAGTCCATTGCTGCCCATCAAAGCGATGAATGGGGTTTACATTTCCGAAGGACGAAAGCCAAAGATCTTGTTTGGAGTCCAAAGAAGAAATCACCGTATCGAGGGACGTGTCACTTTGCGGAATATTTTTGATTATTTCATTATCGGATTGATTGAAGAGGCCATCGCCGATTGAAGAGAAGTAAGTGGTGCCCTGGAATTGAGCAATATCGGAAACGTTTTGAAAACCCTCAATTTCCTTGATGGTCCATTCCCCAGCTTCAAAAACTGAATAGCCTTCCACCTTAACACTTCCATCGTATCCATCGAGTGGCGGAGAATGGAAGCCGTATACAGTATTGTTGATTGTTCTGAGCCTAGAGTATACATCGCCTAAGGGCCCTGCTGGGGAAAACAAAGTGCCATTGGATGTGATCAGCCCGAGAACATCATCCGCAAGCCAGTACGATCCATTTATGCTTTCAATGTCGTTTACCGATGTGCCTAGGCTAGAAGCAACGGCGGTAAATTGTCCTCCCGAAAATTCAAATACCGACTGATCTGAGACAGTCAACAACTTTCCGTCGGAGGTATGTAATTTGGTAGCTCCCGTTGGGAGATCGATTCCCGTATCTGCCCATGTATCGCCTGCAAATTGAAACAAATCGAGATTGCTATTTGCATATAGTTCCGTGCCGACTTTGGTCAGATTTTCCAAGTCGGCGGTACTAGCATGATGCGTCCAATTATTGAAGTCTAGCAAATTCGTACTCAGATTGCCATTTTGAAGACCCAAACTTGTTTTTGCAAATAGGATGTTTCCTAGTATTTCAATTTCCGTGGCTTCAACTTCAATTCCCCCAACGCCGATTTGAGTGAAATTCTCCTTGATGACAGTGGCTCCATTATCCACAACCACTATCCCAAGTCCGGTAGCAAGAAGAGTCGTGTTTTCGTAAATAGCGATATCGTTGATTTGCTTTTCGCCTTCTAATCCTGAGGCTGCGATTTCTTCGAGTGCAACAATGCCGGATTCGAACACAAAATCGACCGAGCCAGAGCGATACCCAATGGTGAGCACATTCTGGACTTGGTTGAAATGCAGCGCAGAAACCCCAACGTCGGACAAGCCATCGATCTTTGAAAGCTTTCTTGTTGAATTATCTGAAAAATCTACGGAGAAAAGCCCATTCTCAGCTGCGCAAAAAATCTTGTCAGAAGTTTTTTCTAGAATCTGAGCACTTTGATAACTGAAGTGAGTTCGCCAGGTACCTACAGGGATATCCTGGGCATTGGCTTGTACGGCAAGTAGTAGACTACTGCTGAGCCCTAGCTTCAAAAAAGCAATTCCTGCAAAGCGCCTCATAAACATCTTTTTCACCTAAAACAATGGTCTGCTTGGATTTCGTTCGTCTATGTGAATAGGAAGCAACACTCCCGCACTTCATGCATACGGCATGAACTTTAGTAATGTACTCCGCTATTGACATGAGCGAATCCATAGGCTTAAACGGTCTGCCTTTAAAATCCATATCAAGACCCGCAACAATAACTCTTTTCCCCTGGTTGGCGAGCTCGTCCGCAACGTTGACAATCTCCTCATCAAAAAATTGAGCTTCATCAATTCCAACTACCTCACAGTCACTGACACGTAGTAGTATGTCGTTGGCAAAGTTTACTGGAGTAGATTCAATTGCTGAATCTTTATGGGAAACAATTTTCTTTTTATCGTAACGCTTGTCGACGGCTGGCTTGAAAATCTCGACGTGTTGATTCGCAATCAAAGCACGTGTAAGTCTTCGGATCAACTCCTCTGTTTTGCCAGAAAACATGGATCCACAAACGACTTCTATCCAACCGCCTCCGCCAGACAATCCTCGTCCTATATGTGGTTCTACAAACATTACTCTGAGTAGGTCAAGTGTGGGAGCTGATTTTCTTTTTGAACTCGAATCCGTAAATCGCCATGAGCAGATACCTGGCACGCGAGACGCTCATCTAGTTGCAATTTGTTCATTTTTCTGTACTTCCTTTCTGCTTCTGTTATTTCTGACAGGTTATCTCGTCCTTCCAGTATTTTCATTTTACATGAGGTGCATTTTCCTTTACCTCCGCAAGCATGCATCCAATCTGTTTCACGAAGTAAGATATGAAGCAATTTTTCGCTTTTATCCTTGCTAATAATCCTTTTACTTTGGAGGTTATCTATGATGATGTTAATCATACCCTTCTCTAATTAGAAATGCAAAAAAAGTTAAACGAAGATTTTATTGACAGTTACTGTGAAAAGTTTGCATCGAAAATAACCGATTCATTTTTCACGGAAGACAAAATTTCTATCACGGGAAAAGAAATTCTAAAAGTCACCCCATCTAAGCAAGCCAATCTTTTTATTGTAAAACTGATTTTCCAATACTGGCAAGGGGAATCCAAGAAGCTAGAGAGCCCTTTTTTCAACTATGATAGTGATAGTGTGAAGGATGCATTGGTGGAATTTATGAATGTACTATCTCAAAATATAGAAATACATAAAAATCGGTTTCAGTTACTGCTAAATCATGCCGTAAAGGATTCCATCTATCTTGCTGCCTCACCTCAAGCATATTTGGAAATTGACCTGGATGGTGCTGACGTAGACAAAATTGATGATGCTTTTATTGAAGAGAACATCAAGTACATAAAAATTTACAAAAAGGAGATTCAGAATTTCTTGTCGGATATGCGAGGGCTCAGTGCTCAGGATGCCATTGATGAATTGGCCGATGAGTTTGAGCCTTTCGATTCCAGTGCTGGACTGGCTGCTGAAGTAGCGTTGTTTTCAAGTGTCCTTCCGATAAAAGCAGATCAGGTTTTAAGTGAAAGCTTTCCAGAAGATTTCGATGAGTATGAGGACGATGAGGTCTTCGACAATGACGAGCCTAGTGAACCTGATGAGATTGATGATAACGAAGCACGTTTTCAAGCAGCAGAGAAAGACGGAGATACTCCAGCAGATACCAAAGCAACTGCCAAAGAGGAGATGTCAGGTGGAATGAAATGGGGAGACGAAAATGATGAATCGTCTGTCGAGAAAAGCGATCAGGAGACAGGAGAAGAACCAGGTTCAGATCAACAAATGACAGAGCCGTTCGAAGAGGAATCTTTTGAGACAGAAGCCCAGGCTGATAAACCAGAAGAGAAGGTAAAAGAAGAAGCTGCAGCAGAGGATAATGCTGCATCAGCAACTGACGAAACCGAACAGCTAGAAGATGTATCGGCTTCACAGCAAGAAGAAGAACAAGTAGAGCCTGAAGAAAAACCTGCCAATGAAGAGCAATCAGATGCAGAAACAATAAACGATCAATTTGAAAAACCTGAGAAGACGGTAGTGGAGGATTTGGAGGAGAAGAAAGCAAGCAGCATGATGGAACTGATATCGGTAAACCATCAATTTATGTTTGTTAAGGAGCTTTTTAAGGACGATCAAGTATCTTTTCAGAATGCACTTTATGAACTTGAAGACTACGATACTTTTGATGATGCCGTTGAATTTCTTGTCCAGGGATATGCGAAAGAATTCACGTGGGATATGCAATCAAATGAAGTCAAGGAATTACTCAAAGTGCTCTTTCGGAAATTTAGAAGTTAAGTTTTTAGCTTGAACACACTCACCGGTGTCTACACAAAATCATTTCATAGATCAAGACCAGCTAGTTAAGGAGATACAGGAGAGAAGGCCTGAGGCCTTGAACTACTTGTATGACAACTATTCGAGTGCTATCTATGGATCTATTCTCAGAATCGTTACAGACGAGGACATAGCAAAAGAAGTCTTGCAGGATGCATTCATGAAATTCTGGGACAAGATTGATAAGTACGATCCTTCCAAGGGACGTTTTTTTACCTGGATGATCAATATCAGTAGGAATTTGTCGATCGATAAGCTTCGTTCAAAGGAATTAAAGAAAGCGCAGAAAACTGATGACCTTGGAGATTACGTAAATGATACGAAGAGTGCTGGATCAACTCATCAGGATATTGATGGAATTGGTATGAAAGAAGCGATGAGGGGTCTTCGAGATGAGGAAAAGTTTGTTCTTGAAATGGTTTATTTCAAAGGATATACTCAGTCAGAAATTGAGAAAGAATTTGGGATACCTTTAGGAACGATTAAGACTCGCTTGAGAATGGCACTCGTCAATATGAGAAAAATACTGAATGTAGAGTGAACACCGAAGAATACATATCGTCAGGCATTTTGGAATCTTACGTTCTAGATCAGCTTTCGCAAGCTGAAAGAATGGAAGTTGAAGAGATGGCTCAAGGGCATGAAGAAGTACGTAAGGAAATCGAGCGAATCGAACGCTCTATTGAGGCACTTGCCTTTGGTACTGCCGTTACTCCTCCTGCTGACGTTAAGGATAAGCTTGCTTCTGAACTGAATCTTGAGGAGACTCCTGTCGTTTCGATTTCAGGAAATGGGTCTGCATCACCTTTTTTAAAGTATGCAGCCGCAGCCTCAGTCCTGATAGCTCTAGGATCAGCGACGATGGCATTCAATTATTGGAGCAAGTGGAAATCGGCGGAAGGGAGACTGTCTGATTTAGTAGCACAGAACCAACAGTTTGCTGACAATTACAATACAGTCAACCAACAATTGAATGATGTTCAAGATGCTGTTGCGATCATGAACAATTCAGCTTTTAGTCGTGTGGTTATGAATGGAACCGACAATTCTCCAGGATCATTAGCTACTATTTACTGGAACAAAAGCACGCAAGATGTTTACCTCAACATTCAAGAACTGAAAGAACTTTCGCAGAATCAGCAATATCAGCTTTGGGCGATCATCGATGGCAAACCGATAGATGCGGGTGTCTTCGATTCAGGCAGTTCACGATTGCTTGTTCAAATGAAATCAATTGGCTCGGGCGCCGCTGCTTTCGCTGTAACAATCGAGCCAAGAGGAGGAAGTGAAAGTCCGTCGCTTGAGACCATGCAGGTGGTGGGGAATGTCTGAAGATTCCTATAGTAGACCTAGTAGATCCACAAATTTTTTAATCTCTTCTTGGTATTATTGTTCACTACACGGTAGATGTGGTTCGCAGGTGGTAGCTGTCGATGATAACACGGTAGATGTGGTTCGTAGGTGGTAGCTGTCAATGGTAACATGGTAGCTGTGGTTCGTAGATGGTAGCTATCAATCGTTGCATGGTAGATGTGATCTGTAGAGTGGTAGCTGTAACTGATCACCTGGTAGCTTTGAGTTATAAGCCGTAGCTGTTATTAGTTCACCGTGTTGACCTTGGAAATGAGACTATAATATCCTGTGCTTTGGTGGTTGGGCTGATTCAGCAAAAAAAAGGACCCCAATCAAAAGATCAGGGTCCAAGTCAACCAGCTAAACGGTGTACTCACCGTTTTTCTTTGTTATCTGTAGGCTATCTGACGGCTAAGCTCAGTCTTTATCTTCTTGCTTACCTGAGGGCCAAGCTCATATGAAGCCTCCAATGCTTCGTTTAGCAACTCTGTACCTTGCTCCTCCTTGCCTGAATTTCTGTAGACGACTCCCATGTGATATAGCACATCGGGCTCATATGTTTTTCCTTCAACTTCAGCTTCATATACCTTAAGTGCTTTTTGGCCTTGACCACTCAGGTAGTAGGCCCATGCAAGCCAATCGTTGGTTGCTGGAGTGGATCGATTTCCAACTTCCTTAAGAGCGAGCTCGATGGCTTGGTCATAATTGTTTATTTCTTCTGAGTACAGGTCAATAAGATACTTGTTGTACATGCCTCCGTATTTTTCCTTTCGAGCTTCTTCTAAAAAGTATTGAATGTGTTTTTCTTCCTGCAGCTCATCTCCATTCGCATCAGCCATTTCTGCTAGTAACAAAAGATTGTCAGGAAGTGCTGTTCGTTCAGCCAGAACGGTCAAAATCCGCTCAGCTTCTCTTGGATCGTTATCAGCCGAATAGGCAATCCACGCAATGCCTTTTAAGGCATAGTCGTACATCGGATTTTGATCTAAGACTTCCAAGTATTTTTGATAGGAATCATGAATGCGACCTGCATGTCCGTACATGTCTCCAAGATTGGCTATCGCCCATAGGGCTCGGCTCGATTCTTCCTGCAGGACCATTTGATATGCTTTTTCCATATAGACTATGGCGGAGTCCAAATTACCTTCATGGTCTTTGAATTTGGATAGGCGAACAAGAAAATCAAAGGAATTAAAATTTGCGTTTTTACTGAGAATGCTTTTCGCTACTTCGAAATTTCCAAGCTCCATTTCGGAATCAAACTGCATCATGTACGGAGCAAATTGCTCGGTAGTAAGCCCTCTGGCTTTCAATGCATAATGATTGGCTTGATCGAAATCGTGCATTTTGATAGCCAGGCTACTTTGAGTAAGTAGGTTGCTAGCCTTGTACTTCCCAGAAACTAGCTGATCTGCGTCCTTGAAAGACTTAGCAGATTCATTAAGAAAGTCGATATTCCCTGTTTCTTCAAAAAGTCGTACAAGTGCAGCTCCAAGTTTTTGATGGTACAGAAAACCTTTAGGTTCGCCGCTAATTTTTACAGACCAGAATTCACATTCTTTTTTAAGCCGTTCAACAGTATTTGACGAAGCGGGAAAGAGATATTTCTCGTAGTCCACAGGATTGGTAACCAAAGTTGACTCATCTGCTTTCGAACAAGAAGAGAGCAGGGAGATCACGCTTATAACTAGTAGATATCGCATGTTGTTTGAGATTGTGAAAAGAAGAGGGACGAATCCCTCTCCTTAACAATGAGTAGAATTATTAATGAGGAGTTGCCAGGTATGGAAATACGTTGCTGAATGTTTTGTCATTTGCATCGACATTGTCCGTTGAGACTCCATCCTTTACTGTATTACTTGCCCCCGCATCTGACTGATCAGAAAAGGCCAGTAGCAAGGTGACATCCACTACGTCATCAGCCAAGGCTCTTCCGTTTAGGGAACCGTAAGCAGAGGTAGAGGTTTTGTCGCTTGAGAGAACATCAACGGCAAGCACATTTGCCAAGGCCTCATTCCCAATTCCCAGGATGTTTTCAAATTCGTTGGGGTCAAGGAAAATGTAGGTTTGCAGTGCGTCGAGTATTCCCTTAAAAGCAGCGGCATTGGCACTTCCATTCGAAGGAAGAGTCAAATTGTACGCGTTTTTTATATCTGCAGTTCCAAAGAAATTGAAAACTGTGTTGATAGCAGGTCTCCCCATTTGATCCACCGTTGCATATACATTGGGAGCTACTGCGGGACCCTCATCATCGCTGCACGAAGAGAAGGTGAGTAAGACGACTAAACCGAAAATACTTCCGAATGTTGAGTATGTAAATTTTTGATTTTTCATTTCATTGTCATTTTTCATTGCACAATCGTTTTGCTTTCTACCCAAGAACTGAATGTATCACTCGATCCAAGCATAGATTTTGGCACTTCTATTACCACAGAGAGAACATTGCTGCCCGCGAATGCATCAGTTCCAACATCCTCAAAAGCTGCAGGGTACGGTTGAATACCCTCGGTATCTGGGTCTGAATCTCGATCGGGATCGTACTGGCCAGTATTGGTATCATCAGAAAGTGAAGCTCCAACGCCATTTACAATGCTTACGAATTTGAAAAAATCCATGAAAAATGGATCGTCACGTGGTCCAGCAAATAGACTGATTCCATTGCCGGATCCAATCTGTGCAGTTTCACCGTAGGCAGTAACTTCCACCTCTACAGATGTTCCCGAAGTTTCCATAACGCTTGTTGCACCAGGAGTTGTCGGTGCTATCGGGCCATAAGAAATTGCTTTTCCGTTCCCATCAAAAACCGTTTGAATTACTAGGTCTTCAACATTGTCGCCATCGTTGTCAATGTTGAATTCATACATCACGTTTGCACTGAACGAGAGCTCACCTGTGGCGGTGGGAGCAGTAAGGCCTGCAACATTGCATACGAAGACGTAATTGTCAGAATTAGCAGGACTCTCAAAGGCAAAATAGTCTGTAATATCAGATACAGTACTGCCCGAGGTGAGTGAGCCAACAGCAGGAGCATCAATGTGATCTGCGCCTGCCAGATAAATCACCGAGGCTGCAGACAAGGCAAAACCTAGTGATAAAATTATTTTTCTCATAGTTGTATTTGTTATTTCAACTACCTACGAGAAAAGATCTGTGTTTGGATTTTTAGAATTAAAAAACTGACTTTAATGATTTCTAGATCTGCTAATCAATAATCCTGATGTCTTCTTCGGTAAAGAGTTTTCCCAGAGAGGAAATTGCGGAGATGTTGAAGAAGCCGACCACTTTTTCATTCGAATTAACAGGAAAAATATTGGATTGAATGTTAGCTAGAGGTACGGCAAACAATTCCCCAAATCCACCGTCTCGTGCTGTTTGTACCTGAACTTGTTGGAGGAAGAAAAATGCTTCCTGAGAAATGGAATTAAGCTCAACATAGATAGAATCACCTAACTCGAAGGGATTAATTAGAACATCCTCATCATCAAAATCGAAAGGGTTAATAAGCTCGCGGATGGGTTGGATAAAGAACAGGCCGTCAGCATCCCCGTCTTCAGAAAATGCTGCATCGTAGGCAATGTTGATCTCCGAAGGCAAACTCAATAACTCGCCGTTTTTCCAGGATTTTATCCAGTAGGTATCACCCGATCCTTCAAGATCTCTAGACCAAAAGTTAGCAAAATAGGAATCCTCTATAAAGGCGTCCGCTTCATCAAAACGCCAATAAATGCTATCGATTGATGGCACTGCCGAAAGCTCTGTGAGAGATTCGTAAGTCGTTCCATTTATTTGAATATTAAGAGCGTATACTCCGCCAACGGTAGCGAAAGTGTCGGTCGGTGTTGTGGGGTTCCATACGTACTGGCCAGCGGCAGCTTCTGAAAACGTGTATGTTTCTAAAGCATCGTTCACGTTTGAAACAACTACGGTTGCTCCGGTGATTCCTGCTGGCTCTGAACTATCAAAGTAGGTGTTCGTAGTGTAAATGTCTATGGTCTGGGGTTCGGCAGCATGGTAGATCCAAGCATCAAATGCTATCAATGGAGCACTCTCGGGAAGTCCAGTAGTGATATCTTGCTCGCACGCGATGATAGAAGAGAGGAGTACTATTTTGAATAAATTCTTCATGATCAAAACTTGAAATTGTAAGTGAATGAGGGTACGATGGCTCCTAGTATGGATACCTGAGTAGCTCTGGTCTCTGCCACCGCATCTATTGCGTATCTTTCATCTCCTTGCCAGAAATAGATAGAGAAAGGATTCTTTCTATTATACAAATTGTAGAATGTGATAACCCAAGAGTCTCTGTTTTTTCTAACCCTGCCCCTCTTAGAAATAGCTCTGCCAAGGATAGTAACAGAAAGATCTAGTCGATGATAATCTGGAATTCTTAAGTTGTTTCTTGTGTTTGCAGAATTCTCAGGAATCGTCAGATACTCAATCTGATATCTGTGGGTTGGAAAAGTTGTTGGCGTGCCCGTGAGGTAGGTGAAGTTTGCTGACAGCGAAACTCGATTACTCAACTCATAAAAGCCAGTTGCTTTAAAATTATGCAGCTGATCGTATCGAGCTGGATACCAGTTTCCAGAACGGTTTTCTAAGTCATCCAGAAAATTAATACCATCAATCTTTAGCTCCGACCGACCTAGCGTGTAGCTGACCCAGCCATTTATGCGTCCCTCATTTTTCTTTGCGTAGAGCTCTAGCCCATATGCACGACCATCCCCAGCCAGTACATCACCTTCTATCAACTCATTGATAAATAGTTCTGCACCGTCAATGTAGTCGATCTGATTTTTTGTGCGACGGTAGTAGGTTTCTACTGAAAATTCGTAGGCATTGTCGTTGAAATTACGGAAATACCCAGCAGCCCATTGCAATCCAGTCTGTGGCTTGATATTGTTCGTACTAGGAGTCCAAATGTCCAGAGGATTCGAGGCGGTGGTATTGGAGACCAGGTGGATGTACTGAGCAGTGCGATTGAAACTCGCCTTTACAGAAGAAGTTTTTGAAAGAGAATACTTTGCTGAAAACCTCGGCTCGAGATTTACATAACTCTTGATAGTTTCCCAATCGTCTGCTTCCTGAACATCAACGGCTTGCCGTCTGTATCCAGGAATGGTATCGTTAAAAGTATAGTAAGAACCAGGCCCCAAGTGCTTAAACCCAGAAAGTCTGGTTCCATATTGAAGCGTAAGTTTGTCGCTCACCCTTTGTTCATTCCCTACGTAAAGCCCATATTCTGCCGCTCGTTTGTGAGGTATACTGAATTCTACAAGATCACCGTCACTAGCTCCAAGTGCATCTGCCGGGCTAAACCTATAAAGCAGAGCCTCAGCACCAAAAGTGAGTTCATTCTTAGTGTTCATGAAGAAGGTGAACTCAGGTTTTATATCATATGTCGTGATATTTGATGTCCACTCGAACTTATCTCTATCATTTTCACCGAACGCGAGTTCATAGTCATAGTCACTTAGATAGAAAGTGAGGTTCGAAAAAAGACGCTCGCTAAAAAGATGATTCCATCGAAAGGTTGCTGTTTTACTACCCCAGTTTATTCCTTGGCGGTCGTCAAAATTGAAAACATCTCGGCCAAAGTAGCCGGAAATGAACACCCTGTCCTTATCGGAAATATTGTAATTCGCTTTCATAGTAAGGTCGTAGAAATAAAGTGCCGCCCCGTTATCAAATACGTCTGTAAAAGGCCTGGCAAGAACGTCGATGTAAGATCTTCGGCCTGCTATAATAAATGAAGCCTTTTCCTTTTTGATAGGCCCTTCGATGGCCAAACGACTAAAGATCGTACCAACACCACCATTAATTTCCATTTCCTTGTTATTCCCCTCTTTCATTCTGATGTCTAGCACTGATGAAAGTCTTCCACCAAATCGAGCTGGAATACCGCCCTTATAAAGCTTCACATCCTTAACAGCGTCAGGATTGAAAACGGAAAAGAACCCGAGCATGTGTGACGAGTTGTAAACTGGAGCCTCGTCCAGAAGCACGAGATTTTGTCCAACGCTTCCGCCCCGCACATTGAATCCAGATGCACCTTCACCCACTGTACTCACTCCAGGTAGAAGTTGGAGGCTCTTTACCACGTCAACCTCCCCAAGAAATGATGGAATCTTACTTATCGTTTTGATATCCAGATTGGCAACACTCATCTCCACGGAGGAGACATTTTCATCCTCAGGTTCTGCCGTTACCACAATCTCTTGCAGCTGCGTACTTTCTTCAGATAATTCAATGTCAATTCGCTGATTCTCATTGAGTGAAATTTGCATGGTTTGAGAGAGAAAACCTATGTATCGATATTCTACAGTGTAGTCGCCAGGAGGCACGGTGATTGAATAGAACCCGTACACATTGGTGATATTCCCGCCATTGATTTCTTTGACAAGAACAGTGGCACCAATCAGTGCTTCACCATTTGCTGCGTCCTTTACGTAACCATTTATTGTAAACTTTTCCTGGGCCTTCGCATTTAGGCTCACAAGAACGATTAGGAGGGTGACAAAACGTTTCAAATTAGTCCTTTTTTTTTTGAGTTAGTACACTAGGATTTTGATAAACCCTAAGCAAAGACGTACCAATCGAGAATTGGTTTCAATGTGAAGAGAGTTTAATTACTCAGTAAATGCACGAAGAACCCCAAAAGTTGCATACAGCAAGGAAAACAACGTATTGATGTTTCTCTGGGCTTATATGGCTGCTAAGGCTTTGTCGTAATCTGGTTCATTTACTATCTCGGAAACGAGCTCAGTATGAGTGACCTTACCACCCTCGTCAAGAACAACGACCGCTCGAGCGTTCAGTCCTGTTAATGGACCATCAACTATTTCTACCCCATACGATTTTCCAAAAGAACCCTTGTCTCTGAAATTGGAAGCAGTCACAAGATTATCAATGCCTTCTGCCTCACAGTATCGACCAAAAGCGAAGGGTAAGTCCATGGAGACACACACAATTTTTGTGTTGGAAAGGTTTGACGCTTCTTTGTTAAATCGCACGGTCGACATTGCGCAAGTTCCTGTATCGACGCTCGGATAAATATTTAGAATGACTTTGCTTCCTTTCAGATCAGAAAGTGAAAGGGGAGATAGGTCTTTATTTACCAAATTGAAATCAGGTGCCTGACTTCCTACTTCAGGAAGATTTCCGCTGGTATTTACTTCGTTTCCTTTGAGTGCTGTTTTTGCCATGTTGCTTTCTTGTTAGTTAATTTTGAGTGGAACAATTTCCAATTAAAATTCATTCCTAAGTTATGACAAAACTTAGTGTAAACATCAATAAGATAGCGACACTTAGAAATGCTCGCGGTGGAAACAATCCTAACATCGTGGAGGTTGCTAAAGATTGCGAGCGATTTGGTGCCCAGGGAATCACCGTGCATCCACGGCCTGATGAGCGTCACATTACAAAACAAGATGTTTATGACGTAAGAGAGGTTGTAGCGACTGAGTTCAACATTGAAGGCTATCCAGATGAGCGTTTCATGAAAATCATTGAGGAAATCAGGCCCACGCAAGCTACTCTGGTACCTGATCCGCCAGACGTTTTAACTTCCAACGCTGGCTGGAAGACCACTACAACTGAGAACACGCAATTCCTGACTCAGACGATAGACCAACTGAAAAATTGGGGTGTGCGAACGTCTATCTTTATTGAACCTGAAAAGGCAATGATGGATGGAGCGCTGAAATGTGGAACAGATCGAGTTGAGCTATACACAGAAATGTATGCTTCTGCATTTCCACATAACAGAGAAAAGGCGATTGTTGATTACAAAACTGCTTCCGATTATGCACATGAAATCGGCTTAGGAATTAACGCTGGTCACGATCTAGATTTAAGCAATCTAAGATACCTAGTAGAAACGCTTCCGTACATTGAGGAGGTGTCCATAGGGCATGCGCTATTTTGTGATGCTATCTATATGGGCCTGGAGAATACGATTCAGAGCTACCTAAGAGAGCTGAAGTAGGTACAAAGGCTTGCTTAGCTCTTCAGTCGGAAGCTAAGTATCTACTCTTAGTAGCTCACCTGATCCGATAGCTATCGAATCCTCCCCTCTTAAAAACGGCAGTACGATGACTCGGGGGTTTTGGGAGAGTTTAGAATAAAACTAATTTTTTTAGCAAAATTGGGTATTTTTGAATGATGGAAATTTCCAATTTGATATTTCTCGCTGCTGGACTTCTAGTCGGGATTCCGCTAGGGTGGCTTTTTGTAAAGGCGCGTAGGAACAATGAAGTATCAGGTTCCGATGAAATAAAGATTCAGTTGAAATTAGAGATTGAGCGCTCTAAAAAACTCGGAGAGGAATTGGGTTCTCTAAACGATGACCTGAGAATAGAGAGAGAAGAAGTTATACAATTGAATAGTCAGAACGCTTCACTTAAAGCGAACTATCAAAATCTTCAACAACGACTTGAAGAACAAAAGGGAGAGCTGGGCCAATTGCAACAGAAGTTTGCCGTCGAGTTCAAGAATCTCGCAAACGATATTTTTGAAGAAAAAAGCAAAAAATTCACTGATCAAAACAAGACAAATCTGCGTGATCTCTTGAATCCGCTGGGAGAAAAACTTACGGACTTTGAAAAGAAAATAGAGCAAACAAATAAAGATAGCCTTGAACGTAGCACTGCCCTGCGTGAGCAAATCATTGGCTTACGCGAGCTGAATGACCGCATGACGAAGGAGGCGGAAAATTTGACCAAAGCTCTTAAAGGAGATGTGAAGACCCAGGGAAATTGGGGCGAAGTGATTCTGGAGCGAATTCTGGAAAAATCTGGCTTAGAAAAAGACCGCGAGTATATCGTTCAGGAAACGCTTCATTCAGAGGAGGGAAGAAGGTTAAGACCTGATGTCATCATAAAGCTTCCAGATAATAGAAACTTG
Source organism: Cyclobacteriaceae bacterium (assembly GCA_039986395.1). GTDB lineage: Bacteria > Bacteroidota > Bacteroidia > Cytophagales > Cyclobacteriaceae > Ekhidna. The sequence goes on from JBDWQX010000294.1 coordinate 64,332, forward strand.
GTTGTGGACGCTAAGGTGTCTTTGGTGGCGTACGAAAAATTCGTAAATACTGACGATGAGGTTAAGCAGGCGCAATACCTGAGGGATCATATGCTTTCCATAAAAGCACATGTAAAAGGACTGGCCGAAAAGAACTATCACCAGTTGTTTGATGGAGGGTCGTTGGACTACGTTCTGATGTTTATCCCAATTGAGGCAGCCTTTGCAATGGTTGTCCAGCATGGAGGTGAACTTTATAATGAAGCTCACGAAAAAAGTATAATCATCGTGAGCCCCACTACCTTGATCGCTACTTTGAGAACTGTGTCGAGCATTTGGAAGCACGAATATCAAAATAAAAACGCTCTGGAAATAGCTCGGCAAGGGGGAGCACTCTACGAAAAATTCAAGGCATTTGTTGATGATTTGATCGAGGTAGGAAAGTCACTGGATCGTTCGAAAGGACAGTACGAGCAGGCCATGAACAAATTGGTTGATGGCAAAGACAATCTCATTAGAAAAACGGAGCGCCTAAAAGAGCTCGGAGCGAAAACAGACAAATCGATGGATGACAAGCTTCTTACCAGAGCCGATGTCACTGATAGTGCTGAAGACCAACCCAAATTATTCGATTCTAAATAGCTTTACTTTCTAATTCAAAGACTAGTATGGAACTGACTTCAGATAATAAGCTGAAAAAACTCATTGTCGTTGGTGATCGCTTATTAATAAAGCCAAAAAAGGAATCTGAAAAGACTGATAGTGGCATTTTTCTCCCTCCGGGTGTTAAGGAAAAAGAAAGAGTACAGAGCGGCTACATTGTGAAGGCGGGTCCTGGCTATCCAATACCAACTCCGATGGAGGAAGATGAGGACTGGAAGCCAGAGGAAGATAAAATTAAGTATGTACCGCTTCAGGCAAAAGAAGGAGATTTGGCAATTTTTCTGCAGAAGAGTGCCTTTGAGGTCATCTATGATAATGAGAAATATTATATCGTGCCACAAGCATCTATTTTGATGCTCGAGAGAGAAGAAGATCTTTTCTAAAGATGAAGTGGCTAACACCCATATTGCTGCTACCAACCTTCTTCTCCATTGCGCAACCATTGGTCCATGAAGAGCCTCATCACATTCCTATTCTTGAGAACAAACATGGACGAGTTCTTAATGTTGTTGCGATGAGAGGAGACACCACCCTATTCCACATACATGAAAATGATATTGCGTATTTCACGGTAAAAGGCTCAAAAGTTCTGCTTCAGGAGCTAAACCAAGAACCGAGGATTGTGGAACTCCCCACTGGTTGGGTTGGGAGCAACTTGACTCATTCAGTGACCCCTTTGATTCATAGATTCGCCAATGTGGGAGAAAGCGACTTCCAGCTGATTGCAGTTGAGATACTTTCGGACAAGTTTGCAAACAGGAGCTTTTCGAAACTGACGGAACCACTCTACGAGGACGATCGATTCAGCATACAGGAAGGAAGTGCTGGGGTGGTTGTTTGCGAAGTTCCCTGGGTACTTTTGGAGCTTTCGAAATTAGGAGAGATTACCGCGTTGGACATGATAAAACAGCATCAAGAGCTGGAATTAATGCAAAAGAACGACTCTTCACGAATGATAATAATCCAGTTTAAATAGGGCTTATTGAACAAATAAAATTTTATATTTAAACCGATTAACCAAACACATCCAGTTATGCTGAGGAGAACAATAGTTTTATTATTGTTTATCCCGCAACTTCTTTACTCGCAAACTAGCGACCCTCCGTTTCAAATTTTGGTCGCAAAAGACGCTTTTGTTTTTGGAAAAGCGGCTGAACCTCTAACCTTGATAGATGATGTGACATCCATCGAAGTGAAGCCTGGTGGGTTTTTGGCGTTGGTGCACAAAGGGGGCACTACGTATGAACGCACGGAGAAAGTCTTCACGTTCTATTTGAAACCAGAAAAGCTGAAAGAGTTAGATAGACGACCTAATATTGAAATTTTGTACGAACAGAAGGCTTCTTCTGATTCAACGGATTCCATCGTTGTGCTGCATCCGCAGTTTAATTCTGGTAGAACAGTACTTTGGCCAGACAGCACTCCTTTTGAGGTGTTCTGGCACCTTCCTGATGAGCCTGTCATTGCTTATAAGTTGACGATAAGCGATCATAGTGGGAAGAAAATACAGGATTTCGGAACCAAAAAACACAATTTCGTTTTGAAGCCGTACAACTTCGGACTTAACGAGCGGGAATTCATATTTCAACTCTCCAGCACTTTTGCAGGTGAAACAACAAGATCTGAGGAGTATACTATTAAGTTGCAAGATGGCCCCTTGTATCCACAAAAGGCAGCAGATCTTGTGTTACAGGCAGCTAATTTGGACTTGTCGCCCATGTCAGCGCTTGAGGTGTGGAAGCAAGTCTTGGGAATGGAGAATGGCAAATTCTACTTTGCGCTTTTCGAAAAATTTATAGCTCGTAACAAAGCACTTCTTACTAAGTCTGGTGAAGATGTTGAGCTGCTTCTTTCGCAAAATAAGTAAGGATCATGTCAGCGCCAGCCCGCTTGATAGAAAGGAGACTCTCCATCATTGCAGCGGTTGGATCTAGCCATCCTTTTTCTCCAGAAGCCTTTATCATGCTGTACTCTCCCGAGACATTGTAGGCCGCTATTGGAATGTGAAAATTCTCCTTCAACTCTTGGATAATATCGAGATATGCTAGCGCAGGCTTTACCATCATCACGTCAGCGCCTTCCTGAAAATCTAGCTGAGCTTCAAGCAATGCCTCATCGCTATTCGCTGGATTCATCTGATACGTTTTCTTGTCGCCAAATTTCGGTGCTGAGTTAAGTGCATCTCTGAAGGGGCCATAGAAAGCACTAGCATACTTTGCTGTGTAAGACAGAATTCCAGTATTCTGAAATTCATTTTCATCAAGTACGTTTCGTAGATAACCAACTCTGAAATCCATCATATCGGATGGGCCAATCATATCAACTCCGGTTTCTGCCTGCGCCAAACTCATTTTTCCCAAGATTTCCAGAGTCTCGTCGTTTAGAATTTCTCCATCTTCAACAATTCCATCATGCCCATCGCTACTGTAGGGATCCATAGCTACATCCGTAATGATGAAAGCCTCTGGAAATGTCTGTTTGACCTTCGTTAACGTTTGAAGATAGAAGAAATCAGGATCGTAACTTTTGCTTGCGCCTTTGTCTTTGTGATACTCATCAACTACTGGAAAAATATCAAATCCTTTGATTCCCAATTCAAGACATTCTTCTATTTCCTTTAGAACAAGATCTTCCGAAAGACGGAAAATTCCTGGCATGGACTCCACTTCCGTTTTTTTGTTTTTCCCCTCTAGGAGAAAAATTGGAAACACAAAATCGTTTGTGCTCAATGTTGTCTCCTGAACAAGGTCTCTAATTGCTGAGCTTGAGCGATTTCTTCTAGGTCTTCTCATTACTGCAAAGTTATCTTCAAAACTTCTCCATCTCTACCTGAAACAATACCAATGTTCTCTTTGAATGCAACAGCCCAGTAGTCTAAGGTATCCAGAGAGGCCCAGGATTGACCCATGTCTGAGGTATAATCTAGTCCATTGGGTCCGCAGGCAAAAGCAAAGATTTTTCCATTGACTTTGGATATAGCACCTCCGTAAAAGACCCCAGTTGTTTTTGGATTCTCTGTCAGTGTCCAAGTATTGCCGCCATCAACGGAGAAAGCACAATTTTTTGTGTACACATCAGTCTGTGTTAAATCTCCGCCTGTAAGGAATCCGGTATCTCCTGAAAATGAAACGGAAGTGTTTCCAGCGGCATCACCCTGTATCAGCGGTGAAGCTACTTCGTTCCAGCTTTGTCCATAATCCAGTGTAAGCAATACTCTGCAGTTTCCGCCTGCTCCAGTGGCAATCCATGCTTTGCCGTTTTCAGCCACAGTAACACATGTACCACTTGCAGCAAATCCTCCCTCTCCTGCTCCAGCTTTCGGCATGTTGTTGGTTGGAGCCCTTTCCCACGACTGCCCACCATTCATAGTCAGCAAAATGTATGGATAGTCATCGACAGCATCTCCATAGGCGATTCCATTGTCGGCATCCCAAAAATCAATGCAATCCAAAAATCCCTGGGTATCCTCCATAACAAAGTTTTCCTGCCAAATGGAATCATTATAGAAGGTGAAAATTCTGGAGAGCGGCCCAGGCCCAGCGCTCATAAGTACAGCCTTGTTCTGACTGAAGCCGTGGACATCCCGAAACTGCAGTGTGTCTCCCGTCGGATGTGTGAAAAGATCCCAATTTTCACCCCCGTTTGAGGATCGCACAAAAGATCCATCGTGCCCGCTGATCCAGACAGTTTCCTCGTCAACGATACTAATTGCCTGCAGCAGGGACTCAGTCGGAACATTCAGTCTTTGTAGAACCGGAACCACTTCTTTCTTGGACGTGCATGCCACGAATAGTAAGAGAACAAGTATGTGGATCTTCATGTCATTCTATTTCTTGCAAATTTGCATAAGTATTCTTCAACTTGACGATTTTCTAATTCAGACCGAAATCATCAAGCACTCAACCTGAAAAAAGAAATCCAATTAATCAATTATTATGTGAATTGCCTCAAGGATTTTATCGATAGAAATTTTGTGCTGGTCGAGCATATGAGCACTGTAGATTGAGTGTAGACTTAGAAGGAAAGTGCCAATGAGCATCCCTCCGTAGCATTGTAGGTAATTAAGGTGAGATGGCTAAAGTGCTTTCTGAACCTTATTAAAGTAACTCCCACAGTTAACCACATACACTTTTGGCGAACATTTTTTGCCCTGAGCATGGCTATCCCTTTTGGCAGGCCATTGTCAGGATAAAGTCATTAAAATTAACGTGGTACAATGGAAACAACAGAAAACAAGGAGAATCGAAATCTTTTTCCAGCATGGAATAGGATTGTTTATGTAGTCATCCTATATGCAATAATTATTTTATTTTTTTCAACGGGTGCAGATGCCCAGACGTGGCACTCAGGTAGTTCAAACCGTCGAGCTATTACTTTCAGTAGTGCTGACTTTGATGAGGACATCACTGACTTCATTTACTATTTCTCAGTTTCAGGATCTGCTTTTGAATGGGACGACAATTGCAGCTCTGTAAAAAATACCAATGGATATGACATGGTTTTTACAGATGTAGCTGGAGTGATCCTCGATCATGAAATCATTGAGTATGATGACGAAAATGGAATCTACCGAGGTTGGGTTGAGGTAGCAAGCATTTCTTCTTCGACCAACACGACTATTTATCTATTTTATGGAGAGCGAGATGTCGTGACGAACCCATCAACTACTAACGTCTATGCTGCAGACATGGTAGGAGCATGGCATTTTGACGCAGCAAGCCCCGGATCTGATGCAAGATCTATTCCCAATGACTTGGCTCTGACAGGAACTGTGGAAGGTTCTGGAATACTTGATGAATGTGTCACCTTTGATGGAAACGATGATTCTGGTTCAATTAATAGTGACGATTTTGGTTTTGAAGATGGAAGTTTCAGCATTGAAGGGTGGATCAACATTCAACCAAAGGTGGGAGGCCCTGCTGAATTTGTGCAGACCATTATTGAGAGTTCAGAGCATGCAGAGGAGATGTTAAATACACCAGCTGAATTCGATATCGATGGACATGTGTTGCAACTGGGTAGAAATGTCTCTCAGTACAATGATTTTGCGATGATTGGAATCCAATTTCCAACGGTCCCAGTCCCTCAAGGTAATGTCGTTACGGACGCCTACATTGAATTTGTGGCTCAGAATGATGGCTCAGGCTTTGCACAGTTTAATATAGGTGTTGAAGATAGCGACAGTCCATTGTCGTTTAGCACAGTAAATCGTCCTTCTGCCCGGTCTTTGACCGCTGCAGGACAAATTGAATGGGTGCCTACCGTTTGGACAGAGGGCGAAACGTACCGGACACCAAATATTGCCAGTCTCATCCAGCCTTTGGTTGACGATGCAGGATGGCACTCGGGCACGCTTGCGGTCTTAATTGATGGATTTGGATCGCGTGAAGCAGACAATGATGGAATTAATCTGGTTATTGAATATGAGAACCCTGGAGGTTCTACCTTGTACCAACTAGCTGTTGAGGCATCGGGTGATGATGCTGAAGAAGATGCTGATGATGGTTCAATTCTTTTGACGGGACCTCTAACGCTGAGAGCAAGTACCAACGAATGGGTAGGTGTACGTTTCGCAAATGTAGCCATTCCTAATAATGCTGTAATCGATGAAGTGCGTGTGCGTTTTACTGCAGATGCTAATGGAAATGGTGCTGATCCCATGATTAGTATTTCAAGAGAAGATTCGTACAATACACTGACATTTACGGCAACAGAAATCAATGAACTAAACAAACGTCCCAAAACAATCACTAGTGTTAGTTGGGAACCAACGACCTGGACTGAAGACAACACTTACAGTACTCCCGACCTAATCTCTCTTTTTACAGATTTTTTCTCAGAACCCGAATGGTCTTCGGGTAATGCTGTTACGCTCTACTTTCAACCAATTTCTGGAGGGGGTCGGACAGCTAAAAGCGTAGGTGCCTCAGGAATTGCAGATGATCCACAATTGTTAATTTACTATTACATCCCTGAGAGTGAACCGCAAACAATTCTGAGCCGACATGATGCAAACGGTGGATTCAACGTTTCTGTGAACCAATATGGGAAACTGGCATTTGCTGTAGATAACGATGGGACATGGGACAAAGATGTCGAGGTAACCTCATTAGACAACGTTGATGACTCACAATGGTACCATTTTGCAGCTGTAAAAGAGGAGGCGAGACTTTCGCTTTATTTGAACGGGGAGCCCCAAGATAGTAGGTCTCAAACCCATCAAACCACACTGAATCTGATCCAAACAGATAACGACGATGCAGCTGAAGATGCAGCAGGTGTTGTTACACGCACTGATCCCGACGGTCTACTATATTTTGGAGATGACAATACTGTTGGTCTTAGATTTCAAGGGGTAAATGTGCCCGCAGGTGCAACAATTGTTTCAAGTTTTATCCAAATTATTTCAGACAATTCTGGCTCAGACCAATGTGACGTCAATATTTATGGGCATGTTGGTGACGCTGCGCCATTTTCTGGGACAGCAAATGAATTGTCTAACCTAGTCACGGGCACAACGATTCCATGGTCTATAGATGCTTTCGCCGTGGCGTCTGGTGCTCACAATAGTCCTGATATCTCCACCATTGTCCAGAATAATATCAGCAGTGGTTGGGCTTCGGGTGATGACATGGTATTTCTATTTCAGGGAGTTGGTACAGGTGAGCGAGAAGCCAGAGCAAGAGAAGGTGTGCAGGGAATAGGAGGAACAGCAGCACTTTTTATCGAATATTACACGGTGGAATTCGGATCAATTTCAGGAGGCTCTACCACTATGTATATCGGAGATGATGTGGACGATCTTGGGACGCAAAACGAGAATATGTTAGGATCTATCGATGAGCTGAGAATTTACAATTCAGCATTGTCGGGAGACAAGGTGAAAGCACAATATCAAACACTTGCAGAGGTTGGGGGTTTCTCAACGCTGGCAAGTACCGCCGATCAAGTAACGTGGACGGGAGACGGAGGCGATGGAGATTGGGAAAATGGTGATAATTGGAACACTGGAATTGAACCTTGGGATAGCATGGATTTTGTTTACACTAGCGATGGCACTCCACTCCTTCCGGCGAGTACCTTAACTGCAGGACATTTGAGCGCTGATGCGGGAGTAAGCTTTGATTTGAATGATCAGCAACTTGATGTTGATTGCAGTTGTGAAATTGAAACATTTTCTGGAGGACCAACTGACTTGGGGACTGTGAATGCCTCAGGGATGGATATTCCGTTTACAAGCCCTGGAACTTCAACTACTATTCCTAATCTGCGTGTTGCCGTAAGCAGCAGCCTTGTTCTAAGTACAGATTTAGTGGTGACAGATGGTTTAAGTTTTGCTGATGCTAATGGGACGATAGATGCCAACGGACAAAACATAACGTTCAGTGAACCTGCTGTTTACGCCCCGTCAGTTTCAC
>JBDWQX010000295.1:0-4541 GCA_039986395.1 Cyclobacteriaceae bacterium
CTAGAAAAAGCCACTTTAACCTCCGGTTGATTGTTCGCTGCAGAATACCAAGCCACAGCTAGTGAATTCCCTACAGCATCTGCACGTGGTCCGTTTACTGGACACCCGGCAATATTCCAATTGTCCTGATAGACGGGGGTAGGCTCCGTCCACTGTTTATTCACATTTCGCACAATAGATAGGTCACGAATTTCCATTTCCGAACGATCACGAAATAGCACAACAGGACCACTGACCGTATTGGCACCTGTGGTCTGACAGCAATCACAAACACGTTGGTCCAGCACGTTTTCATCAGAGAGGTTTCCGTCCATATCCAGAAGTGCTGTTCGGATAGTCATGGCACCACCACCACCGTCCCCGTGATTGTCGTGGTCCCCGCCACCCGTGTTTCTCCCGTCTAACCATGAGATTTGAAATATTCCGATACCCTGTGGAAGCATGGTAGTAAATCCGTGCTCCGTTGGTGTGCCGTCATTATGCGGAATTGTGGCATCTGACCATGCAGATCCGCCAGCCTTTTTCATCACAATATTTACATCGTACGCGTAGGTGCCTGCGGCACTTTTTGCCAGATAATGAGCCATCATGTTTCCATCAGAATCGACAGCCATCATTGGGTAGTCTGCCCAGTTCACAAACCAATCATTTCCTTTTGCAATCAGCTCTGGAGCAGACCACGAATCGTTCACGTAGGTTGAATACTTGAGCTCCACCCATCCCGAGTCTTTTTTCTCGACCCAGGAAAAATAGAGGTTACCGTCATCTCCCGTAATCAAGTAGGGGAGAGAGGAGTTAGTAGCGGAAGGAACAACGACGGCAAGTGCAGGGTCCTCTTGAGCTTCTTGCTTCGTTGGATTGCTGCAGGCCATAAAAAATGCCAAGCTTAAAAGTACAGTGCTTCTCATCTACCTATTTTCTGAAACCACAAAGATTACACTAAGTCACTAAGCACCCGGTGTTCTTAGTGAACCCTTGGTGCACTTAGCAGTTACAATTTAATTATCCTTCTTTTTCGTTGGAACTTGAACTTCAGGTGTCCCATGATTTCCATCCTTACAGCAAAAAGGAAGTTTGCTATAAGCGATACTATCACGAGCCATGAAGTCAGCATGATATCCAACTTTGGTAATACTTGTTCTAATTTCTTCTGGAGTAATCTTTTTTGGATTGTAGAGTACCGTTACAACCTTGTTGTCAAGGTTTAGTTCTGCATTTTTCACACCTCTTACAAAAGCCAAATCATACTCGATTGCATGTTGACACATTTCGCATATCGCCGAAGTCTGGATCTCTATTTGGTTTCCCTTGGCTGTTTCCACGGGCTCTTTCTGCGCCGTTGCAGCTAAACTGCTTGCGAACATCAGAACTACAAACGTCATTTTTACGAGTCTCATATCTTACTACTAATTACTAATTTCTCTTAATCTTATACTTAAACCCAGCATACACCATTCTACCTGCCACAGGTGCCCAAACAAGCGATGCATCAAAGTCGTTACTAAACGGATTCTGCGAATCGATGATTGGATCATCCTGCGTAAAATTCAGTAAATTCTCTGAACCCACGTAAATATTTCCCCACCTAAACCCTCTGCTAATTTGGGCATTTAAAAGGAAGAAGTCTGGCGTAGAACTGTTCCGTTGAAATTCTGCTGCCTTGTCGCTTGTATCTGGCAAACGTTTGCTTCCAAACCACTGAAGTGTTGCGTCGGCTTGCCATCGGTCAAATTTGGTTGCGTAGGAGGTATTCAGGAAAAAACGATTCCTGGAGTTAAAAGGTACCTGACGTAGCTCACCGTTGATGGTGGTTTTAACATCATAAAACTTGTACGCACTTTTAACACTAAAAAAGTCATTGAACTGATAATTTCCTTCAATCTGGAAACTGTTAGCAAATGATCGCCCGTCCAGATTGTAAACCACCAATTGACTGGAGTTTTGATCCATGTCGTAAATCAATTGATTTTCAAACGTGGTGTAGAAATAGTCTCCGATCAGATTGAGCTTTTTCGTTCCTATGGGAATGGCAGTCACGATACTTCCACCCATGTTCCAAGAGACTTCCGGGTTAGGATTTTCCTGAATAATCAATTGCCGAGAAGAAACGAGAATGTTACTGTTCTCTACCAGCGTATTTGGCGTACGATACCCTTTTCCAATTGCAGCTCGAATTGTGGTATTAGCACTTAACTGATATCTGGAATGAAGTCTGGGCGTAAAATAAGTTCCGTACAGGTTGTGGAAATCCGTTCGTGCCCCTAGTAGCAAACTAAACTTTTCGCCAGGACTGTAGGTGTACTCATAGTAGAGGCCAGGAACAATTTCCTGCCTTGTGAATACCGAGTCGATGTATGCTTCATTGAAATCATCGTAGAGAATGCTTGCACCTGTTTTGTACTGATGAAAGGAGTTTCCGATAATGTTTTGGAAAATGACATTTCCGTATAACGTGGTTTCTTCACCCGTATACTTATCGCGTCCGAAACCAGCATCAATGTCCAGGTAAGAGGCAGAGTATATGAATCCCCACCCCTTATAAGGCTTGTGTGGAAATAGCAGTCCAGTCTTTCCAAAAACTTCGAGACGTGTCGTGTTGTTCGAGAATCCGTAGTGCGAAGAGGTCGCGAAATCGTCTCCGAAATCAAAACCGAGTTGACCGCCCGCTTTTTCGTCTCGCATTACATTAAATCCAATTTGAGTCACCATTTTTTCGCCTTGGTATTTGTAACGATTCATCACATTGATTTGCTTGGATTTTGGAAGATCCACAAAGCCATCATCATTCTTGTCTATCTCGCTGTTCAGATAGTTGGAATGTAGCAGCAAGCCTGAACTCCATTTGTCATTAATATCCCAAGCGGTGTTCACATTCAGTTCCAATCTACCAAAGGAATTCGCATAAGCGTTGAGGTACAATTTTTCACTGTTTTCCGGTTTTTTTTGTTCCACATTGATCTGACCAGTCATGGACTCATAGCCATTGACAACCGTACCTGCCCCTTTTCCCACATCGATGGATTGTACCCATGTCCCGGGAACGTAACTCAACCCATACCTTCCAGACAGACCACGTACATTCGGAATATTTTCGCGATTGATTTGTACATATCGGCCATCTAATCCAAGCATTCGGATGGTCTTAGCTCCACTTACTGCATCGGTAAAAGAAACATCAACGGATGCGTTCGTTTCAAAACTCTCCGACAAATTGCAGCAGGCTGCTTTTCCAAGCTCCGCTTCTGTAATTACTTCAACATGCACCGATTGAAGGTCGTCGAGAAAAGTACTGCTTGCACTTATCACGATCTCATCGAGTTCTTGCGAATCTTCAGAAAGCATGATGTGCATAGGTCCTGTAAAATTTGCAGAAACTGTATCGGCCAAAAAGCCAGCATAGGAAATCAAGAGAGATGCGCCTCGATCAGAGAGGCTTAGTTCGAATTTTCCGTTAACGTCGGTGACCACACCATTTTGAGTGCCCAATTCCTGAACAGTAGCACCGATCAACGGCTGATGCGTTTGGTCAGCGATCATACCTCTAACTTTCTGAGCATGAATAACGCTGCTCAGTATTAGCGCTATTAGTATTAATTGTATTTTTTTCATAATGTTTTGTAAGGACTAGCCCGATTTGATTCGGGTAATAAAATAGAGATGCATGATGCTTTTCGGACATTCCGAAGCAACAGAGGCCAAAACATTATGGTATCAAATAAGGAAAGACTGTATCAGGACCGGTATGTCTCGATCAGGAGGTGGGGGAGAATAGTCATGAAATTCTGGCTTGTCCTTCTCAAACGAAATAAGTCTTTGATCAAGGACGAAGTAGTAGACTGCAAGCAAGTTGAGGCTAAGAGTGCTTTCAAATTCGAAGGAAGCTTTTGCTAAGTTCTCCACTTTCAATTGCTGACTAACGTCTTCACAGCAAGGCATTGGATCGATCAAGTCATTTCCCATACAGTTTTCTGCATGATGAAAAATCGCCACAGATTTCACTCTCCCCATGCAATAATGCTTGTTGAGCGTAATGCCTGTCGTAGCGATCAATAAGATGATGGCCACCAGCGTATTTACTATTTTCCTGAATAGGATCACAAAGCAAAGATACGTGAAATAGTCTCAATTTGTTGTGGAAGTGTCTTGTTAAGAGGTGTTTAGAGAGAACTAACTGCATTTCATGTTACAGATATCCCGGCTGTCCGCTTACTTCGTGCCGCTTCCCATCCGGTCTAGATTGCGATGGGATTTGCCTAGAGCAAAGTTTGCTATCATTTGGAGGGTAAGATGCCTGATCCAGTCAGGCATGACAGATCGAAACCGTGAGGGTCATGGCATGGTTGCCGCAAGTAGGACTAGCAAGATTGCTGCGCTGGTCATACCTCCCACGCAAGGACGTTGAATTGTTCAATCAATCACCCGTACCTATCAACACCACCCCTAACTAAACCTAATCTTAACACCTATTACACTAGCACCTCTACGCTAACATCAACAAACTCACATCCCAACACTATATCCAAAACACTTTCCCACTTTCC
>JBDWQX010000296.1:0-6736 GCA_039986395.1 Cyclobacteriaceae bacterium
GTACTTCTTGACAATCCGTCTGATTTCCGCTGGCATAGTCGCAGAAAATAACCATGTGGCGTGATCTCCAGGAATGTGGGACAAGATCTCATCGATCGCTTCCTTGAAACCCATGTTGAGCATTTCATCCGCCTCATCCAGGACAACATACCTTACATTCTCAAGCTTAACCGCCTTGCGCTTGATCAAATCCATTAGCCTCCCTGGCGTAGCAACCACGATCTGCGTAGGTTTTCTTAATGCCTTGATCTGATTCACAATAGCAGCACCTCCGTAGACAACTTCCACATTGAGGCTCTTGTGATTTTTTGAAAAATCAACCAATTGTTTTGCTGTCTGCTGACCCAACTCTCGTGTCGGCGCCATTATCAACGCCTGAGTTGTCGTGTCATCACTGTTGATCAGATCCATCAGCGGTAGTCCGAAAGCAGCCGTTTTTCCTGTTCCGGTTTGAGCAAGACCAATAAAATCACAAGGATCATTTCCAAGCAATAATGGAATAGCTTCGCTCTGCACTGGGGTTGGTTTTTCAAACCCTAGCTTATCTAGTACATCGATGGTTGTGGACGAAAGTCCTAGTTTTGAAAAGTCGTTCAAAGGGGATTTTTTAGATGAGGCGCGAAGGTAGACCTATTTCATCATATAGCGCCTGAAAATCAGCGATTTATAGAATATTATTCTACCAAAATCAAAATTCCTTACTGAAGGTTTTACGAGGTTCTTTTTGTTTCCTCATCTTTGATAAGGAGAAGTACGAAAACAATGGCCCATCAAATTCCAATTTCCCGGATTAGATCCGAAATCCAAATAACCACTGCCAGAAGTGGTGGGCCAGGTGGACAGCACGTAAACAAGGTAGAATCGAAAGTGGTGCTTCGATTTAATGTCAAGGAGTCTTCGATACTCTTGGCAGATGAGAAAGAACGTATTCTGGAAAAACTCGGAAATCAATTAACCAAAGAAGGCGAGCTAATTGTTACAGCCGAGAGCCATAGATCACAGTTCAAAAACAAAGAGATTGCTTTCAAGAAACTTGATCGATTACTGTCCAAAGCCTTCTTCACTCCAAAGGCCAGAAAGAAAACCAAGCCATCAAAATCTGCAATCAACAAACGAATCACCGCCAAAAAGCAACATGGCGAGAAGAAAAAGTGGCGCCAGAAATTCTAAAACCGAACGACCTTCATTCACATCACTTTCTATAATCAAGTGGCGGATTTCTATCTCCAATTAAAGCATCATAGACGAAATTCTCTCCTTGCTGTTTGATCAATTCTTTCTGTGCTTCATCAACAATTTTCGGGTCATTGTAAATGTCAATCGCTGTTAGTGCGATAGTTTTAGCGGCAACTATTAATCCTTTGTGACCAATACTAGTTCCACCAGCCGCTACTGCCTGCCACGTGTGTGCCGATGTTCCAGGAACCCAGGTTGCAGCACTCATTCCAGCAGTAGGAACAGCCCAACTCACATCTCCAACATCCGTAGATCCAGATGATTTTCTAATTTCTGTGCTATAAGGACTTATTCGATTTGCGTCCGCCAACGCGTAATCTCCCTTGTATGTTTCCAGAATCTTCTGAGCAAACTCGGTATTACCGGCATCATACTTAACACCTCCTACCTTTGTCAGGTTCGCATGCATCAACTTAGAGAGGGTTTCATTGGGCAATAAATTGTACAATCCGTGAATTACCTCATAATCCATCGTGGTGTTTGTTCCTAATGCAGCACCTTTCGCACAGTTTACGACCTTCTCGAAAATTTCTTTGACATTGGCAACGTTGGGATGCCTGGTGTAGTAAAAGGCTTCAGCAAATGCAGGCACAACATTAGGTGCTTCACCTCCTCTGGTGATGACGTAGTGAATTCTTGTTTCCTGCGGCAGGTGCTCTCTGAGCATATTAACCATCATGTTCATTGCTTCAACTCCATCTAGTGCTGACCTTCCTCTTTCTGGAGATCCTGCTGCATGCGAAGCTTCTCCGTAGAATCTGAATTTTGCAGACTTGTTAGCCAGCGACGATCCCGGGTTTGCTACGTTCCGGCTGCCAGGATGCCAGTGAAGGGTCACATCCACATCGTCAAAGAGACCCGCACGAACCATGTAGACTTTACCTGCGCCTCCTTCTTCCGCAGGTGTGCCATACACTCTAACAGTTCCTGATTTTCCTGATGATTCCAGCCATTTTTTCACCTCAATTCCAGCTGCGCTTGATGCCGTGCCAAACAGATGGTGCCCACAAGCATGTCCTGCACCACCTTCCACGACCGGATCTCGACTTGGTATCGCCTTTTGGGAAACGCCAGGTAATGCATCAAATTCCGCAAGAATGGCTATTACCGGGCTTCCCGATCCATATTCTGCCACGAAGGCAGTTGGAATATCTGCAACTCCTTTTTTGATCGTAAACCCCTCCTTTTCCAGCATCTCACTCAACAGTGCTGAGCTTTTCTCTTCCTGATATCCGACCTCCGCCCAATCCCAAATCTGAGTAGCTACTTTGGCATATTTATCGTGTTGCTCATCAAGGCTTTTGATAATGTTGTCCTTTTCTTTTTGGGAAAAAGTTGGAAATAAAATGCTTAATGAAAGTACGATGGTTAGGAGTTTTTTCATGGTATTAGGTTTAAATGGACCTGGAATTTATAGTATTTTGGGTACATGATCGTACCAAAAGTTTCTGGTGAGCAAAACAGGAAATGTAGCCACACATTTAAATGATGATCTATTGTATACCTAATCCGTTAAAGGAATAGGAAAATGCGCTTATCTTTATAATCATGAACAAATCGGAATTCAAAAAAGAGTTAAGAAGGCATAAAAATCAAATTGATGCCAGCATTAAATTTCTTCAAAAAGGATTCGAAGATCTTAATAGCCGAAATTTTGAATTCTATGAGTTTATAGAAACAAACTACTTTGATCTGGAAGAGCGCTAACAGTATTGGAAAGAAAAGTCAAGGAGCTTTCCTAACAGCATCATCACTTATCCACTCAATCACTTCGCGTCCTGTTGCGAACTCATCTGAAACCCAATTTTGTTACCAGCTCCTAAAACCTCAGTCTTTGCAATTTTTTGCTGAAGGGTAAGTCCTCGAATCTTTTGGAATGGGGGCGCTATCAGATCATTTTCAACTGCCTGTGTCACCACCAATTGGATCAGGATATTTAAGTCGGTTGGTTCCAATTCCTTTGAAGAAACACTTTCGAACATGAAGTTGATTTGTCCGTCTCCCTCCACAATGAACCTATTTTCAACATTGATCATCAATCGGGACAACAGATAGCCGGGATCATTTACTCGATTGAATTTCAACGAATCGGACATGAAATTGTAGACATTGATTTGTCCTAAGTACTTCCGCATGGGATTTTCAAGAACGTAATCACTCTTGTTATAGGAATAGTCATCACTTAAAGTAATGATGTTGGTATGCAGGAAAAAGACCAGCAAATCGCCAGCAACTTTTAGATGGAATTCCTGATCACTCACATCATCGACAGACAGGACAAGGTTCTCATCCTTTGTACTGGTTTTGACATTGATTTCCTTGGTAATCTTCAATGCCTCCTCCTTCAAGGCGTTAAAGGTCTTGCAGACATTTCTATATGTGACTTGTTTGACGTCAGACTTTGTGGTTAGCAGCTGCGCTATATGAGAGGAAGGGTTTTGATCCATTTCAGTTCATCGTTATTCTCGCTGCAAAATAAGGAAAGAATTGAATGCAGTGATAGAGAGCGGTCGTTGTTCTGTTAAATGGAATCAATAATGTCGTTCAAGGTACCACTAGGTCTCATGGCATCTGCTACTTTCTGAATGTCCGGTTGATAATAGCCACCAATATCAACCTTACTACCCTGTGCTGTAATCAATTCCTCGTTAATTTTCGATTTATTTTCTTCCAGCCGACTTGCGATAGGCTCAAACGTTGACTTGAGATCTGCATCATCATCTTGAGCAGTTAAGGCCTCCGCCCAGTACATAGCCAAATAAAAATGGCTTCCTCGATTGTCGATTTCATTCACCTTTCTCGATGGGGATTTATTTTCATCCAGCAGTCTAGAAGTGGCATCATCCAAAGCGTCTCCCAGCACTTTTGCTCTCGGATTGTCAAAGGTTGTACTCAAATGTTCTAAGGAAACTGCTAGCGCTAAAAACTCCCCAAGCGAATCCCATCTTAAATGTCCTTCTTCTACAAATTGCTGGACATGCTTTGGAGCTGAACCACCAGCGCCTGTTTCAAAAAGTCCACCACCATTCATCAATGGAACGATGGAGAGCATTTTTGCACTTGTGCCTACCTCCAAAATAGGAAACAGATCTGTCAAATAATCCCTTAGCACATTTCCTGTAACGGAAATCGTGTCCTTTCCTTCAACAATTCTTTCCAGCGAAAATTGAGTTGCATCCACTGGCGAGAGGATTCTGATATCCAATCCATCGGTATTATGATCCTTGAGGTATTCATTCACTTTTTCGATCAATTCGCTATCATGTGCCCTGTTTTTATCGAGCCAAAAAACTGCAGGAACTCCCGTTGCTGTTGCTCTATTTACAGCCAGTTTTACCCAGTCCCGAATTGGCGCATCCTTTACCTGACACATTCTCCAGATATCACCTTCCTCTACATCGTGTTCGATCAGCACATTCCCCGAATCGTCTGATACTCTTACTTTTCCAGCTCCCGTAAGCTGAAAGGTCTTGTCATGCGAACCGTACTCCTCTGCTTTTTGTGCCATCAAACCAACATTTGAAACACTTCCCATGGTTGTGGGGTCAAAGGCTCCATTCTTTTTGCAAAAATCGATTGTGGCCTGGTACACACCAGAATACGAACGATCAGGAATCACATATTTCGTGTCTTTTAGGTTACCATCTGGCCCCCACATCTGACCCGAGGTACGAATCGCGGCTGGCATGGAAGCGTCAATGATCACGTCACTTGGAACATGGAGATTGGTAATCCCCCTGTCGGAATTGACCATAGCCATGGCTGGTCGGCTTTCATAGCAGGATGTCAGATCAGCTTCTATTTCAGACTTTTTGCCTGTATCTAAATTTTCGATTTTAGCGTAGAGGTCGCCTATTCCATTGTTTGGATTAAATCCAAGCTCGTTCAGCGTATCCTTATGTTTTTCAATGACAGGACCAAAGAATGCAGTAACTGCAGCTCCAAAAATAATTGGATCAGAAACTTTCATCATGGTCGCTTTCAGATGAACTGAAAATAGAATGCCCTGCTGCTTTGCACTTTCAATTTCTTGCTCGAAGAAAGAAATCAATTTCTTACGACTCATTCTTGAAGCATCAATAATTTCTCCTGCTTGCAAGGGAGTATCCTCTTTGAGCACTGTGCTGCCTCCATCCGCGCCAATAAATTCGATTTTCGCACTTCCTGCGTTAGCAACTGTCACAGACTTTTCACTACCGTAAAAATCACCATCGCTCAGACTTGACACATGCGACTTAGAATCTGAGTTCCAAGCACCCATGGAATGTGGGTGCTTTCTGGCAAATTCCTTCACAGCCTTGGGCGCTCTTCGATCTGAATTGCCTTCCCGCAATACGGGATTTACGGCACTACCCTTAATCTTGTCATAAGTGGATTTTACCTTTTCCTCTTCATCACCTTGGGGATCATCTGGATAGTCCGGCAATGCATACCCTTGTGATTGTAGCTCCGCGATAGCTTCCTTCAGTTGAGGTATCGAAGCACTAATATTTGGTAGCTTAATGATGTTGGCCTCTGGTAATTTTGCCAGACCACCAAGTTCAGCCAATGCATCAGCTACCTTCTGATCGTCATTCAAGTAATCCGAAAAATTTGCAAGAATCCTTCCTGCCAAGGAAATGTCTCTGGTCTCAACCTTTACATCTGCCGAAGCAGTGAAAGCATTAACAATTGGAAGAAGTGATTGAGTTGCGAGTGCTGGAGCCTCGTCGGTGTGCGTATAGATTATTTTTGCCATCGAATTATAAGTACTTGGTTAGTGTTAATAGCTTTCCTTTTCGTTAGGAAAGTCTTTGGATTTAATGTCAGAAACGTAGTTTTTAACAGCGTCAGACATCACCTGATTCAGGTCTGCATATTGTCTTAAAAACCTTGGTTTGAAATCTTGCGTGATGCCTAGCATATCATGAACAACAAGTACCTGCCCATCGGTATCAGGGCCTGCCCCAATGCCGATCATTGGAATAGAAACAGATTCAGCTGCTTTCTTTGCCAGCTTGGACGGTATTTTTTCCAGTACTATTCCAAAACATCCCAGCTCTTCTAGCAGCTTTACATCTTCAAGAAGTTTATTGGCCTCCTCTTCTTCCTTGGCTCTCACTGTGTAGGTTCCAAATTTATATATGGATTGCGGAGTCAAGCCGAGATGGCCCATTACCGGGATTCCTGCAGATAAGACACGCTGAATACTTTCTTTAATTTCAAAACCCCCTTCCATCTTTACTGCATGGGCACCAGATTCTTTCATGATTCGGATGCACGATCGAAGTGCTTCCGACGAACTGCCCTGGTAGCTACCAAACGGTACGTCAACAATCACCAATGCCCTGTTTACTGCCTTCACAACAGAGGTGGCATGCCAGATCATATGATCGAGTGTAATTGGCAGAGTGGTTTCGTTCCCAGCCATCACATTGGATGCGCTATCACCCACTAGTATTGCATCAACTCCTGACTGATCTATGATTTTTGCCATTGAATAATCATAGGCTGTCAGCAT
>JBDWQX010000297.1:0-18073 GCA_039986395.1 Cyclobacteriaceae bacterium
CACCGAACACCATCTTGCCCTGTACCTGAAGCTTTGAGCTGGACAAGATTTCCCTCCAATGTCGTCAGCAGTGAATCCATGTTATTAAGTGATTTCATCACCACTTCGTTATCGTTTTGAACCTTGAGTATCGACTTCAGATCGTACAATTGTCTTCGCAGAATTTCTAACTCATTTACCATCTTCGAAGCATTGTCAATATCTTCATGAATCTGTACCATAAATTCAGTTTGCTTCTCGATATCTTCCAGCGTTCCCTCCGAATTTGGATCTTTTAATATGTTGATTTTCTCCGAAAACTCATTATTGCCGACGGTCATCTTAACATTATACGTTCCCGGTGGAACCCAGTAAGAGCTGTAACCTATCGTGAATGGAGATGGACGTGTTCTATCTTTTCCCAAGGGGATCCAATCACCACCTTCAGGTTTCGTACGCATCTTGATCTCTGTTACGTTATCAATGGCAAAATTCCACCAGACTCTATTCAACCCAGCTTTTCCCATGTGTTCGATAGTTCTGATCGTGTCCCCTGCAGTATTGGTGATATAGAGTTTCATTTTATCGTTTTTCTCAGCTAACCAATAGTTGATTGAGGCTCCTGGAGGGGGATCGTTTCCAAATGATGGTTCAGGAAAAAATTGCATCGTCGCGGTTACAGGTCGAAAACGATACGCATCCTTGGGTTTAAAAAGCACTGCCTTTTGGCTTTCAATATCGGAGGGCATTTGCTGCAAGGCGGAAATATCATCCAATATCCAAATCCCTCGTCCATACGTACCAACCACCAAGTCATTAAAATGCTCTTGAATATCAATCCAATAAAAAGGGGTATGCGGTAGGTTACTCATAAATTCCTGCCAGGACGCACCATCGTTAAAAGAGATGTACAATTTGTTCTCCGTTCCTAGATACAACAACCCTTTTCTGACAGGATCTTCCTTGATCATGCGTGCATAGCTGAGATTGCTTTTCACAACTCCGTTGGTGATTTTCTTCCAAGTTTTTCCAAAGTTCTCTGTCTTGTACACATGTGTATCAAAATTTCCAACTTCATGAAAGTCAATGGTCGCGTACGCCTTTCCTTCACTCCATTTTGAAGCTTCGATATTTCGAACGGTACCTAAGGCTGGTAGGTCCTTGATGTTTCGTCCCACATTCGTCCATGTGTCTCCTCCGTCTTGACTTATCTGGATCAAGCCATCGTTTGTGCCTGCCCAGAAAACGCCTTGTTTGACAGGAGACTCCTCAAACGCATAAATCACATTGGCGTACTCAACCCCAATGTTGTCTGGTGTCAATCCGCCTGACTTTTGTTGCCTGGACTTATCATTAAGGGTAAGGTCAGGACTAATCACTTCCCACGATTGGCCACTATCCTTAGTTCTATGCACCATTTGACTGGTTACGTACACGGTGTTGTTGTCATGTGGCGAGATCAGAAGTGGAAAGGTCCACTGAAATCGATATTTCACCTGTGCCGCGCTTCGTCCAGCAGTAAATTCTGGCCATACCTCCGTCTGTCTAAATTGGCCGCTATTTACATTGTATCTGGTCACCACACCGCCTAGCGCACCAAACCCAGATGCACTTGACCAAACGACATCAGGATTGGTCGGATCGGGAGTAGCAAAACCACTCTCACCTCCGCCAATATCTCTCCAAGCACCTGTCGGAATGAAACCAACACCGAAAAAACCAGCCACATTCGTCCGACTTGGGCCACGCATAGAAGGTCCATCCTGACGATTCGTTACAAGGTAATAAGGAACGTTATTGTCAGTCGTCACGTGATATAGCTGAGCTACCGGTAGCTGAACTCGATACCACGATTTGCCTCGATTCTTGGAGATACCCAAACCTCCATCACCAGCCACAATCATTCGGTTTCCATCTGTGGGATCAATCCAGGTATGATGAAGATCCCAATTGGGTTGAGTGCCAAAACTGACGGGTTCGGTTGTCTTTCCGCCATCTATACTTGTTAAAAATGGGCCTGACATAAAATAGACTTCGTTCGGATTGTCTGGAGATGCTTCTACTCGAGTGTAGTACGCTTGGCGTCCTCCCAAATCTCTGTTAGGATTAATCATACTCCAACTTTTCCCTAAGTCATCAGACCTCCATAGCTCTCCTGCCTCTGGATCGCCACTTATTGCTTCTACTCCATCTCCCGTCTCAATCAAAGCATAGACTCGATCAGAATTTGCTGGCGTCATTGCCATCGCAATCTTACCAACTGGTCCCTTAGGTAGTCCATTTCCCTCTAGTTTTTTCCAGGTTTCCCCACCATCAATGGACATATGAATTCCACTTCCAGGTCCACCACTGGTCCTGTTCCATGTTCTAAGAGATAGTTGCCACATGCCAGCGAAAAGAATCATTGGATTAGTCGGATGCATCACGATCTCCGAAGCTCCAGTATTTTGATCCACCTTCAGCACATGTCTCCATGTCCTTCCACCGTCGGTACTTTTAAAAATACCGCGATCACTTTGCGGAGCATAAGCGTGCCCCAGGGCAGCGACATACACAATGTCAGGGTTTCTCGGATGCACAATGATTCGTCCAATACGTCCAGTATTTTCCAATCCGCTCTGCGTCCATGAATCACCACCATCTGTACTCTTCCACACGCCATTACCGATGGACACATTCGATCTGATAAAGCTCTCGCCTGTTCCGGCATAGATAATTCCTGAGTTGGATGGTGCAAGTGCAAGTGCTCCAATTGCATGTACAGGTTTATCGTCAAAGATCGGTACCCAGTTTAAGCCTCCATCTGTGGTCTTCCAAATACCTCCACTGGCAGCTCCCACATAGTAGGTCAGTTCGTCACCAGGAATCCCAACGGCAGAAATTAGTCGGTTTCCGATCGGGCCCACATGTCTGAATTGGAGAGCTTCAATTTGCTCTTTCGACAGTGTTTGAGCTGTACCATCGTTTGGAAAAAGAAAAAGCACAACGAATGCCGCAACAAGAATTTTTCGATAGGTTTTCATAGGAATATGGGTTATGTGTAGGTTTTTCATGTAACAATAATCAGAGAGATCAAAGGATCTACCTAACGGCCTTTGCCGTCATTTCTTCATTGATCCAGCATAAATCGAGTTAAAAACAAGTTTGTACGTTGCTCGTGGTTGGCCTCTGAACTGCGGGCGGAAAGCAAATAGAATCACGTTTCCCTCGCCATGACCAACTCGAACCATGGCAGCTTTTCCACCAATGTACTTCTCCTCATTCAATGCCCATCCGCTCATTAGAAGATCGCTCTTTGCATAGCTAGCCACAACATCAACGTCAGGTCTAGGAGCTGTCTTCACAGTGTACTCTGTACCTCCCTCTCCTTTATTTGATTTCACAACCGTTTTAAACGCACGGCTTCTATTGAAAGAAGCAGCTACTTCGCTCTGCATCCCGCTTGCGAGTGGATGATCAGTTTTGACTGTGGTACGAATCAATGAGCCCGGAATAAAGAATTTTTGATCATCCAATCCTTTGGTGACATTTGTAATCGGAAGACCGAATTGGTCAATAAACAGATCACTTGCTTTGTCAAAGGCTATCAAGGTGCCACCGTTCTTGGTATACTCCTGCAATTTCAATGTTCCCGCTAATCCCAGACCTCCTACAAATTCATCCGGCATTGAGCCTGAGGCATGTCCATTGAGGATTCTATCTGGATTTTGATCGGGAACAATGATTGCGGTGTACTGAGAAAGGTCCCGCTTTCTGATGTCTTCATCGTGAAGTGTGTCCCATTCAAAATTGTACTCCGTAAGAAACCAGCGAGTCCAACCTTCATCCATGTTAGCAACCCAACTTTTGTACAATCCAACTTTTGGTTTTACTAATTCTGTTTTATCACTAGGTTCACTTTTAAGTCCTCTGAAATCCAGGCCCAGATCCTTCGCTAGCTGATCGACCTGTTTTGGAGAACCTTCAATAACAAAATCTCCAGCACCCAGGCCGTCAGAATCTGCGGATATCCGATGCACTTTGACACCTGAGGTTAACAATTGATTTACGGCTTTGTAGCTGTGATTTTCTTTCCCAGAAAGTGAAAATCCATAACTGCCCTTTGACACTTTACCCGTTCGCAATATTGCACGGTCTTCGATTAAGATCGTTTTCGCCGAGAATTCATCTTCGATTCTATCTACAGTCAGGCCCATTTGCATTGGCAGCGTCCACCCCGCCAGATCATAGGGTGGTACTGGAGGTCCACCAGGATAGGCTCTCTTATCTGGGTAATTCTGCGCCTCCATCATGTCCACCAAGTAGGGTCTGAAGGCCTGCGCTCCATATGCGATATATGAACCAGATTGGTACGTTTTACCACCTGTCTTGAAGTCACTGGTGGCTTGATGTACCTCAATACCTCCCTGTCTCAGAACATTTACAAGATTCGTTGCTTCATTAAAATCATGTTGATTTTTTGGAATAACGTAGGCATAAAAATCCTCGAGAACATTTGCCTCAATGGCATCCCGACCCATTGAATAGATATTAAGCAAGTACTCTTCCTTTCGGTCAGCCGCAAAATCTAAGACAGCCATGGAGGCTGTAAGCGTATACTCAACTGCATCTCGAAAATGTGACTCTCCACCTTTCCATGGATATGGATAAAAAATTTTGGTCCCATCTGAAGGAACTTTCCCTCGTCCGCGTCCAATTTCTTTAGGAAGAGAATCTGGTGGATACAATCGTGGTGTAGGAGTGGTATGTCCTGTTTCAGTCAAAATACCAACCATGTTATGAAAATAAGGTACGGTTCTCATTCCTCCATTCCACCACATGCTGAAAGTAAGATGTGAAATAACCCCAGGCATTTTTTTGATGGCGAAACGATTTGCCATCGCGGTGCCAATTAGGTTTGTTCCAGTAGTTGCTCCCGGGTGAATATTGGGATTCACCGGGTCAGAAAACGGTGGTAAAAATATCCTGGCCCAAGCAGGGGACGACTGATGATGATTGTACACAATTTGTGGATACCATGTGTTGTAAAGCATTTCATTTACATGATAGCTCTCAGGCATATTGTTCATGAACCAATCACGATTGTTGTCATGTCCGACATAGTGATGATACAAAATCGGAGGACCCGTAGTTTCGTATGGAGTACCAAGGTTTTTCTTGTACCAATCCACCACAATTTCCAACCCATCGGGATTCATTACAGGCATTAACAGCATGATCACATTGTCACGAATTTTTTTCATTTCATCAGACTCTTCTGTGACCACTTTGTAAGCAAGTTCGGGCAACATCTGTGCTGGAGCACGCTCGGTAGCATGCAGTCCTCCATCGATCCAAATCACTGCTTTTCCATCTTTGGCATTTTGCGTGGCAGTCGCCTTATCAATCTTAGCCAGCGCCATGTCCTGGCTGATTTTTCTATACTTTTCAAGATTCGAAATATTAGCCTCGCTCGAAATCATCAGCAAGAGCATTGGTTTTCCCAGCGTTGTTTTACCGATTTCTGTCAGTTTCACTCTATCAGAAGCACTTGCTAGCTGCTGATAGTAGTCTTGAAGTTGTCCGTAATCGGCTAGTTTGTAATCGGCACCTGGCTCGAAACCAAAAACGTCCGCTGGTTTGGGGATTTGTGCCAAAAGAGTCATCGGCAGAAGAAGGAGAATGACTAGATATTTCATAGGTTAGGTTTTGATGTATTTATTATAAATATAAGATGAATCGTCTGAGAATTCCTGATTTCTACTTGAGCGGTAATTACTGCATCGTTTAGAAACAAACACTACAGTCTAGCCTTTCTCGGCGGCTCTGCTTACATTTCCATGATGAAGTTTATTTTGCTTTTGTTCCCAGTACTCTTATTGAGCTGTGCCACGTCACCACCGAAGGTCAAAGTTGAATACATCGCACACGCATCCTTTAAGATTTCCTATGAAGACAAAAGTTTACTGATTGATCCGTATGCGGACACAACATGGATTGGGTACTATTTTCCAAAAAACATCATCGCCGATGCAGCGTTGATCACCCACCCACATTATGATCACGATGGCGGAAGGTTCAGAGGTATCAAACCGTATTGGGAAGATCAGCTTCAAATCATTGAAGAAGTGGGATCTTATCAAGTGGGCGATTTCAAAATCACAGGATTAAAGGGTAAACATTGTGATCCATACGGAAAAGAGTTCGATCAAAAGAATACCATCTGGGTCATTGAAGTCGCAGAAATGAAATTCGTCCATATTGGCGACAATGGTCCGCTTACCCAGGAGCACTACGATGCGATCGGTACTCCAGACCTTTTCTTTGTTCCAATAGATGGTGATCACCACATTTTGAAGCCCGATGAGTTAGAAGTTGTGTTGAAAACACTTAATCCAACAGTTACGATTCCCATGCACTACCGCCTTCCCGATCTGGAAGACGAGGGTTTACCAAGGGGAGGATTGGGGCCGATAGACCCTTATCTCGTAGGAAAATCGGTTGAAAAGCTAGCTGGGAATACCAAATTATTTAGCACTGAGATGCTAATCGATAGCAAACCAATCATTGTGTTTGAGCATTCGAAGGACGTGGTGAGGAAGTGATCTCTTTATAAGAGCGATTCAATTTGTCCCAACCTACTTACGTGAATCTTCCTCATTGCTTCTGGCAACTTCGTTTCGCCTGCGTTTAAGCTCAGCGATCTCGTCAGCTGTCATAGGTCTCATGAATTTCTTACTCACTGCTCCTGCTTTTGTGCCATCGATCATTTGCACATAGCATTGAGTCTTTGATTTTAAAGAAGAAACTCGTGCTGGTACTTCGGTTCCGTCTTTGAGAGTAACCATCACGTACTGGTTGTATTTATAGGTAATTTTCTTATTGGTGCCGCTTTTCTGTGCAAGTCCAATGCTTGGAAGCAGGCAAACAAAAAGTGCAAATAGTAAAATTTGATTGAGTTTCAGGAAGTTCGCTTCGAATCGTTTCATAGCTGTTTTGATTTTAGTTGAAGTTTCTGAAACGGAAATTTTACTAAAATCATCCAGCCTTTCTACAGCAATATCCTACTGTAGATGCTATGTATACCTGAACCTAAGATTAATGCCAAGAACTAACAAAAAATGCAAATGCATTTACTTGATGCGACACATTAAAGATGGAACTCGAACCTAGACAAGTCCTTCAATTTTTCGCCTTCATCTCCCATGTTTTCAGCAACACTCAAGCAGCTCCAAAATATCTTCACCGTTTTACCTCTGTCATGATAGTCGTTAAGTGTAGAAATGATTGTGGCGAGGTAGGCTAACGCTGAACTATCCAAAAAATCATAGTTGAAGTATAGTTGCAACGAATTTCCTTGCTTGAAATGAGTACTAATTTTTTCAATAAGATCATCATATTTGTATGAGGAGTGATCCCCAATTGATGACCCTTTGATTGTGACAAGATTTAACGTTTTTTGGTACTGAATACGTATGGTTTTTTCAACGGGTATCAGACCTGATACTTCTAAATGATGCTTGTTTTTTATCCCTGTGGCTTGCATTCTTTCGTGGTTATATGTTCAACATGACGACTTCCAATGAAATCGACTTCATGTCGTAATAAGCAATAGGGTGATAGGTAAACAGGTATTAGCCGCAATCAAAATACCTAAGAAGAATTTAGCTGGTTCTTAATAGCGGTTCAATTAGCGGTATTTAACTAAACTAGTTATATGTAAAAAAAGTTTCGATATCTGCAAATTTTGATACTTCGCATCCCAATCAAACAGAAACAAACGAAGTTCAAAGTTTAAAACAAAGAAAAAGAGGCCAAAAACCTCTTCAGAAAATCTTGAAATCAAAAAAATAGCACTACCCTATTTCCACCAATTCTATGTCAAAGACAAGGTCTTTTCCAGCTAGATCGTGATTGGCATCAATCGTAACTTCACTTTCAGTCACTTCAACTACCGCAACTTGAGTTTGGTGTCCCAGGTCATTTGTTGCTACCAGTTTCTGCCCAATTTCTGGGTGCATATCCTCTGGTAAATTACTTTTCGGTATCTGTTGGATCAGCTCCTCTTTGTGTTCGCCATAGGCCTCCGCAGCAACAATTGTTACCGTTTTTTTCTCGTTTAGTCCCATTCCATCCACTGCTTCGTCAAACCCTTTGATCATCTGACCTCCCCCAACGGTAAAAGCCAGCGGCTCTCGGCCTTCTGATGAGTCAAAAACTTCTCCTGTGGTAAGCTTACCTGTGTAATGAACTTTTACATTGTCATTTGCTTTCGCCTTCATACTTTCATTGTTGTTAAAAACTGACGCAAAACTATCAAAATTGGTCGGGGAAATTTCGATCTGTTAGAAATTTGGTGCGGCTCTTCTCTTCTATTTTTTTGGGGGATACGTGTCAAACAGAGGACTTAGTAGTTAGCCAAAGAAGAAACTATGAAATTATCCATTAAAGCACTTCTAATTCTGTTTTTAAGCTCTTTTTCATACGTCATACGTGCTCAGTCCAACACCGTGTACTTTCCATATTTTGAGCTAATCAATGTAAGCAAGGATGCGCAGCTTCAATATTCCACTTCTAAGCTCATCAAATCTTACATTGAAAACAATCATGCGTTCGCAGTTATCCTTCCAGAAAGAGAAGCTGTCTCCTACTTTGAGAATGAGGGACAAGAAGTTGCTATTTCGAAGGCTAAAGAAATTTCCGCCAGATACTTTATGGATGGGGAAATTCACAATCTGCAGGGTGTGTATATTATTTCCCTCGGTCTTTATGAAACTGCTACTGGCGAACGGGTGTGGCATGACATGGTCAAAGGAACATTGAAACAGGACTTAGACCCTTTGTTATCAAGACTTGGTAGGTCGTTTCTAACAACAAAAACTGCCAAGACGGATATTGAAATCGACGAAGTAACTGAATATGACAGTCGGGGAATCGAACTAAAGCAGATAAAAGTCAATCACTTTATTGGATTGATGATTGGCGGAAAATATCTCTTTGGTGAAGAAACCCTCTCGGGCCTGGGGCTTGCATACACCTACGATGCATCTACTTTTCTATTTAGTTTAAATTTTGACTATTACCCTTCAAGTTCATTGCTGAGGAATGGGGCCTTTGATGAACGAAGCCTGAGAAACGGAAGTTTCAGCCTCGGAGCAATGCTTCCATTAAGCAGAAAAAGATCGACAGCCTTTCTTGATGGTGGCCTGGAATATGGATTTATGACTAGTAAAAGAGATCCGAAATTCTCAGAAGACACTGACACTACGTCAGGAGGTATTGGGCTATATGTGGGAGCTGGCTATTTGATAAATAGAAATTCCACCGTGAATCTTAGAGTTTATGGTGGTATTTCCGTTCCCTTCTATACACTGGAAAACCAGAACTTTCCAGGGTTTAAATTCGGAATTATTACTTCGTTTGCCCGCTAAACTGAAGCCCGCTTTAATCTGTCATTGATCGCCAAGCCTAAGCCACGATTTGGAACTTGTTCGGCCAAGATCAACTCAATTTCAGGGTCATCCATAAATCGCAAGGCCTTGAATAGATTACCTGCCGCTTCCTCCAAATTTCCTGAAAGCGATAAAACAAATTGTTTCCGAGTCATGTCGTAATCTTTCTCGAAGGAGATTATTCCTATTTTTTGACCTTGAAACTTCTTTGCATTCTCTTCAATATCTCCAAGGATAAGTTTTCGTCCCGGGGAGTAGTGTGATTTTAGCATACCTGGCGCGGCAGGATTTGAGCTATTATTTGTGTCAACTTCAACGTTTCCAACAATCTTTTGAATTTCTTCAACACTGGTACCACCCAGCCGATGAACTATCGCCTTACCATCTCTAAATCCCACGATTGTAGATTCTAGCCCTACCGTACATGGTCCACCATCTAAAATGTACTTAATCCTTTCACCAAGTTGTTTATCCACGTGTGATGCTTCAACAGGAGAAACATAGCCAAAAGGATTTGCACTTGGGGCGGCTAACGGAAAATCCAACTGCCGAAGCAAATTCAATGCAGTAGGATGATTTGGAATTCTGAATGCAACTCGAGGCAGACCAGATGTTAGCAAGTCGGGGATTCTTTCTGATTTTTCTAGCAATAGAGTCAACGGTCCAGGCCACAACTGTTTAGCAAGTTCCTCGGCTCCATCTGGTATGTTTATCGCAAGATCTCGAATGGTTCTCATGGAGCTTGCATGAGCAATCAAGGGATCAAACTTGGGACGATTTTTTGCCTTGTAGATTTTCAAAATGGCTTCTTCATCCAGCGCATTCCCTGCCAGGCCGTAAACCGTTTCTGTAGGAATACCAACCAAATTACCAGCCTGTAGCAGTGAAATCGCCAAATCAATATCGGTACCTATGTCAGCCATTTTTTGTGCTGCAAATGTCACTATCTTATTGAGAAAGCACTAAACTTTCAATACATTAGTGTTTACACAAAGCAGGTAACTTGATTTTCAGCTATGAAGAAAAGCACAAAGACTACAATTAGAATAGTATCCATTTTACTGGCACTACTCCTCGTGCTGATGGAGTTTGGGTTGATCCCAAATATCGTCAACTATCATTTCTGGGTATTAATCATTGCCTATGCGCTATTGGTTTTTACTTTGAAAACCTAGTTTCGAAGAAGCAATCTTCCCGACTTTGTGCCGCCTTGATATTCGACGGTATACAAATAAATACCGTTTGCAAGGAAAGTGCCGGAGGCATTTTTTCCGTCCCACACTACGCTGTTCTCACCAGCAAATTGAGGTGCCCACAATAGATTTCTAACAAGCTCTCCTTTGCGTGTGTACAAACTTACTCGGACGATTCCATCTTCTGGGATCGAATATTGAATTCTGGTGTTTTCGCTGAGTGGGTTTGGATAGGCAGGAAGCAGGTCGAAATTTTGACCTTCTCTAGAAAGTTCAAGACTTTTAAAATCATCAATAGTGGTTGTAAATATTCCGTTTCCATGCGTCGCGACGGCTAGCCGGCCATCTGCTGATCGGTAGTCCATCATGGTTACTACGGCACTACCCACAAGGGTTGGGGCTTCTTTGACCCAGGTGGTCGATGCTCCATTGGTCAACTCTGTTGAATATAGTCCTGTTGATGTTCCGACAATGTAGAACGACCCCGAATTTTGAGGAATGAGCTCTCCCCATCTTATGCTAGGTCCATTGCCTGTTCCATCGGCAAATTGCTCAAGACTTCCGCTCACGTCGGTAAATGATAGTCCACCATTGGTACTCTCAAAAATAGATGGGATTTCGTAGTTCGAGAAAATGACAAGGAAATGATCTGGATTCTCAGGGTTGATCGAAATACTAGAAATATAGCCTTCGGGAAAAGAATCAGGTGTAATCCCTACTGACTCCATGTTTAGCACATCATTAGCATTGGTCACTTTAAAGAGTTGACCATCTGAAGTGCCAAAAAACAAAACTGAACCATCTTGTGATATATCTAGTGAAGTGACAACACCATCCTTAACACTCGAGGTGTTGACACGCTCCCACCCAGCAGTTGTACCCTCTAAAGATCCTCCTGGAATTTGCGACACATTTTGATTCACGTATGTGAAGTTGCCTCCTGCAACGAACATACGGTTGGGATTAGATGGATCTAAAACAAAAGGCGTTATAAAGAGATAGTCAGAGCCAGCCTTGTTCACCAGCGGTTCTGGGTCTACCCGACCAAAAGAGGTCAACTTCAGGTCTTGGTCCAACGTGACTCTAAGAATACTTCCACGTTGAAATGATGAAAAAACCAACTCCTTTCCTGGGGTAGTTGAAACATACCCACCATCACCTCCTGTAATACCTGACCAGTTTTGAGAGCCCGAGGTTAAATCCGTTCCGTTATCCTGCATTCCACCTATCATAAAGTCGTCTCCCGCTTCTTTGGAAAGTCCAATCGTAAAAAATTGAGACGTTAGATAGCCATTGTTCAGGCTTGTCCACGTCACGGAATCTTTATCCACATCTCTACTGACAATAAGCCCACCGTCGCTGGCAGATAACATTTTGTTGGGATCCGACGGGAAAAACAGTAAATCGTGCTGGTCAGGATGATGATTGTCATAAATCCCAAGACTACCCTCTGGATCATAACCTCCCACCCAATCTGTATTTTCGTCAGAGCTAAACCCATCTGTGGATCTATACAAGTTTGTTCCTCCTAAAAAAACAAGGTCGGGATCCTCTGGGTGTACTTTGACCAGCATATTGAAGGACCCTTGTGTGTCAAAATCTCCTAGTTGTCCTCCAAACATTGGCACATTGTCAGCCAGGCTGCTCCAGCTTCCCAACGGAGCGGATCCATTGAATCCATTTAAACTATAACGTAGTAAAAAGGGCGGATTTGTGTCCACAAGTACATAACATCGACCAGGGTCGGACGGAGCGTGCCCCATCACAACTCTTCGGTATTGAGATCCCTCCTGAAACGGATTTATTTCTGTCCATTCATCACCATCTGGGGAAATGTAAATACCTGCATCTGGCGAATCTCCGTCTGGGCTACTTTGCGTTGATAGTGAGGCAAAAAATACACCATCGCTCGTCTTTTCTAAACTTGTAAAAAATGAAGCATTCACATCGTTCAAATTTACGTTTGGATCCAAATCAAATAATTGCTGACCAATTTCAACTCCCCAAGTAGTACCGCCGTCCAGTGACCGCAAGATTCCGCCAAAAGCAGCAACTAGCACTTCATCTTGTGCAAGGTTTTTGTCATTGATTTCAATGTCCCATATGTATTGGAATTGGCTGTTAAAAACAGAAGGTTCTGAATCAACCGTCGATGGTAGCGAATTCCACGTTTCGCCATTATCAGTTGATTTGTAAATTCCATTTCCCCTGAAGGCTGCTCCACCTCCACGTGCGGAATTAGCAAAAATTTCCCCTGTTCCGTGGTACCAAGTATCTTCTTTCCCGGGTCGCGTATCCTGCGCTAGACATGTAACACTATTTCTATTTTCAGGATCGGACTTTCTAATCCAAGTGGCACCACCGTCGATACTCTTCCAAATTCCGCCTGAAACTCCTCCAGCCAAAATCACGTCTTCATTTCTGATGTCTAATGCCACAGCTCTGGTACGACCTCCAACATTAAACGGCCCAGCTGAAGATATGTCCAAAGCGGAAGTCCTGAGTTTCTCGGTACGTGCGTCGTTTTCCTTGGAGAAGGCTAACTCCCTTGTTCGAATATTACTTGGAATCAATCCAGTTTTTGGATTTGCTGTAAGCAAACGTTCGTATTCTAACCTGCCATTTAGGTCCTCAAGACCAATTTCTGTCTTCTCATCCAGGCTCGGCATTTTGTATGTGTCCCCCTTTTCGATTTTTTTCGAAAATAGAAATATGAGGGCAAGGAAAATCAGTAGTAATCGATGCACTATTCTATTACAGTGTTTACTTTGTTGATTTTTCCCTCTGCAAGTTCACCTGTCAATACACCTTCTCCGTTATTATTTTGGTCTCCTTTTTTTGCTTCTATATAATAGCCAATCAATTTGAGATCCTTGAACATCACCCTCCCTTTTTTGTCTGTATTTCCAATTCCCACTGCATTCGTACTTCCTCGGTAATCCTGTTCATTCTCATAGATAGAGACGGTAGCACCCTCTACAAAATTTCCAAGGCCATCAACTACTGTTACTCGAAGTTTAGTTGGCAAAAGTTGATTCTCAGCACGTTCTTGAGTTGTGCTAAAAATGATCATGGTAAAAAGAACTGCCAGTTTCATAATTAAGGTTAAGACTTAGTTTCCGTTGAAAAGATAAACTGAGCCAATTGTTCAAAGTTCTTTGGTTCCAGGTAAGCGCGATCGGAATATGTATTGGCAATTAGCTTTATGTTGGTGGGTTCATCGTTTACACGAACAAATTCAATTTGCACGTTTCCATATTTCTGATCTCTCGGGGTTGTCAGGTCATTCTTAGGCTTCAGAAAATGCATCTCTCTCGTCTCTACATTTTCGCCACGCTCTTCCATGGTAAATTTGCTTGTCACTAATTTATAGTCAAGTTTCTTGACCTTGTCTGCTAAATAGTCGAACAAATAATGAAAATGATATTTATTAAAATTGGGCTGATAAGAAATGGCAATTCCGTTGCTCCTAGAACTTTCAAAAATAGAGACTTGTGGATTTTTATCAATGCCGCTTTTGCTCCAGAAATACGATTGCCAAATCTCGTTCAAATATTCCTCGCAAAGCTCTGAGGCTTTCCACGTATTGAAATTCTTTAGAAAAGATTGACTTCTTTTGATTACCTCATTTACAAAAACGGTAGATGAATACTTCCCTGAAGGAAAAAGCCTTTTGTATACGTAATCAAAGTAACTCATTGCAAATCATCTAATTAATGTAACAGAACCATACTGCTCAATGGTTCCCAGTTCTGGTTCTAGTGTACTTGAAAATTTCAAAATATAAGCAAACGTTCCTACTGGAAGAAGAGTGCCTCGATAGATTCCGTTCCAACGAAAATCCAAAACGGTAGAATGAAATACAAGTTCACCCCATCTCGAATAAATGAATATTTCAAATTCGTCAACATAGTCATTTGGGAATACAAAGAACTCATCATTAATGCCATTTGCGTTGCCTGGTGAGAATGCGTTGGGTGCATGAATCATTGGACGACAATCCTCCACGACCTCTACTACATCTGTTATACAGGTGAATCCATTAAATAACGTCACCTCGTACGTTCCTTCCGTAGAAACAGTCAATGTGGGATCAGTAGAGATAACGGCTGGATCTGGCAGCAGCCTCCACTCGTAGGTGTTCCAAATACCTGGGTTAAGTTCAACTTGTGGATCCGTTGCATCCGCTGGGCAGAAAGTAGCTCGTTGCGGTAAGGTCAGATCAGCAGGATCAATTGGAACAATTGCAAGGTCCAAACTATCCGACACCATGCATGTGCCTGTCTCATTCGTGGCAGTCACAATGTATCTATCTGAAGTCGATACAGTCAATATTGAATCTGATCCAACAAGAATTTCTCCTGCACCGTTTCTCCATTCATACGTTACTGCTGGGTCGAAATAATTTGTGGTGGCGAATAGAAAAACGTCACCACTATTATCGCAATCAGGCTGCGAGGACAGGATTACCTCAAAGGTAGCTTCGATGGTCACATCCACTGGAATAGAAGTCACTGTACAACTGGTTAGTTGATCCACTACAGTCACTGTGTAAGTGCCTGAACTAGTGATTGTATTTTGTGGAGCCTGCGATCCATCATTCCAACTGTAAACAAATGCTCCACTACCATTTGTGGCGGTTGCATCCAACACCAACATTCCTTCGCATGGGTCGCCAGTGACAGTCACATCCACCAACGGGTCGGCGTTGAATATAACCTCAATTGTTTCCGTCAGTGGACAAAAAGTACCGCCTGCAGCTGTCACCATATATGTTCCCGCGTCCGTCACTGATACACTCGTTCCGCTTCCGGTAAATCCGCTTGGTCCTGTCCAGGAGTAGGTCACCCCTGCATTGCCACCTCCATCGGTTACAAACACATTACCAGGAGTCCCACAAATTTCCTGAATTGCATCAAAGGTGAACGCTGGTTGCGCTCCTTCTACTACATTTATTTGCTCGGTTTCTACGCAATTGGGGACATTGTTATCTATTACCTGAACAGACAGAACTCCCGTGTTTAGATTAGGAATATCAAGCGGGTCGATTGAATTTGTTCCTGATGCAACGGTCGCTCCCTGATCGTCTTGAACCAGATAATCATAATCTGCGGGTAGGGAATTTAATGACAGTGTGACATTTCCATCGCAGTTACCAGTTGAGCCTAGAGCGAGGAAGAACGCGCCTGGATCTTCAATCTGCTGAAGGCTTACCAAGACGCACCCTGTTATGATGTTTGTAGTAGTTAGAACATAATTTCCTGGTGCCAGCGAACCTGGAGAAACAGTTCCAGGCCCATCGAAATTAGCTGGCCCAAAATTGGAGCGTCCCGCTAATTCATAGGTGTAGCTTCCAGCAGTGTTAAAAGTAATATCAAAACTTCCGTCATCATTACCACAGCCAGTCGTCGGATTGCTGACCACTGATATGTCTGGTCCGGGTTGGATTGTTACCTGCAAAGTGTCTCGCCCGATGCAACCGAATGAATTGGTTACTTCAACGGTATATTGAAAAGATCCTGGTACCACTGTAGTGATATCAAATGTCCTGTTAGTTCCTGATACCACACCATCAATAGACCATGCATGTGTTGAATTTGGTATTTGGGAATCAAGCGTTATGGTTGGATCGGTTTGACAAATTAGGAGATCCGGACCTAAGTCGATGGGTGGACGCGCGTCTGCCATCAAGACTGTTAGCGTGTCTGACGAACAACCAGTTGTATTGTCAATGATCGCCACATCAATAATACCAGGATTAGAAAATGAGACCTGTCTGGAGGTATCACCAGTTGACCAATAGTAGCTAAAATTAGGATTGACAACATCCCAAGCAGAAAGAATAATTGGCATGTCGCACAGTGCTGTATCTGCGGGAACCGTTGGTTGCTGAGGTATGGTGAAAATCTCGATGGTCTGAGTTAGGATTGTATCCACATCACATCGATTGCTTAGTTCCACTTGCACGGTGTATATACCAGGAAGATCGTAAACGTGTGATGTGTCTTGGGCAACCGCTGATTGTCCGTCTCCAAAGATCCACAGGTAGTTTTCAATCACATTATCTCTTCCAACCGCCGAAAAGGCGGATGTTTGACCTACGCACCCAACAGTAACTGTCATGCTTGGCTGTTGCAATGGCGGAGATACATTTTGTGCAAAATTGGGAAGCCCGAGCCTGCTGGTTCTTCCTTGTAGATCAAAGCCTGTGGCGTTGAAACTAGCTCCAGTATCATCTCCGTTTCCATTGCTAATAGTGCCGATCGTACCAGAATTATCGACTGCCATATATATAATACCGTCAGGTCCCGTCTGCAAAGCACCATAACCAGCAGCTTGTGGGTAGCCATCGAATTTGGTTGCCTCAATATCTGTGACAGGGTCCATCGAATTCAAACTATCCAAGTCGTATTGAATCAACTTGGAGCTTGGACCCGATGTGGTTAAATACAATTTCGTTCCTGCACTGGAAAATTCCATTCCATAAAGGCCTGTCTCACCAGTATCTATGAGTCTGGGGTTTGACACTACACCAGCCAAGAGGTCAAAGATTTCTACCTGACCAGTTCCAGGGATATTTACTGCAATTTGACTCAGTGTTGGAGATACTTTCATGTATCCAGTTGCACTAAGTTCTTGTGTGAATTGATGGATTTCTCCGACGGGAGAGTAAAGTGATCCGAAAAATCCATTGACGTTTGTTGCAAATGCTCTGAAAGTATTGTTGCCAAATTCATGAGCTAACAGTAAATCTGTACCAGTAAATCCAGAAGCAGTAATCCGCTCGGTACTATTGTCCATGATGATCCGATCCTTGAAAATGACCTTTCCAAGACCTTCGTCTTCCTTCATATCTACAATGGAATATTTCAGCGCATACTCGCCATCTCCATATACACTCTCCGTTGTAAACAAATAATACATGGTTCCGTCACCATTGAAGGGCAAAATAATCGAAGATTGAGCCGCAGGCTGGTCGCCTCCAATGGTGTCACCATTCTGCATTACCTCATGATCCCGATTCCAAACTGTGAATCCATTTGTGTAGAAGAGTAACTTGCCATTGACATCTGAAATAGTAGCACAGCCCTCCGAGGCTAGCATATTATTAGCATCAAGTATTGGTTGCGCCCCACCAGTAAATTCGATACCTGCCTGCTCGCCAAAGTACCACTGATTCGATACCTGATTGGCAACTCCGTATTCAGTAACCTCAATCTCATCGTAATCGGTACAACCCGTTGCGCTAGTCACTTCTACCCAGTATGTTCCTGCAGTATCTATGTCGATGGTCTGTGTCAACTCACCAGTATTCCACACAAAATCCGTTCCCATGCCTGCATCGAGAGTCAATATTTCATCCACACAAATAGTGGTGTCAGCTCCTATATCCACCATTAGGTCATTCATTAGAATTTCGACCGGCTTAGTAATCGTTTGGGTTATTCCATTTATTTCGGCTGTGAGGCT
>JBDWQX010000298.1:0-30762 GCA_039986395.1 Cyclobacteriaceae bacterium
GGAAGAGATACAGGTCTTAGATCGAACTCATCGGTAACAAACACTAAGGGATTTGGGAAGAGCAACAACGACGGTACGCTAGATGGTCCTAAAGGCGTCGACTCTGGGTCCTTCCTTGGTAAGAAAGTAAAAAACAAAAAAAGGGATGAGATTTATTCTATCATACCAAGACAGAAGAAACCTGACGTAGATACTGAAACTACACAAAAGAAAAAAGTACAGCCCAATTCGCCAGGTCCAACAAGTCCTCCAAAACGATTCTTCAAAAAAAGCATCAACCCGAGGAAAGGTAAGGTTAAGCCAGAGAAGACGAAGAAGAAAAAGGTAATACGGAAGAGTCTTACGGGAAGATCAAGCTAGATTTCAAAATAGTTCTTGGAAGAGGTCGCTTAGCTTTGAGAAAGATCTAACACTTATTTTAAACTGGGCAAGATCCTTCGATTTCAAATTATGTTTTGAGATATACATTTCTTTAAAACCTAGCTTCTCAGCTTCATTTATTCTACTCTCAATTCTTCCCACTGGGCGAATCTCTCCGCCTAACCCCACCTCACCAGCAAAGCAAACTTTGTCTGAAATCGGAGCATCTTCAAAAGAGGAAAATATCGAGGCGCAAATGGACAAATCCAAAGCTGTGTCTTGAACCTTGATCCCTCCCGCTATATTTAAGAAAACGTCCTGACTACTCAGTCGAACACCCAGTCGTTTTTCCATTACTGCGAGTAGCATCGTCAATCTTTTGTAATCATACCCAGTCGTGCTTCTTTGCGGATTTCCATAGCTAGTGGGGCTAACCAGTCCTTGGGTTTCTAGAATCAAAGTTCGATTCCCTTCCAACGTTGCTCCGAGGCTAATGCCACTCAAGCCAGGTTCCCGCGGAGAAATCAACACTTCGGATGGGTTTGTTACTTCCCGCAAGCCTGTTGTATTCATTTCGAAAATCCCTAGCTCCGAAGTAGAGCCAAATCTGTTCTTCACGGTTCGCAAGATCCGATACGAAAGGTGCCTATCTCCTTCAAATTGCAGCACTGTGTCAACCATATGTTCCAGAACCTTGGGACCTGCTATTGCTCCATCCTTGTTCACATGTCCGATGAGAAAAATGGGAATATTTCTTTGCTTGGCAAATTTCATTAGTTGACCGGTACACTCTTTAACCTGAGAAATTGAGCCTATGGATGCTTCAATTCTATCTGAGTGCAAGGTTTGTATGGAGTCAACGATCAATATGTCAGGACTAAGTGAGTCGGCTTGTTTGAGAACCTCAGAAAGAGCTGTCTCCGCATAAAGAAAACAGTGATCGGGGGTGTTACCAATTCTGTCTGCTCGCATCTTGATCTGTTGTACACTTTCTTCTCCAGACACATACAACACCTTCCCTTTCTGTTTCAGTGCCATCTGTAGGAGCAATGTAGACTTTCCAATCCCGGGCTCTCCCCCCACCAAGGTCAATGAACCACCAACAATTCCACCGCCCAGGACACGATCCAGCTCTCCGATTTCAGAGGAAGTTCTTGAATCTGCCTCAGCAATCTCCGTCTCCTTTAAGTTTACTGGCTTTGACTTTTCAAAGGTAAAGTCCTGGGTTGCTGCCCCTGTGGAGGTAGATTTCGAAACCACCTCCTCTACATAGGTATTCCATTCGTTGCAGGATGGACATTTTCCCACCCATTTAGCAGATTCATTGCCACAATTTTGGCAGAAAAAGACGGTTTTTGATTTGGCCATATTTACTCGAAGAGTGTAGCGAAGATATAAACAGTCTCACTTAATTTTGGCGCCATGCAAAGAGACCAAAAAGTATTTGATCTGATTGAAGCGGAAAAGAAGCGGCAAGTCAATGGGATCGAGTTAATCGCTTCTGAAAATATCGTTTCTCCGCAGGTGTTGGAAGCTGCTGGGAGTGTCTTGACCAACAAATATGCTGAAGGTCTTCCTGCAAAAAGATATTATGGTGGTTGCGAAGTGGTTGATCAGGTAGAGGACCTCGCACGCGAGCGAGCAAAGGAACTGTTTGGCGCTACGTGGGCAAATGTCCAACCTCATTCTGGTGCACAAGCCAATGCAGCTGTGATGTTAGCATTACTGAATGCAGGTGATGAGATTTTAGGGTTTGACCTTTCTCATGGCGGTCATCTGACTCACGGGTCAGCAGTCAATTTCTCTGGAAAGCTCTACAAGCCCAACTTTTATGGTGTAGTTAGAGAAACAGGCCTGATCGACTATGATCAGTTGGAGCAAGTTGCAAAAGAAAAGAACCCAAAGATGATTATCTGCGGTGCCTCCGCCTACAGTCGAGATTGGGACTATGAACGATTCAGGTCCATTGCTGACGAGGTTGGCGCGATCCTTCTCGCAGACATCTCTCACCCCTCAGGTTTGATTGCCAGAGGACTCCTAAGCGATCCATTGGAATTTTGTCATGTCGTTACTACAACCACCCACAAAACACTACGCGGCCCTCGCGGAGGAATGATCTTGGTGAGAGACGATATCGACAATCCGTGGGGACTAACAACGCCAAAGGGAATCGTAAAGAAGCTAAGTGCACTGCTTGATTCTGGAGTATTTCCAGGAACTCAGGGTGGTCCTCTGGAGCACATCATTGCCGCCAAGGCCATTGCTTTTGGAGAGGCATTGTCTGACGACTACATGAAATACATTATGCAAGTCAAAAAGAACGCATCAATTTTAGCAGACTGCTTTGTGGATAAAGGATACGATGTAATTTCTAAAGGTACCGACAACCACATGATGTTGATCGACTTACGATCGAAAGGTCTGACTGGAAAAGAGGCTGAGAATGCGCTTATTGGTGCTGATATTACCGTTAACAAAAATATGGTGCCATACGATGATAAAAGTCCATTCGTAACTTCCGGGATGCGTATTGGTACAGCAGCGGTGACCACACGCGGCTTAGGAGAAAACGACATGAAAAGGATTGCGGATATTGTTGATTCCGTCCTGTCGAGTAAGGATGACGAGCCTAAGATGTCTGAACTAAGAAATGAGGTGAATGAATGGATGAGTTCATTTCCTCTATTTAAGTAAGCTATGCCATTAGATCAAATTGGTGATGAACAAGAAATGTCCTTCCTGGATCATCTGGAAGAATTAAGATGGCATATTATTCGTTCTTTGATCGCAATAATCACTTTCAGCGTCCTCGCGTTTGTAGCAAAAGACCTCTTCATTGATACGTTGATATTGGGCCCTTCTAGAACTGACTTTTGGACTTATCGAAAGCTTTGCGAAATCGCTGCTCAGCTCAACACCCCAGCACTCTGCGTGGATGCACTTCCCTTTGAATTAATTAGTAGAAAACTAGGTGGTCAGTTTATGACTCACATCACTGTTTCCTTTGCTGCTGGTCTAATTCTCGGCTTCCCTTATTTCTTTTGGGAAATTTGGCGATTCATCAAACCGGGGCTTCACTTCAAGGAAAGGAATGCCTCACGAGGAGCAACCTTTTTTGTAAGTATTCTTTTCACGCTTGGGGTGATCTTTGGCTATCTCATTATTGCACCGATTTCAATTAGGTTTTTTGCCACGTACGAAGTATCAGCATCGCTCGAAAATCGATTTGATCTCAATTCGTATGTGAGCTCAATTACGATGATTGTCTTTGGGAGCGGGCTCTTGTTTCAACTTCCCGTAATTGTTTACTTCCTTACCAAAGCAGGACTGGTCAGCTCGCAGCTCATGAAAAGGTACCGTAAGCATGCAATCATCGCTATCTTGATTCTAGGAGCTATGATTACTCCACCCGATCCATTTAGCCAGATATTAATCGCTATGCCATTAATGCTGTTGTACCAAATGAGTATATTGATTGCGAAAAGAATTGAAAGGCGGAAAACGTAGAATGGCTCAATTTTCGCACTTAACCTAAAAACCTGAGTTACCATGAAAATTGCAATTGGAGGTGATCACGCTGGATTTCAATACAAAGAAAGGCTCACGGCGCATTTAAGATCGGCTGGACATGACATTTCTGATTTTGGCCCAGCCACAGATGGGTCCGTGGACTATCCCGATCATGTTCATCCGCTTGCGGATTCTATTACCTCAAATGAAAATGAGTTGGGAATTCTCATCTGCGGAAGCGGAAATGGGGTCGCTATGACAGCAAATAAACATCAGGGAATTCGAGCTGCATTATGCTGGACATCTGAGCTCTCAGCATTGGCCAGACAGCATAACAATGCCAACATCATTTGCATTCCTGCAAGATTTATTGCTTATGAATATGCTGAAAGCCTAATTGACGTATTCGTGTCAACCGAGTTTGAAGGCGGCCGACACCAAAACCGAGTGGATAAAATCAATTGCTAATACGGTAGTAGGTCTTCAAACCTCTCTTTGCATACATCTTTTCCAACAATGGAAATCTGTAAAATATGTCAGGAGCAACTCCCAAATCATCAATAATCAAATCAGGGTTTGCGTTGTCGATCAGCTTATAAATGCTCGATGAAGCTTCGTAGTATTCCAACCCCTCGAAGGCTTGCTGACAGATCGATCTCGAAAAGCACGGTGATCCAGCCTCTTTATTGAGATAGTAGCCAAAGTTCTCGTCCAGAACCATAATGTTTGCTTCTCCAGTTGGGAGTTCAGAAACGACTAGAGCATCCAAAAGATTTGAATATGCATATGCATTGAATCCCAGCAAGCCTAAAACGAAAACGCCAGGCATGATTGCTTTAAAAAATCTTTTCCGTATCATCATGAAGTAATGCGTAAGGAAATAAGCAATCAATGGCACCAAAAAAATCAGCTCGATCCCTGTTTTTTTGTTGGTGAGAAAATAGCAGCATATTCCTCCAACAAACATTAGCCAAATAACCTGCTGTACTCTTTGCTGAAAGTTCGTAAGCCTTGCTGTGGTTAGTGATTTACCTACGGTAATCACAAATACTGCAATAAAGAAACTAGAAATCGTAAGTATATCTCCAAAGGATAGAAGAAAATCTCCATCGAGGAATAGCCCTTGGACAAAAAAGTACTGAGCGAAAAAGTAGAGATCTCCTCGCCAGAAGAAGTACAAAGCACTCATTCCGATAATTAGACCAAACCCGAATAAGTACATTAAAAGTCTTCTAGCTATCGCCGAAGAAAAAATGATCAAGGAAACAAGAAAAACGAAGAAGAATACGAAACTTGGCAAGTAAATCATCGTGGCAACTCCAACAAATAGTCCTGAATTCAAGAAAAGTTGATCCGTCGCTTGGTTGTCAATCCTCCGAAGCACGCTACTTAAAGCTTGCAGAATAAACGTCATACTGATCAGTTGTGGGGAGAGTGCCATGAAATCGGGAATACTTAGTGTGGCGATAACATAGAAAAACGCTGGCAAGTAGTTATTCTCATCAAACGCTTTATTCTTCAGCAGGATCCTGTTGAAAAGTCCTGCTTGAAAAATTATTAAGAGTGAGCTGAAGACATGGTGTGTAAGCGGGCTCCTGCCAAAGAGAAAATCCAAGTACTTGTAGATCACGGCAGCCAGTGGGCCTGTGTAGTCGTACGCTTCCTGATACATTTTAAATCCCTTGTCCAACCACTCTCCCAACAGCAACCACTTCAGTTCCAACAAGAATTGACCTTCAATAAAGCTGGTCTGAACCAATCGAATTCCAATCAGAATAAGGAAAATGAAGATTAGCCTATACGGGTCATTGATTCTAAAAAATCGAAGCAAGCGTTTGTTATTTTAGTGTTAGCCGAGACTAAAATCGAAATTACGCTAAATGCATTAAATCGCATTTGCCAATATCTTGGGATATTTGCAACATGGAGAGTAAGCGACAGATAAAGTTTGGCAATCAATTGAAAAAAGACTTGGCTGAAATATTTCAGAAGGACACCATGCATTTTTTCGGAAATGCCCTTGTCACTATCACTGAAGTCTCTGTTTCTCCTGATCTAAGTCTTGCCAGAACGTATCTGAGTGTCTTTCCAATTAAAGAGTCTGAGCGTGTCTTCAAAAACCTTGAGAATCTTAAAAGTGAAGTCCGATTAAAACTTGGAAAACGGATCGGAGCTCGAGTACGAATTGTCCCCGAGATAGCGTTCTTTCATGACGACACTGAAGAGAAAGCTACCAAAATCGACCGTTTAATAGATGGTCTGGATATCAAGCCCGAAGACGAATGAATCTCCCTTTCTTCATAGCCCGCAAGTATTTTTTGTCTGGCAAGAAAAAGAATTTCATTAATATCATTTCACTGATATCGATGATCGTGGTGGGCTTTGGCACCATGAGTTTGATCATTGCACTTTCAGTATTCAATGGGCTGGAAGGATTGCTGCGCTCTTTGTACGGAAATTTTGATCCTTCAATTATTGTTACTGCTACTGAAGGTAAAAGCTTCAAATGGACGGAAGACCTACAGACCAAAATCGTAGCTACAGATGGCGTCCTTGCACTTACTGAAGTAATCGAAGACAATGTTTTGGTTAAGTACAAGGAAGCACAGCGAGTCGTCCGGTTAAAGGGAGTCAGTTCCTCATTTGAAGAACACAGTGGGATCAAAGATGCAGTGGTTTCAGGGGAATTCTCACTGGAAAAAGATAGCATTGCATATGCTCTTATAGGTCGCGGAATTCAGTACGACTTGTCGATCAATCTCCAAAATGAATTCTACACTATTCAGGTTTATTATCCCAAAAACATTGCGCCTGGGGTTGTCAACCCCGAGCAGCTATACACGCTAAAAAATATTTTACCAGGAGGAATCTTCGCAATCGAAAAGTACTATGATGAAAATTTTATTTTCGTCCCGCTTGAATTTGCCCAAAACCTTTTTCGATATGGCGACAAGAGAACTTCGATAGAAATAGAGATTGTTCCCGAAACTAGCATCTCCGAGACCAAAGAGCGTCTCCAGAACAGACTTGGCTCCAATTTCATCGTGCGTTCTGGGGACGAACTGCATAGCGACCTGTACAGGACATTGAATATTGAAAAACTATTTCTTCTGGTTACTCTTTCTGCAATAATTGCCATTGCTTCAGTGAATATTTTCTTCTCGCTT
The DNA here is from genome assembly GCA_039986395.1 of Cyclobacteriaceae bacterium. Classification (GTDB taxonomy): domain Bacteria; phylum Bacteroidota; class Bacteroidia; order Cytophagales; family Cyclobacteriaceae; genus Ekhidna. The sequence goes on from JBDWQX010000298.1 coordinate 7,038, forward strand.
TCTATGCTGGCAATCGAAAAGAAAAAAGACATTTCTGTTTTAATGGCGAATGGAGCTTCTGCAGGTTTGATCAAGAGAATATTTCTTTACGAAGGCGGAATCATTGCACTTTCAGGTGCAGCACTCGGCCTTGTTCTCGGGCTAGTTATAAGTTTACTACAGCAGGAATTCGGCTTGATCAGTATGGGAATGGATAGTGCCGTTGTGCCCAGCTACCCCGTTAGTGTCGAGTGGCCAGATGTGATCATCACCGTTTTGATCACGGTAACCATCACCTTCCTCGTCTCGATTCAGCCTGCTAGAAAAGCCAGCAAATCCTTTTCAACTCACACACTACAGTAGCGCAAAAAAATCATACGAAAACTACCTTAGGTTACTACAGTTTTTGATTACTTTCGAAGTTTGTCTACCAATCAAAAACATTGAAAGTCTCTCCAGAAGAACCGTTCGAAATTGTCTACTCACTCTATGAGCACGAGTACCTTGGATTTCTATTTGAATCGTTTGCTATCCAGCTAAATGACAAAGGCAATCTTACCTACTCACATCAAAATATCTCCTCAAAGAACGCCATTGAGTTCGATGCTAAACTAGACGAAGCAGACTACCAGATAATTAAGTTGATGGACGAGATCCAGCAAGAGCATCTGGCAAACTATTTCCAAAAAAAGAAGCTGAAACCAGATCTTTTCTTTCTGACCACCTATCATGAGTTAAACGGAGATAAGGCATTGCAGCATGAAATCAACAACTATGTTGAGCGGAGAAGATCACAGATTTTAGCGCTAATCGCAGGTAAGAATCTGTACGAAATGGGAAAAGATGGAGAACCTACATGGAAGAAAATCAACATCTCTGAAACCAAGGCTTCAATTCTATTCCATTTCAGAAAGAATGAAGATAACACACACTATTTCCCGACCATAAAACTGAACGATGAAAAAGTGGAATTTCGGCAAAATGGAAGCTATCTGCTTTGTAAAGAGCCTGGTTGGATGGTGGCCAACGACACACTCTTCACCTTCGAGAAGAATGTAAGTGGGGGGAAAATCAAACCCTTTTTAAACAAGAAATTCATACTGGTCCAAAAGGACATGGAGGAAACCTATTATCAAAAATTTGTTGCTCCACTCATTGCGGAATTTGACGTTTATGCCAAAGGTTTTGAAATACGAACTGAAAAGCCCAAACCTCAGCCAAAGCTTACACTAAGCGACGTTCACACAGGAACGGCAACTACGCTTTTCGACGATGATGCGAAGGCAAGCACAACGGGAGCTGAAAAAGTTTTGCTTGAACTATCATTTAACTATGGCAACTACAATTTCCAAGCAGATCGATTGAATCGGGTGAGTGTATCAATGGAAAAAAATGATGGAGAGTATATATTCCATCGAGTAAGTAGAGATACAGAGCAGGAAAAAAGTATTATTCAAAAACTTGATGAGCATGGTCTCACCCTCAAAAATTCAAGACTTACACTTCCCAAGGCCAGGGCCTTCGATTGGCTCAACAATCAGAAAGACCTATTAGCGAATTTCGAGCTACATCAAATTCAGAACGGCAAAAAGTATTTCCTAGGTGAATCCACATTGGACTTAGAGGTGACAGAGGGTGTTGACTGGTTTGACCTTCAGGCGAAGATAAAATTTGGTGAGTTCGAAATACCCTTTTCAGTTGTCAGAGAGCATATCCTAAAAGAAAAGACAGAAATTAAGCTTCCAAACGGAGAATTTGGAGTTATTCCCGAATCATGGATCACACGATACAAAGATCTATTTGCCTTCACAAACCACGATAATGGAGGTGTTAAACTAGACAAGATCCATCTTTCACTAGTACGCGAACTGAAGGAAGGTGATTTGGCCAAAGTCACAGTCTCAAGAAAACTAGAGCAGCTGTTAGACTTCGAAAAAATCGAGGAATTTGAAACGCCAGAATCATTTAAAGGAGAGCTACGCCCATATCAGTTGGCGGGCTACAACTGGTTACGTTTTCTTGAAGAATACAACTTTGGTGGATGCTTGGCTGACGATATGGGGCTGGGTAAAACCATTCAAGCACTGTCTCTTCTTCAGCATGAGAAAAATACAAATCCAGACTCCACGAATTTGCTAGTAATGCCTACCTCCCTTCTATATAACTGGGAGTTAGAAGCAAAAAAATTCACTCCAGGGTTGAAAATTCTCAATCATACAGGGGTAAGTAGAAAAAAGAAAAGTGCCGATTTCGCAAAGTATGATCTAGTCGTCACCAGTTATGGCACCACAAGAATCGATGCTGAAATTCTTTCAGAATTCTATTTCAACTACATCATTCTTGATGAATCTCAGGCAATCAAAAATCCTGACTCGCTAATCTCTAAAAAGGTCAGAGAGCTCAATTCAAGAAGGAAGTTGATTCTGACCGGAACGCCAATCGAAAATAGTACACTGGACATTTGGTCGCAAATGCGTTTTCTGAATCCTGGCCTTCTTGGCAACGAAACGTACTTCAGAAAAGAGTACCTCCTACCAATTGAGAAAAAGAAGGATGTTGAAAAGATCAAAAAACTCAACGCCTTGATTAAGCCGTTCATTCTTCGAAGGGACAAATCGCAGGTGGCTAAAGATCTGCCAGAGAAAGTCGTCAACATCAGATACTGTACCATGTCCGAAGATCAGCGGGAGGTATATGAAAAAGAGAAGAACGCCTTCAGAAGCCGAATCCTGGATATAATCGAAACTGATGGAATCAGTCGTTCGCATATCCTGTTGCTGCAGGGCTTGAGTCACTTGCGCCAGATCGCAAATCACCCTAAGATGACCAACCCCGACTACGATGGCTCATCTGGAAAGCTAGAGGAAATCACCTATATGATTGAGAGCTCGCTGACGAAAGGACATAAAGTACTTATCTTCAGTCAATTTGTGAAGCATTTAAAAATTGTCTCTGACTATCTTAACGACGAAGGTTTGAAATTTGCCTATTTGGACGGTTCCACAAAGGATCGGAAAGGCCAGGTAGATCTGTTTCAAACAAACGACGAATATTCGATTTTCCTTATTTCGCTAAAAGCAGGAGGCACAGGGTTGAACTTGACGAAAGCTGATTACGTATTTCTTCTCGACCCTTGGTGGAACCCAGCAGTAGAGGCACAAGCGATTGACCGTGCGCACAGGATTGGTCAAAAACAAAGTGTTTTTGCCTATAAGTACATTACAAAGGACACAATAGAAGAAAAGATTTTGAAATTGCAAGAACACAAACAAAAACTTGCCTCAGACCTAATTAACATAGAAGAGAGCTTTGTGAAAAGTCTGTCGAAGGTCGATATTCAGAATCTATTTGACTAAATTTTTGTCAACAAAATAAGGGTTGGATTTCAATCCTGTTGTTTGAATGAGTGCAATAGAATCAATGTTACATTTTTACATGAGGTATCCAACCGCCAGCTTGATTGCGTTCATTTTACTCTTAAACACATGTATTTGTGCTCCCGCTTCAGGGCAAAAAGAGTTTGGCTTCAGCATGCCTGAAGGCGAAAAAAAAGTGGAAATTGAATTCGAAGAGTACAACAATCTGATTGTAATTCCCATTACAATAAATCGTTTTCTCACCTTGAAATTCATCTTAGACACAGGTGTAGAGACAGCAATACTTACTGAGAAAGTTTTCGCGGATATCCTTGACGCAGAGTATGTGCGAGAACTTGTCATTGCTGGGCCGGGAGTGCAGGATTCCATCGAAGTGTATGTCGCAAACCAGATGACTTTCTACCTACCAGGTGGGCTCATTGGTAAGAATATGAATATGCTCGTTTTGAAGGAAGACTACCTTAAGCTTTCCGAAAATATGGGAGATGAAATTTATGGTATCATCGGGTACGATGTTTTCAGTCGTTTTGTAGTTGAGATAAAATACGATAGCAAAAAACTGATTTTGCATGATCCTAAAACTTACAAACCCAAAAGGAGGTTTACAAAGGTTCCTATCAACATCAAAAACTCAAAGCCCTATCTAAGTACTTCTATTTCGCAAAAACAAGAGACCAGTTCATTGGACATTATGGTGGATACTGGTGCAAGTCATGCAGCTCTGTTAGATTTCAGCAGCAGTGCTTCAGCAGCAAAGTTCATACCCGCAGAAAGCATTATCACACGATTAGGGACCGGAATTGGTGGTGAAATTTCTGGATATTTAAGTAGGTTGGACAACCTGTCCATAGCAGAATTTTCCTTCGACAGCGTTCTCTTCTCTGCTCCTTTTGAGGGGCTTTACAATAAGTCAATCAAACGTGGTTCAGAATATGGAACCATAGGGGGCGAGCTCTTACGCAGATTCAATGTGATCATCGACTATACGAATCGTGTGATGTACTTGGAGAAGTCCAACAGTTTCGATGACGCATTCGAGCATGACATGAGCGGACTTACGCTAAATGCTACTGGCGAAAACTTAGACACTTTGGAAGTAATATCTCTAAAAGAGGGAAGTCCTGCAGCTAATGCAGGAATTGAAGTTGGTGACATCATAACAAGAATCAATCAGCGAAATCTTCGGAATTCACGTCTTTCAGAAATCTCAGGTCTTCTGCGGAGAAGGGAAGGGGTACGAATTAAGTGCAAATTGATACGAGACGGTGAAGAATTGAAGAAGACCTTCTTCCTTAAAAGGATGATCTAAGGCCTAACAATCTGGTCTATTGCTTGTCTTTTTTCTGCTTCTCCCAAGCCTCCATATCAAGAATTAGTATTCCTCTCCCTACGCCGGCAGCATCATCAGCATGAGCATGCTGAAAGGCAACAAATTTCCCATCATCGCTGACCACAGGGTTAGAGGCCTTATAATTCGGGTTATCATTGAAGTACGTAATTCTTTCTACGTCTCCAGAACCGTCCAACTCCAATTTATAGATATCCAAATTGAGGAATTCCTTCATGCCTTTGTAATTGGTTCGGTGTCTGTTGCTTTCAATCAAGGTGCTGAGTCCATCTGGAAAAGTGCCTTCAGCCTCATCGTAAGAATCTTTGCTTGCAGAGTAGTTTGTAAACTTCTTGCTCTTCACATTGTAACTCATTATTTCTGCATGGAAACCAAAGTTTCCTCCGAAAGCATAAAAAATCAATTCGTCCTCATCATTAGGTCGGAAATTTTGTGTCTCAATATCCCATCCTTTTACAGGCAGCGGCATCTGCGAGGATTGGAACAATGGAAGCCAGTTTTTCAACTTTGGCCTCCCAGTTGCATAGTCGATCTCCCCAGTATAAATAGTGGAGCCCAGCGACCAACCAATCTTCATCTTTTTCCGAGAAACTGCAGGCCCTTCTTTACAATGAACTCCCAACTTCACTGGCGCACCTGATAGATCTTTTTTCAACACCCACAGTTCGGTGTTTCTGGCATCCCTGCTTTTCCATGGATCATTCGCGTTGAACGTGGGGGAACCAGACAACAGGATATCCCCATTTGCTAAATACAATGCTCTAACAAATCCTTCATGGAAAAAATGGTGCGTCATCGGTTTTATAATCCCGGTTGCAACCTCCACTTCGAAAACATCGCCAAAGGTTTTCTCAAGAAAAAGAATCCGCTTGCCATCGTGCGACCAGTCAGCACGTTCGCCAAAATGTGTAATCTGCTGAATGTGAGAAGGTAAATTATTCAGGAGCGAATCGGTATCACTTTGGGCAAACCCAACACGAATAAATAGAACCAAAAGAACAACGGAAGAGTATATATTTCTCATAAATTAGTGGTCTGACCCTCAAAGATATGTTGAAACGTTCCTTATTTCTCTTAGTTATCATAACTCTTATTGCTTGCACGAAAAACGACAGCACTGCACAAAGAGAAAAGCTTGAAGAGGCTCTTCGAGTATTCAACACCGCTTTTGAAACGGTCGATATTGCCACGCTGGATCAGATGATTACAAATAATTATGTCCATACCAATGGAAGTTGGGAAGCTTTTGGGAAGGAGACCTGGCTTGGCTATATGAAAAACAGAAAAGCCAAATTAGAAAGCGGGGACCTGCTAGTAAGTAAATATGAGATGACTGATCTAAATATCAAGATGCATGAAAAGTCCGCCTTTGTTGTTGCACGGTTTATTACGGCAGGACGTGAAGACACGACGTTTTTCAATAAGCAAATTAGAGTCTCAAATCTTTGGGTAATTGAAGATGGCGAATGGAAAAGAGCAGGATTTCATGATACGATGATCGAAAATCCTGCTCCTTAATATTTTATTCAGCTGCTGGTCTCGGAGCAATTTGGGCCCCTTCCGGCATTTCGAAAAGATCCTCAGACGGTGCCTCGGTAGATAACTTGATTTCCTCGAAGAGCACTTCGTTTCTCATATCACCAACTACACCCTCTTCATAGGTGTGCCATTGAATCGTGGTAGGTAAGTTTACCCCTTCAACATCTCCCCACTGATCGTACTTTATGAGTCTATAGTTTTCATTCGCTTCTCCGCTTCTGAATGTAACAGTGTACATCAGCCATTCCATTTTATATGTTTCAGGATTGTACCAAATAATGTAGAAATCATCTGGAGAGTCTCCAACTCCCTCGCCATACGACACTTTCACTCCATTGTACGTTGCCCCTTTAATTTCCATGGATTCCACATCCTCGTAAAAAGCACCAGGATCGCCAACCACAAAAGGCATAGCATAGAAATAGAAGTAGAGGTTGTGATAAAATCGTGATCGACTAGCATCGACGGTATCAGGTGTTACCCACACATTCTCACCATCAAAGCCCACGGTCATTTCGTCTGAAACCAGTTTGATTTTTCTGTTTTCCAAATTTGTGATAGTGCTTTCACCACCTTTCATGTAGGAGAGCTGTTTCATGGAAGCCCAGTTTGCATAACCGCCATGTGCTTCAAATATTTTAGAAATGGTTTCAGAGTGATGGCTTGTAACAGGAGCCGTCGCCACCTGAGCTTCAGACTGCTGATTATTGTCAGCTGATTGATTCGGTTGGCAAGCAACTATTGATACCATTAAGAGTAGAACAAGTATATTTTTCATTATTTGATGAGATAGTTTCCAGCGAAAATAGATACTTCATATTTCATCCCTAAATCGAACAGCTGATTAATCCCTTAAAAGTATTGAAGGCAACATTTTAGATTTTGAAATAATTCGTATCTTTATGCGAAATAATTCGTTTATTGAAATATGGAGGAAATGGACAACATCTTAAATGATCCCGCTACAAGATATTACAAAGCCAATCAGGGTATTTCCAAATTGGACTTTCTTTCCATTGTAGCCATGACTGGGCTGAATCTTACCGAATTCTCTGCGCTACTTCCAGTGAGCAAAAGAACCATCGAGAAATCCAAAGATGAAGATTTGCTGAGTCCTGTTGTTAGCGATCGAGTTCTGCAAATAGCCTCCCTCTACCAACATGGAGCAGATGTGCTCGGAAATGTAGCCACCTTTAAGGAATGGCTAAATGCTCCTTTAATTGCACTGGCGGGCAAAAGACCCATCGAATTCATGAATAATGACACTGGCATCTCCCTCATAAATGATCTGCTCGGAAGAATCGCTCACGGCGTATATTCCTAATCCTGCAATCCGCAGTGCATGGTATTACATAGAATTACTTCGAAAATTCATAGTCGGGATTTGTCCGGAACTGGGGCAATGCTATACGGAGGCAGATGGAATGGCAAGGGCGTCAGGATGCTATACACATCGGCTAGCTTGTCTCTCGCAGCACTGGAAACAGTTGTGAATTTATCTGGAAATAGACTTGGACAACGTCTATTCTGTGTTGAGCTAGATTTCCCCGATGAGCTGCCTATTTCAGAGTCAGATCCACTTCCCAAAAATTGGAATGTCTATCCACATATTTTAGATACTGTACTCCTTGGAAACGACTTCATTCGAAGAGGTGAACTCTGTCTTAAGGTACCAAGCGCGATCATCCCATCAGAATATAATTATCTAATCAATCCTGCACATGATGACTTCTCAAAAGTTCGATTTCTAGACGCTAGGCCATTGATTTTGGATAAACGTCTGGTTAAAAACATCGACTAACCTCGCTTCGCAAACTAGAAAAGCTGGAAATAGTGAAACATTAAAACTACAATTAAGGTATAAGTATTTATTATTACTACATTTAAGGTAAAAATAGAATCATGGGAAAACATCAACTGGGAGAATTCGAAGAAGTGGTAATGCTTACAGTAGCCATTTTGACCAACGATGCGTACGGATTTTCTATCATAGAAGAAATGGAGACACGTCTGAGCCGTAAAGTGAGCATTGGTGCACTTCAGACGGTGCTAAGGCGGCTCGAAAAGAAGGGCTATTTGTCTTCAGAATTAGGAGAGTCTACGAAAGTGAGAGGTGGCAAGAGGAAGAGGTTCTTTACCCTAACATCAAGTGGAAAGAAGGTGTTGCAGGAAACCAAAGATCAGCGAATGGGTCTTTGGAATGCAGTACCGGAATTTGTACTAAGCAAATAAACTCTAGTCCATTGCAAGACGGCTCCAATAGCACTTTGCCACCTAAGTGGCCACTTCGATTCTTTCGATGGTTCTGCAATCCAGATTTTGTGGAAGATATCGAAGGAGATTTGCTGGAACGTTTTGACAGGCGACTTCAGAGCGGAGAAAAGGCAAAACTGCTTTTTGTAAAAGACACCCTTCTACTCTTTCGACCTGGCATCATAAAATCATTTGAAGGAACTAAAAAACTTAATTTTTACGGTATGTTCAAACACAATTTCAAAATCGGTTACCGAACGCTACTTCGAAAAAAGACGCATTCTCTCATCAATATTGGAGGACTTGCCCTGGGCCTGTCGATTGCCATTCTTATTTCATTGTGGGTGTATGATGAACTTGTATTCAACACCTACCATAAAAATTACGAAGACATCGCTCAGGTACTGCAAAAACAGACTATCAATGGAGATGTAGGAGTCCAAATGTCCATTCCCTATCCACTGGGTGATGAGCTAGCAAATAAGTATGGGAGTGATTTCAAACACATTGTAATGAGTTCCTGGTTTGGAGATTATGTGCTATCTCATGGACAGAATGTACTCTCAAAAAGAGGCGGATTTATGGATTCGGGAAGCCCGCACATGCTTTCCTTGGAAATGTTAAGAGGAACCAGAGACGGTTTGACTGATCAATCCTCCATTCTCATTTCCCAGTCACTTTCCAAAGCTCTTTTCGGAAATGAAGATCCGATGGGTCAGATAGTGCTCATTTACAATGAAGAAGAAGTAATCGTGACAGGTGTCTACCAGGATTTACCGCATAATAGCCACTTCAAGAACGTGCATTTTATAGCTCCCTGGGAATTGTATGTCTCCACCCAGGACTGGGTTCAACGGGCTCGTGATAATAAAAAATGGGACGACAATTCGTATCAGTTGTTTGTCCAAATCGCTGACCAATCCACGATGCAGGTCGTTAGTGAAAAAATCAAAAAAGTTAAGTACGATAATGTGAGTGATGCTCAGAAGGTTCACAACGCAGAAATGTTTCTAAATCCCATGAAAGACTGGCATCTTAGGTCAAATTGGAAAAATGGTGTTCGGCAAGGTGGGCCAATCACCTATGTGTGGTTATTTGGAGCAATCGGCATTTTCGTGCTCCTACTTGCCTGCATAAATTTCATGAATCTAAGCACAGCCCATTCGGTTGGACGAGCAAAGGAAGTTGGAGTAAGAAAATCCATTGGTTCGCTACGTGGACAATTAATAGCGCAATTCTTGACGGAGTCGATTCTTGTAGCATTCCTTGCCTTTTTGGTTGCGACGATCATTGTGATGCTGGCATTGCCACAGTTTAATCTATTGGCGAACAAGAAAATGATACTGCCATTCGACAACACTAGTTTTTGGATATTCGGTGCACTCTTTGTCCTTATCACAGGCTTGCTGGCGGGAAGTTACCCAGCACTATATTTATCCTCGTTTAGACCAGTGCAAGTGCTAAAAGGAACTTTCAAGACCAGTCTCTCCGCGACGGTCTTACGAAAAGGTCTAGTGATTTTTCAATTCACCGTTTCTATCATACTCATCGTGAGCACTTTGGCTGTCCGAGAGCAAATTTCCTACACCAGTAATCGACCAATAGGCTATGATAATGAGGGCACCATCATGGTGGAAATGACTACGCAACGACATTATGAGGTATACAATGTGATCAAGAATGAGCTAAGTGCAGGACCAGCCGTTCTTGAAACTGCGCTTTCGTCCAGCCCTCTAACTGAAAACTGGAATTCCCGTGACGGCTTTACCTGGGAGGGAATGGATCCTTATTTTACCCCTCTTTTCCCAGTCATATGGGTTTCGCATGACTATGGAAAAACAATCAACTGGGAGGTTGTACAGGGTCGCGACTTTTCGACTGACTTCGCGACCGATTCTACCACGTTGATCATCAATGAAACTGCCGTTACCTCTATGGGTCTTCAAGAGCCTATCGGAAAAACAATACGGTGGCTGAATAAAGATTTCAAGATCGTTGGTGTGGTAAAAGACCTACTCATTGAATCTCCGTTCCGACCGATCAAGCCCGCAATCTACACTATTGATCCCGACGAAATGTCCAATGTGATACTCGTGAAGTTGAACCCTGAAGAGAGCCTCGCTACCGCTGTTTCCTCTGTGGAGGATGTTTTCACAAAGCATATTCCGGATGCTCCATTCGAATTTGATTTTGCCAAAGACAAGCATGCCAGAAAGTTTAGGGGAATCAAAAGAATCGGCAATTTGTCTACCATCTTCGCTATTCTGGCAATACTAATAAGTTGTCTCGGCCTCTTAGGCTTGGCTTCATTCATGGCCGAGCAACGAACCAAGGAGATTGGTATTCGAAAGGTGCTTGGTGCGTCTGTCAAAAGTTTGTGGAAATTACTCTCAAAGGAGTTTGTCCTGTTGGTTGGAGTCTCATGTTTGATCGCCGTACCGATCGCGTTTTTAGCAATGGAAAAGTGGATGCAGACCTATGAATACCGAACAGATCTTCACTGGTCGATTTTCATCTACGCAGGTTTGGGTGCACTTCTAATCACTTTATTTACGGTCAGTTTTCAATCGATAAAAGCTGCTGTTGCCAATCCTGTAGAATCACTAAGGAGTGAGTAAAAAGAACATTCCGCCTAAACTTCCATTACGATTTTTCCGCTGGTTCTGCGATCCTGATTATGTAGAAGATATAGAAGGGGATCTGCTGGAAAGGTTTCAGAAAAGAACTGAAAATGGTAGAAATGCAAGACGGCTTTATGCAATGGATATCCTAAGGCTATTTCGTCCGGGTATTATCAAAAAATTTGAAGGATCTAAAAAACTCAACATCTACGGTATGATAAAAAATGACTTAAAAACTTCGCTCAGTGTAATTCGAAGAGAAAAACTCTACTCCTCAATCAACATTCTGGGATTGACGGCTGGCTTAGTCATAGCGCTTCTGATTCTCTTTTATGTGAAGTTTGAGTTTAGCTACGAAGATCATAATCCGGTTGCAGATAGAGTTGTTCGGATAACCATGGACTACCTAGATGGAGAAACACTCGTCGACCAGGACTGCGAAAGCTACCATGTACTAGGCCCAATGATCAAGGAGGAGTTCCCGGAAGTAGTAGACTTTACCAGAGCGTTTGGAATAGACGGTACAGGAATAAAAGTTGGAAATAATCATTTTCGAGAGCTTGTCCTCTACGCAGTGGATAATTCCTTTTTCGAGATTTTCGGTTACCCACTTATATATGGAAATGCCAACACAGCCATGATGCAACCTGACGAAGTTGTTCTCACAAGATCAACAGCAATCAAGTACTTTGGCAAGGTTGACGTAGTGGGCGAATCAGTCCTGATGATGCCTGAATCCACTATGAAAATAGTAGGAGTAGTTGAAGATAGCCCCGCAAATACTCACTTGAAATTTGGAGTGCTTATTTCGTACAGCTCCATGAAAAGTGAACTTGACAAAAGGGAGGATGCGTGGAGCAGCAATGACACCTTTACCTATGTGAAGCTCTCTAGTCCTGAAAGCTACCCAGTATTTACAGCGAATCTGTCAGCACTATCAGACCGACTAAGAGCAGAAGATTTTATTCCTGATGAGCGAATCATTTCACAGAAGATTGAGGACATTCATTTGTATTCTGATAAGTCATACGAGGCTGAGCCAAATGGTGAGGCTACTATTGTCTTCTTTCTTTTTGGAGTTGCACTTCTCGTAATTCTCATTGCAATCGTCAATTACATCAATCTATCTACTGCTAAGTCTCTAGATCGCGCTAAAGAAGTAGGAATTCGCAAAGTGATAGGTTCCTCCTTATTTCAGCTTAGAGTGCGATTTTTCGTAGAGTCGTTCCTTATCAATCTCCTGGCAGGAGTAGCCACCTTGTTAATTATCATTGTGGTTTTTGAGCGGTTCAAGCTGCTCGCTGGCTTACCTGAATCGCTACAGATTTATGAAGATCTATTTTTCTGGTCTGTATTCGCAGTACTGCTTGTCGTGAGTACTGTCTTATCGGGTAGTTTCCCTGCTTTTGTTTTGAGCTCCTTCCAACCTGTGGCAGTTCTCAAGGGAAAGTTTAGCAATTCTTCAAGGGGAGTCCTCTTGAGGAAAACACTTGTGGTTTCGCAATTTGCCATAGCGACCTTCTTGCTTATTCAAACATTTGCAGCGAAAGAGCAGCTAACATTCATGCAACAAACAGACTTGGGAATGAACACTAAGCAAGTGGTGGTCATACATACTCCTCCAACACAAAAGCAAATGGAGAGCTACACACCATTCAAGGAGCAACTCTTAGCGCATTCTTCGTTTTCTAATGCATCTCTTTCTACAAGTGTCCCTGGCATGCCAACAAGCGATATGGGAAGCACAACCAACATCGGTTTGGTAGGTGATCTCAAAGAACCAAAAAACAATTTTTTCAGGTACACGATCGACTCCTCTTTTGTCGAAACTATGGAAATGGAACTAGTAGCGGGTCAAAATTTCTCGTCACAGAATGATATCGAATACCCAATAATTGTCAATGAACAGGCTCTTATCCAATGGGGCATTCCTTTAGCTGAAGATTTAGTCGGACGTAGCGTAAGGTTTTGGGGTCGTGAGCACCAAGTAGTGGGAGTCGTGAAGGACTTCCACCAAACTGGAGTGAAAGATCCGCACATCCCGTTGATATTTTCTTATGCGGATCGGTATGGCGACTATGTGTCTATTCGAACTTCAGAGGGCGATCTGCTAAAACAAATGGAAGATCTTGAGGAGATATACAGTGCACATTTCCCGAACAGTCCTTTTGAATTCTTTTTTCTTGATCAGGAATTTGATGCACACTACGCTGCTGATCGAAGGTTTCAGTTAGTTTTTGGTGTCCTGAGCATGTTTGCAATTCTCATCACCTGCCTTGGCCTCTTTGGTTTGGCGTCTTTTACAGTAGCAAAAAGGGCAAAAGAGATAGGCATACGGAAAGTTCTTGGTGCAAGCGTTTCTCAGATTATCCGTTTACTGTCCCGAGATTTTGTTGCCTTGGTTGTGATTTCGTCAATTCTGGCTTTGCCTGTGACCTATTTCTTGGTACAGAACTGGCTCGATCAATATGCTTTTAGAATTGAGCTAAGTATTTGGCTCTTCTTGATACCAACCATTCTGGTTCTTGCTGTAGCTTTTGTCACAGTTTTCTCTCGAACTTTCAAAATTTCTAATGCTAATCCCGTGAATTCGCTGAGAGACGAGTAGGGAAAAGAAATTCTGATGATCAAAGCCTCTCTATCTCATACTGGTAATCCGCCTGAATATCCTCATGCAGTGACAGCAATGCTTTTTCTATTCTTTGGATCTCTCTATTAAAAAGATTCGTCAAGGTGGTGTTCTTTTCAATCGGAATTCCCGACTGCTTAATGGCCTGGCAGAAATACAGTCGGGCTTCCACCTCTGTGTTCTTATTTCCGGAGTACCGAATATTTTTATTGAGCACTCTCTGAATTTTCCGCAGACCCTTCTTTGCATAATAGGGATGGCTGGTATTCACCTCCTCCAATAGTTCATCAATTTCATTCTTTATAGACTGAATAAAACCTCTTTCGTCTTCCGCTTCGAACAGTAAATACGTAAGCAGTTCTTTATTGTCCACCTTAAAGCGCCCCAGACGGAGGCACATCTGCAATACTTCTTCAGGATTGCGTGACTTAAGTTCTCTTTTGATTTCTGCTAAGGATGCGGCTTTCATGGGAATTGATCTGTTTATCAAAGAAGTATGAAGTTAGTGCTTCACATCTACTTGTAACGACTCTATCAAGGTTGTCATCCTGACGAAGAAAGGATCTCTCCACCCTCTAGTCCAACCATAACCTAAACGATTTAAACTGATAGATCTTTCGCTTCGCTCAAGATGACAGAAAGGATAAAAAACGGAAGTGGTAGGACGGATTTCTCGCTGCGCTCGAAGTGACGAGCACTTAGCACGTTTCGTTTGAAAAAATATTACTACAAATAGGAATTTATAACCAAAATTTCCTTTCTTCGTAAACACTACAAATAGGAATTAATTATTAATAAAATGAAAAAATTTCAACTAGGAGAGTTCGAAGAGGTGGTGATGCTTACCGTGGCAATTCTTTACGAGAATGCGTATGGCGTATCAATCAAAAAAGAAATTGAGAGCAGGCTCGGTCGAAGTGTAAGTGTTGGCGCATTGCAGTCGGCACTCAAGAGACTAGAAGACAAAGACTACCTTGCTTCTCACGACAAAGATGCAACGCAAGAAAGGGCGGGCAGACCAAAAAGGTATTTCAAAATAACCTCTCTGGGGAAGCAGGCAATGCAGTATTCCAAAGAGACTCGAAATTCACTTTGGGATGCAATTCCAGGAGTGGCACTTGATGTAAAATTTGCAAAGGCATAGAATGTCCAAGGAACAAAACATGTTTTACGGTGCTCCTCCATCAATTTATGAGAAGGCAAAAATGCTGAGAGCGAGTATGACGAAGCACGAAAAGATTTTATGGGAAGTCCTCAAATCAAACAAAGTATTGGGTCTGCGATTTAAAGCTCAACATCCAATACACAGCTTCGTTGCCGATTTTTATTGTCATAAACTCAAACTAGTAATAGAAATTGACGGAAGTAGTCACGATACAATCGACCAACAATCGTACGACGAGGGAAGAAATTTCGATATGAAAGAGCTTGGGATAAGCACCATAAGATTCTCCAATTCTGATATCGATAACGATCTGAATCATGTTAGAGATAGAGTCATTGCAACGTGCACAAGCTTATTCGAAAATCCAAATCAACTTTTTACCCCAACCCTAAAGGGAGAAGCTGATTTGAATTCACAAAATGATCTAAAGCCCCCTTCAGGGGGTTTGGGGGTAAAGGCATGAAGGGCATAAGAGACCATAATCCCCCCAAACTATTTCTCCATTTCTTCAGATGGTTTTGTCATCCTCGATTGAAAAAACCCATCGAAGGTGATTTGATGGAATTGCATGAAGAACGAGTAAAACAAATTGGGACAAGAAAAGCAGATGTAAAGTTCATTCGAGACGTACTCCTTCTATTCAGACCAAGCATTATCAAGCCAGCAGATGGCACTTATAGATTAACAAACTACGGCATGTTCAAAAATTATTTCAAAGTAGGGATTCGAAACATCCTTAAATACAAAATGTTCTCCTTCATCAATGTGTTTGGCCTTGCAGTAGCCATGTCCGTATGCATGCTAATTATTCTGATGCTTGTTGATCAAAAAAGTTATGATCAGTTTCATGAGAAGAAAGACCGAATTTATCGTGTAATCGGAAGATCTGAGGTCAATAGCACACCATACGCGACAACAGCTCAGCCTGTCGTTGAGTCAATAATCTCCGACTATCCAGTTGTAGAAAATGCGGTCTCACTTAGAAGAGGAGTAGGCGGTGATGCTACCTATGAGCAAAAAACAGTAGAATTGGCTGGCTACTTCACTGACAATTCTTTCTTCCAAGTATTTGACTTCCCGTTAGTCGCCGGGGATAAAAACAGTGCCCTGACTTCTCCAAACACCCTGGTAATTTCCAAAAGAAAGGCAGAGCTGCTCTTCAAAGACAAAAATCCCATAGGTCAACAAGTGCAATTTGAGGATCGAAAGCTGAGTATCATGGGTTTTGATGGAGATGCACCACCTGTAGATTGGGGGCTCTATACCGTTGCCGGAGTCGTCGACTTGAACGAAATCAAGTCTCACCTGAAGTTTGACGTACTCATGTCTTCTTCCACGCTATCAACCCTTTACAAGGACGGCCTGATCACTGACATTTCACAAAGATGGAATGCAATCTATTCTACATATGCGTACCTTCTTCTTGATGAGGATGCAGATAGAACTGCTCTTAATGCTGCTCTTACTGATCTCTCGAATAGAAAATACGCGGACAATGAAAAATTGGTGAATTACTCCTATGAAAGTCAGGCTTTGACAAGCATAACGCCTGGAATGATCCTCAACAACGAAACCACTTTCCAGCTGCCTGAGATTGTCTACTACATTTTATCTCTTCTGGCTTTTGTAATCATGCTGATGGCGTGTCTCAACTACACAAATCTTTCCATTGCAAGATCTCTGTCCAGAATGAAAGAGATTGGAGTGAGAAAGGTAAATGGAGCCAGTCGGAAAAATTTAATCCTCCAATTTCTGATTGAGTCTATTGTCACAGTGCTAATCGCCATGGTGATGGCGGTTATCCTATTGTATTTCACCAAGGAGGCTTTCATGGGGCTGTGGACAAATCAGTACTTGAATTTCGATCTAACTTCATCGCCGATCGTTTACCTGATTTTCTTTGCCTTTGCTCTCGTGGTTGGCGTAATTGCCGGAACCTATCCTGCGCTTTTTCTATCCAAACACCAGCCAGTAAAAGCTCTTCGGAATAATTCAGGTGGCTCTTCTGGTAAATGGGGTATTCAAAAGGTTTTAAACGTTTCTCAGTTTTCCGTATCCCTCATCTTCATTGTAACATCGATGGTGATCTACAATCAGTTTAGGCACTACACTGAATTTGAGTATGGATTCGACACCAGTAACATTATCAACATCCCTCTTCAGAGCAATGATCACGAAAAGTTATTGACAGCCTTCAGTTCTGTTCCCGGTGTGTCAAAAATTTCCGCCTGCCAATACATACCGGCAACCGGAACCACTGATGTGATCAGTCTAACAGACGCAAACAATGAGGAAGAGTCCATTAGCCTTTTGCATTTGCGAGCAAACGATCAGTTTCTGAGTAATCTTGATCTCCGCATTCTTTATGGACAAGACCTGCCTTCAACGGGTAATCTTAAAAATTCGATGGTCATAAATGAGTCTGCTGCTACAAAGCTCGGGTACGAAAATGTTCAGGACGCTATTGGCAAAATTTGGGAATCAAAAGAGTACGAAGTTTCAAAGCAAATTATAGGTGTCGTAGAAGATTTTAGGGCAACATTGCTAGTCGATGGTGACAAAATTCGTCCAATGGCACTTAGCAATGAGCCCACCTCTTTTAATTTTCTAAACGTCAAGATATCTGAGGGAAATCCCTTGTCTACAATCTCCCAGTTAGAGGAGGCATGGAAAACGGTTGACCCCACGCACGATTTCAAATATGATTTTTTTGACAATGAACTAGCTAATACGAGTTTGGCCATTTTTGATATAGTTTCAATCATTGGGTACCTCTCCTTCCTTGCCATTTTAATTGCATGTCTGGGTCTGCTTGGTATGGCAACCTACACAACTGAGCGAAGAACAAAAGAAGTAGGAATTCGGAAAGTATTGGGAGCAGAGGAGATGAAATTGGTGCTAATCCTTTCACGCGGATTTCTGAAGCTACTATTGATTTCAGTTCTAATCGCGGCACCACTGAGCTATCTGGTGAACAATCTTTGGCTGGATAATCTGCCTAATCGAGTCGAATTCGGAGTTGGAACTGTGCTTCTCGGCTCACTGCTCCTACTTGTTTTGGGGCTAATCACCATTGGATCTCAAACCATAAGAGCCTCTCGAAGAAATCCAGTAGAATCTCTTAAATATGAATAGGCCACCAAAAACATTTCTGAGGTTCTTCAGGTGGTTCTGCCACCCTCGATTGCAAAAACCAATTGAGGGAGACTTGATGGAACTATACGAGGAGCGAATAAAAGAACTGGGAAAGAGTAAGGCAAACCAAAAATTTAGATTGGATGTACTTCAACTTTTCAGACCAAGTATTATTAAGCCTGTAGACGGCACTTATCGATTAACGAATTATGGTATGCTAAAAAATTATTTCAGGGTGAGTATGAGAAACATACTCCGCAACAAGACATTCTCTTTTTTGAACGTGATGGGACTCAGCGCAGGTATGGCCAGTTGTATCCTGATTCTGATCTATGTGAATCATGAACTTTCTTACGACAGTTATAACGAGGAGTACGACAATACTTACCGGATTGTCCATTACTACGGGAATCAGGAGCAGGTTGTGAGTGGCGACTCGCTTCCCATCAATGAATATCAGGTGTGGGGAAATGCGCCCGTCGGCCCAGCGCTGAAGCGCTATTTTCCAGAGGTAAAAAGTGTTTTCCAGTTCACAAGTCCAAATTCCTGGCTGGTTCAATACAAGAACAAGAATTTCCAGGAGTCAAATCTAATTTTTGCAGATTCAACTGCATTCTCCGTTTTTTCCTGGCCTTTGCTTGGAGGAGACCCTAACACTGCACTTGCTGAGCCGAACACTATTGTATTGACGAAGCAATTGGCGGAAAAATACTTTGGCGACGAAAACCCGATTGGACAAGTAATGCAATTTGACGGCCAGTATCAATATGAGGTCACTGGTGTTTTGGACTTACCGTTAAACTCTCATTTCGAATTTGATGGACTGATCTCCATGGAAACGTTCAAGAACATTCGTCCACAGATTTTTGAAAGTTGGGGCTATGTGGATTTTTACACCTATTTCACGCTTGAGAACAGTGCAACAATTGAGCAAGTACAAGCTCGTACAGATCAATTTATTAAAGAAAGTTTCGATGGTAGCTATGGGTACACGATTAAGTATGAGACGCTTGCAGACTCATATCTGCACTCAGAAGCTGGGCGTCAACCAGGGAAAACAGGTAGCCTAAACAACATCTATATTTTCACTTCTGTAGCAATTTTCATTTTGCTTATTGCCTGTATCAACTTTATGAATTTAAGCACAGCTCGCTCCGTTGAACGCGCAAAAGAAGTGGCCATTCGAAAAACTATTGGATCGAATAGAAAAGCACTCATTTCTCAATTTCTTGTGGAAGCAATTGTGCTGACATTCATTGCTGCTGTTTTTGCTTGTGGTTTGATTGTAGTCGGACATTCTTATCTCGAATTTTTGTCAGGGAAAACGCTCCCAGTTGAGTGGCTTTTCAGTGCAAAAAATGTTCTTTCGGCAATTGGAGCTCTTATTTTCATAGGAAGTATTGCAGGTAGCTATCCTGCTTTCGTGCTGTCAGGTTTCAAGCCAGTCAAAGTACTTAAAGGTTCTTTCAAAACCTCTTCTGGGGGAGTTTGGCTAAGAAAGTCATTGGTCGTTTTCCAGTTTACACTATCCATCATTCTTCTTGTTGGTGCCACGGTCGTCTCCAAGCAATTGAGCTACTTGGGAAATCATGACTTGGGTTTTGATCCTGAGCAAGTAATGGTTATCGATTTTGGGTATGATCAGAAGGTTCAACAACAGCTAAAGTCCATTAAGGCTGAATTTTTGAAACACAGCGATGTTGTAAATGTTTCAGCCTCCAGAGCTACTCCAGGTGACTTTTTTCCAAATGCAGGAACAGGTATTGCCGACCCGATCTCCGGCGAACTAGTATACAAGGATCCAGCTATCTATGAAGTAGATGAAGATTTTGTTCCCACTTTCAAAATGTCAATGGCAGCTGGAAGGAACTATTCCAAAGATTTTCAATCTGACTCTGCCAATTCGATGTTACTCAACGAAGCAGCAGCTAGATTCTTCGGGTATCCAAACCCCGAGGATGTCATTGGAAAATCATTTGAGCAGTGGGGCCGTGAAGGGACAGTTGTGGGAGTAATCAAAGATTTCAATTACGTATCACTTCACAAAGAAGTAGAGCCATTAACCCTCAGATACTCAAGAAACATCAATGCTTCCGTAATATCCTTGAGAATCAATTCCTCAGACTATGGTAGAACGCTTAATGAACTGGAAAGTATTTGGAATGAAGTGGCTCCGCATTACCCTTTTGTGACCAAGTTTACAAATGCCAACTTCAATAAGCAATACGAGGCAGACCAGAGATTCGGTATGATATTCACTGTTTTTTCCAGTTTGGCAATTTTTGTTGCGTGCCTTGGACTTTTTGGTTTGACTATCTACAGCACATCGCAAAGAACCAAAGAAATAGGCATTCGAAAAGTGCTCGGATCATCCGCTCATCGGATTGTTTCTATGTTATCTCTTGATTTCATTAAGCTATTCCTGGTAGCCCTTGTCATTGCTATCCCTGCATCCTGGTTCACGATGCAAAGTTGGTTGGATGGATTCGCATATCGTATCTCGATCGGCTGGGAAATTTTCTTGATTGCAGCAATTGTCACATTGTTGATTTCACTGACAACCATGAGTTTCAGGACGATAAAAGCAGCACTTTCGAATCCCATAGATGCGTTGAGGAATGAGTAGTCATCCTCCCAAATACTTCCTTCGATTCTTTCGGTGGTTTTGTCATCCTCGGCTGCAAAAGCCAATCGAAGGTGACTTGATGGAGCTTTATGAAGAGCGAGTGAAGGAGATGGGGAAAAAGAAAGCAGATCAAAAATTCAGGAGAGATGTCTTGGAACTTTTTAGACGCGACATCATTAAGCCTGCAGATGGCACTTACAGATTAAACAACTATGGTATGCTAAAAAGTTACGTTAAGGTCGGAATCAGAAACATCCTCAAATACAAGACTTTTTCCTTTATAAACATTTTTGGGCTTTCGGTAGCCATGACAGTGGGATTGCTAATTATGCAAATCTTGTATGATCAATCTCAATACGATCAATTTCACACAAAAAAAGAGCGAATCTTTCGAGTGCTCTCAAAGCAGGAAAAATCGCTGACACCAAATGCAAAATGCCCCAGACCTCTAGCTTCGACTCTCGAAAAGGGCTATCCGATCATTGAAGAATTTGTCAGGTTAATTCCTACGGTAGGTGGTGACGCAGTAAATGTAGGGGAAGATAAAAATGCCGAACTCAGAGGTTTTTTTGCAGACAATAGCTTCTTCAAGATTTTCGATTTTGAACTTGAAAAAGGGGATAAGTATTCTGCATTGAGTGAGCCAAATTCAATGATCATCACAGCCGAAAAGGCGTACTTGCTATTCAACGATCAAAACCCGATTGGCAAAACGGTGCAATTCTCCGATAGGGGTTTAGAGCACCTGGATTTCTCATTGGGTATTGAGTCTGCCAATATCCCACAGGATTGGGGCACTTTTACTATTTCAGGCGTAATTGACTTAAGCAAGTACAAATCGCATCTTACGTTCGATGTTCTTGCTTCCTCCTCGACAATACCTCGACTAGTCCAAGAGAAATTCCGCACAGATCATTCTGAAAACTGGAGAAACTATTCAAACAGCTACACCTATGTTCTTCTTAAAGAAAACAGTACGGAAGGAGATTTACAAGCCGCCATCGACGATATTGTTGAGAAGGAGTATAGGGACTTTGAACAGCTCGCAGAACTTTCGCTGCCCGTGCAAAGATTGAGTGAAATCACTCCAGGTGAGTTTATAGGTGCTCCAATAACACTACGACTACCAATTCAAGCCTATTACTTCTTAGGCTTGCTAACGCTGATCATTCTATTCTCTGCATGCTTAAACTATACCAACTTGTCCATAGCTCGGGCACTTACGAGAGCGAAAGAAATCGGCGTTCGGAAAGTAAATGGCGCCAGTCGTAAAAACCTGATCTCTCAATTTTTAGCAGAAGCACTTATCACTTCATTTATGGCGCTAATCGTCTCCAATATATTTCTGCTTTTTCTCAAACCAGCGCTAAACGGTCTTTGGGTAAGTCAGCTTCTTACTTTCAACCTAGAGACTAACCTAACCATTTATGGCTTCTTTGTAGGTTTCTCCCTGATCATTGGACTCTCAGCAGGCTTCTATCCAGCCCTATTATTATCGAAGTTCAATCCACTGGATACATTAAAGAAATTCAATCCGGGAAATTCTGGCAAGATTAGATTGAGACAAATCCTGAGTGTTACACAATTTGTTTTTTCACTTCTCTTCATTATCACAGCAATACTAATCGGCAAGCAATTTCAACATTACAGCGATTTTGAGTACAACTTCAATACCGACAATGTGGTCAATATTCCAATTCAAGGAAATGATTATCAGCTATTGGTCAATGAACTGAAAACACTTCCAGAGGTCATAGAAGTTTCTGCATGTGAGATGATTCCTTCACTTCCCAACATCAAAACAGTCAACGTAAGGGCTATGGAAGATGACGAAGGAATTAGCTCGGTCTACCATAGTGTAGACCTCAACTTTATTGACAATATGGGCTTGAAACTCATTGCTGGAAGGAACTTTATTAGCTCTTCAGCTAGTGGAAATGAGCTCATCATAGATCAAACAATGGCCCAAAAACTTCGCTTTCCATCTGAAGCAGCAGCTGTCGGACAGACTGTCAAAGTGCACGGAAATCAAGTAATGGAAATAGTTGGAGTGATTGCAAATTTCGAATTCAAAACTCCTGTGGATGATGGAAATGGGCCAGTTGTTTTTTGGAGCAATCCGGATCAATTCAACTATCTCAATGTGCGCGTGTCGTCAAACGACTGGCCTGTGGTGATTGGGGTTTTAGAAGGCAAATGGAAAGATATAGATCCAATACATCCATTCAAATTCAATGTCTACAATGATCAATTACTGCAATCAAATCTGTGGTTGTCTGACCTGGCATCCATTATCGGGTTCATCTCTGTTTTAGCCATCATTATTTCGTGTTTGGGACTTCTCGGCATGGCTGTGTACACAAGTGAACGAAGACAAAAAGAGGTTGGGATAAGAAAAGTGTTGGGAGCGAGTCTCAAAAATTTGACCTTTCTACTCAGTTGGTCATTCGTAAAAGTGTTACTCATATCCATTCTATTCGCTGCTCCTCTTAGCTACTTCATCAACATTTTATGGTTAGAAAGTCTCCCCAATAGAGTCCAATTTGGACTTGGTACGATACTGATGGGCTCGACAGTTTTGATGTTGATAGGACTGCTAACCATAGGATCTCAAATCTTTTCTGTATCCAGAAGAAATCCAATTGAATCGCTGAAAGACGAATAGTCAACACATATTTATTATATTTTATATAACAAATAAATGCTGTCCACGTACAGTAGTTATATAAAGTATAACAAATACCCATGGGCAAAGAACATCTAGGTGAATTTGAAGAGTTAGTTCTTCTCCTAATCGTATTGCTAAAGGATGAGGCGTATGGCTTAGCCCTACGTCACGCACTAAAAGAACATGCAGATCGCACGGTTACGATCGGTGCAGTGCATGGAACTGTTAACAGATTGGAGAAAAAGGGGTTTATAGAGTCGAACCTGGGTGGAGCCTCTGAACTAAGAGGGGGCCGAAGGAAAAGATTATTTACGATCACTGCGTCAGGGAAAAAGATACTCGAAAAAAGTCGGGATGCAAAGGTCACACTGTGGGGCAAGATTCC
>JBDWQX010000299.1:0-20138 GCA_039986395.1 Cyclobacteriaceae bacterium
CGAACAACTCCTGAATCTCAGTAATCAAAACGCTGTGGTTTCCTCCGACCGAGGATTCTCGATAATTTTTAACATCCATAACGGGGTCGCCAGATGCCCTTAGCGACGGATGAGTTATGATTAGATAGTCCTTACCCGTAAGACTAGGCTGGACAAGAGAAACCTGCTTGATAAGGGGGACACTACTCGGGTTCGTAACTGCCAGTACTTTATGGCCTGATATTGGGTTCGGAATGACTGCATCTACCCGATCGGAAAAATTTGCTGTAGCTATTCGTAAGAGTGTTGTGGGATCTTCAATATCATAGATAGACACAGCGGAAGGTGTGGTTGCGCTAATTTGGAGGTATGCTTTTGTGTCACTTGGATCACCAAGCGTAAAAATGCTATTTTCAGTAGGTGGTGCCACCAAATCCTGAGCATAGCGAACTCGCATGTATGCAACTGAGAGGAAATCAGTGGCTCCATCAAATCCCTCGGTTAGTACCCTTAGAGTCAACTCACCAGCACCTCCAATGCTTGTTTCGGAAATCGAGAAAGAATCTCCCGTCGATCCCCACCCGGTGAATTGGGTCGATCCGATCGAAGTCAGACTTGAAGTACTAGGTCCTGCGCTAACTGCAGCATTATGAGCCAAGCTGTTTCTCCCTGATAACACAAAATCACAAATAGGTACCTCACCAGCTACTCTGTTCGTAAGGACGAAATCATGATCGGTAAATACGCCCTTGCCCTGAAGAGCACCTGTCCAACCTTCGCCAAGGTCATACTTGCTTAATGAAAACGCAGACTTGGTCCCAAAACGAATGCCTGTTGCGTAATCACTTGTATACAATATCGACGTTTCTTCGTAGTGAAATGGCTCTGCTGTAAGCCCTGATGCATCCTGATCTGAGGAGAATGCTATTCTTTTCCCAGATTCTGCACCCAGTTTGTACGTCAAAAAATACGCAGCAGTATCAGAGAAAAGATTGTACAAAGAATGCGGCTGGTCACCCAACTCATACAGAGGTGAGTCTTCAACTCCGCTAATGGCCTCACCAAAGAATTCCAGATAATTCAGCGTCCCATCCTGATTAGCATTTACATTGATTGCAACCTCGGACCCTTTCCTAAATAGCTGTACCCTACTGGCAGGCACACTAGCAGCGGGAAATCCAGCGGCAGTCAATTCAGCCTGCGTTACTCGATAAAAGTCAGTGCTAGCAATTTGTAGTTTGTAGTACGACTGGTTAAAATCGATCCACTCGATCCCATATTGTGCTTTTACAGAAAAAGACAAAAGGACAGCGACGATAGTGATATAGCTATTTTTTCTCATCATTGAAATCAACGGTTACTGAGAAAACATGAGAAAACAAGCCTGGTGCAAGGTCACCTATATCTGTAAGTGCATAATCGATCTTAAGCTGCTTAATTTTTACACCTAGTCCAAAATTTGGCTGTGAGGTCCACGAGGTGGTGCCATCAAAATCTTTTATTTGCTGGAATTGGTTTATGCCAGCTCTGAAAAATGCAATGTTCTTGAAATCTAACTCTATTCCAGCCTTTGGATCTACAGACAGCAATTCCGTTCGGATCAGCGTGTTACGCTTACCATCAAAAGTCATGTCTAAATCAACTGACGATAACAGTCCGAAATTGTCGGATAGTGAAAACGATCTGGAAAGTCCAGCGACAAGTCTGGGTAATGTGATTTCAAGGGAGTTTATTGGAATATCATTTCCAGTTAAGGCGTACACTTCCTCGACTTCATCTGTGTTATGGCTCCATGCATTGAATGTTCCTAGTGCATCCCTTGCCACTAATCCAAACCGCCATTGTCCAAATTTCTTTTGGAGTCCAAAGTCGAAACCAAAACCCCATGCCTTGGAAAATGGTCCAACTGTCCTATGAACGATTTTAAGGTTTCCCCCTGTATCCATTCCTCCCCAGACATTTAATTTACGGGCATAGGACAAGAAAAACCCGTAGTCCGCCGACGCAAAAAACTCAATATTCTCGTAGCGAATGGCGCCATTTGCATCTATAAGGAAGCGTGTATCGGGAATCTTGTCAACGGAGAACCGGACAATGGACAATCCGATTTTGCTGTTTTCATCTATTGATGTAGCCACAGCTGCATAATCATAGTTTGCCAGCCCACCGAAGTAAGAGGAGTGCATCAACGAAAGTTGGTGATCAGTTTTCAAGTTGTTCAGTCCTGCTGGATTCCAGAATCCAGCAGTCACGTCATCTACAAAAGATACTGCGGTGAATCCCATGCCGAACGATCTCGCACTAACTCCAATATTTAGGAATTCATTGCTGTACTTCGGAGTTGAATCACCACTTCCTCCTGCATCTTGAGCATAGGTAATCCCGATTACGGAAAGAAAAAATACAAAAATTATTAACCTCATTTCAACCAAAAATGCAACGGCAAGTTAGCCACACATAGTAACGATTTAGCACCCCATTCTATGAAGTATATCAATTCTACGACAAAGCAGAAGATAGGGTATTAATATAACTTATTTAATTAAAAATATAATTATACAAAGAATATTCAATCGAACGTACATTTTTTCGCTAAGTACTTGGCCATGCCAAGTACCTTTACGTATACACAACCCAAATGCGACTGAGGTAAGAAATGGTAAGAGCAAATAAAGGTAAAGGTTTTTTGAGATGAATATAGAAAACACACAAGTGCAAATGAGAAAGGGAATCCTTGAATTTTGCATTATGCACATAATAGCGAGGGGCGAGGTTTACGCATCAGATATGCTAGAAGAACTAACTTCAGCTAAGATTATGGTTGTTGAAGGAACCTTGTACCCACTTCTGACTCGCCTACGAAAAGCTGGGCTAGTAGACTACAAATGGGTTGAATCCAGCTCTGGACCACCCAGAAAGTATTACACACTTACAAAAGAAGGGTCCGATTTCCTAGGAGGTCTTGATCAAACGTGGGATGAATTAGTTTCATCCACCAAAAAAATCATTGCAACAAGAAAAAAAGCAAGCAAGAAATCATGAAGAAGAATATCAGCATAAACATCGGTGGCATCATTTTCCACATCGAGGAAGATGGTTATGAAAAACTAAAAAGCTACCTGGATTCTGTAAATAAGTACTTTTCTTCTTTTGAGGATAGCAAGGAAATCATAGAGGATATCGAGGGAAGAATCGCTGAGATTTTTCTTGGCCGGCTCGATGAAGGGAAGCAAGTGATTAACCCGGAGGATGTTGATGACCTGATCAATATCATGGGAACAACAAAAGACTTCGACGCAGAAATAGAGACAGAGCCCGTTGCAGATGAACCTGAGACGGAGACGAAAAGTGAGGGCGAGCCTGAAACAGAGAATACCGAAAAAGAAAAAACGCAGACTGGAGAACGCAGATTTTTTAGAGACTCAAAAAGAAAAGTCCTTGGCGGTGTAGCTTCAGGGATGGCCCATTATTTTGGAATAGATCCGATCTGGGTTCGTCTGATTATTATCGCTACCCTTATTCTTTGGTTCCTTGGCGGGTTTGTACTTCTAACCTACATCGTCTTATGGATTGCTGTACCTGCAAATGACAAGCTTGAAGAAGACAAAACTGTCAAAAAACTATACAGAGACTCCGATGATAGAGTTTTAGGGGGTGTGAGTAGTGGTATCGCTTCGTACTTTGGAGTGGACAAAGTACTCGTTCGGGTTCTATTCGTGATATCCATATTTCTTGGTGGTGCTGGCCTGATTGCCTACATCGTCTTGTGGATAATCACGCCCGAGGCAAGGTCCATCACGGAAAAAATGCAGATGCAAGGTGAGCCAGTGACAATCTCCAACATTGAAGAGAATGTCAAGAAAGGCCTAAACGTTGAAGATGGAGAAGAAAATGTCTTTGTTAAAATACTGCTCTTCCCTTTTAGGTTGATTGCTATCATCTTCAAGGCATTAGGAGAAATACTTGGACCACTACTAAAGTTTGCTGTGGAAGCACTACGGGTTTTTGTAGGAATCTTCTTTGTCTTCCTCGGATTTGTTTGTATGATATCATTCTCAATCACCCTTGCCGTGTTGTTCGGGATAGGTGGAGCTATGGAAGGATTGGTTCATTTCGGTGAATTCCCAGTTCAGTACGTTGCAAACTCTTTCTCCACAATTTCGATCGTATCAGCATATATCGTGGGCATGGTTCCTTCATTGGCGATAGCTCTTCTTGGCTTGACGATCATTATGAGAAAAGCAGTAACAAGGGCCTTCGTAGGATGGACATTATTTGCACTTTGGATATTTGGAATGATCGGACTAGCATTCTCGGTACCAGCTTTGGTAAGAGATTTTACAGCGGAAAACGATTACAATTCGGAACAAACTTTTGAAGTAACCGATGCAAAACCGACACTCAGATTAAATGATCTCTTGTATGATCTAGACTACGATTACCGGTACGAGGCAATCGACTTGAGGTTGAGAGGACATGACGATAGCACCTATGTTCTTGATCTCCGAGTAGAATCCAGAGGGTCAACCCGTACGGATGCTAAGGAAAATGCGAAGGCAATCCGCTATAACGTGACCAAGCGAGGAGATGACATTGTTTTCGATTCTGATCTTACTTTCCCCGAGGGCACCAAATTCAGGTTTCAAAACGTAGATGCCACCTTCTATATCCCATATGGGAAAGTGTTCCGAATGGATGAAGAATTGGAAGAAATCTTGGTAAACACCCTACACCTCAATGGGTACCGGTCCTATCAAATGGAGGACAACGATTGGGTTTTTGACAAAGATGGTATCAATTGCCTCACCTGTAAAGAGAGTCGAAGAGGCAACGTTTCCTATCGATTCAAGAGCAGAGGTAGCGGCTATGAGACGGAGTCATATCGCTTCTCGAATTTCGATGAAGTAAGCATCACCTCTATGTTTGACTTTGAAATCAGGAAAGGTGAGAGTTACTCAGTAGACATTGAGGGAGATGCTGATGCACTACGAAAAGTTTCCGTCAAACAAAGAGGAGACGAACTTGAGATCGAGTACCGCACAAATTGGAAATGGTGGAAGGACAAAGACTGGAAGAGGAAAATCAAGGTATTCGTTGTTATGCCTGAGTTAGATCATTTAGTTGTGAAGGGAGCTTGTGAAGGAGATGTGACAGGGTTTAACAATGATGAAATAAGTTTTCGTATTGCGGGAGCATCACAGGTATTCGCCGACATTTCATCTGAATACACTTACGTGGATTTGACTGGGGCTTCCGAGCTGACATTGATTGGAGACTCTGAAAATCTAGAAGCAGACATTATAGGTGCTTCAAAACTGAGTGCTTTTAACTTTAGAGTGGATGACGTAGATGTGAGAGCCATCGGTGCTTCAACGGCTAAGGTCACCGCAAACGAAGATCTTGAAGCAAACGCCTCAGGCGCAAGCACGATAAGATACCGTGGTAATCCCATTGTATCTTCTGATAGCAATGGGCTTAGTTCAGTTAAAAAGGACTAGTCAACTCAATGTAAGAAGGATCAATTTGGTCGATGGGGTGTCAGTAATTCTGACTCCTATTTTTTAAGTGACTTTTCAAATAGTCATTTAGGTTTTGGTTTCCCCTGCTTTTGGTCGAGCAGGGGATTAATTTTTTTAGGCCTACAATCGATACAGAATGAATCGTTCGGTACGATGAGCCACCTCAAATGCTAGTTTATTCGCGGCGGGGAAAATGATATGCGTGACCTCCGGATACAGCATCTTAATTTCAAGAATTTCATTTTCATTTAATCGATCATAGTTCTTTTCAACCTCAATTTTAGGATCAATATTCTCTTTAAGTAAACTCTCCCCTTTGTTTAGCAGCAAAATACGGTGGTACCATTCCTCCATATTAGTTGCATTTTGCGGTGAGTGTTTCCATGACACGAAAAGAGCTCTTCCCGCCTCCATGTAGAATGTTTCCATTCCAACAGGTGCAATAAAAACTGAGGATTCTGATGTATTATTTTTTACCCAGTTCGTCATTTCAATGTCGAGTGAACTTCTCGATTCAATTGCTTTTGGAGAAAAAGAGTCTGCATCGAAAAAGGCTTTAATGTTTTGCTGATTTCTTACGAAGAAGAATGAGAAAAGCACAATCGAAAGGGTAGCTAGTAAAATCCTCTTCAACCTTTGAGGCCTAGGGATTTTCGATAAGAAACGAGGGAATTGCTCTGTGAGTAAAGCTCCTATTATCAAAATCGTGAGAAAGGGCTGGATAGTATCATTAAATCTGAAGAAGTAGTACCGAAGAAGTGATGGATCCCCTAGTAAATAAATTGAGATACCAAGAAAGGAAATAGCAGTAGCAGTGAGCACATAAAATAGAAGACTCTTAATATCATCCCGCTTAGTCAGTGCCAAAAGCACAACATTTAAGGTTGTAAAAAGGACTGGGAGTATCAGACCATCAAAGTACAATTTAGGTAACACATGAAATGGAACCCTAACCTGCACATAAATATCCCACCCGTAGCTACTCGAAGCCTGCGAGAATTGATTAAAAAAATATATGGCAGTCCCTACTAGTCCCCAAAGCCCACCGAGGAAAAACCAGTAGCTCTTCTGCATTACCATTTTGAGTGATAACTCCCTGTTCACCACTTGAAATACCAAAATCGACGTAAGACAAATGAGTTGGTAACCTCCAACAAGCAGATGGAGAGAAAACGATATCCCCGAAAAAAGCAAAGTAGGTCCCAGTTTCTTTTGTATCGCCGCAGCCAAGGCTAGCAAGGCAAATGAATACGAAAAAACTTTCGTCTCCAGTCCGCCGATCATCCACTCTCCAGCGGACATACCCTGTGGGAAAAACAGCAGAAAAGTTGCCAAACTAACAGATCCTAAAACGAAATCTGTTTTTGTAGCTCGCAGCAGGCTGAGGTAGGCAAACGAAAAGAAAATATACGAGAGAATTCTTCCAAAGAAGATAGTTGGAATAAATCCAAAGAGATGGACAAAAAAGCCTGATACATAGCTAAATGGTAGCCTGTAAAAAATGCCTTGTGAAAGATACCAATCATTGCCGAGCCAATCAGGATTGAAGAGGGCATATCCATAGGGAATGGCATCCATCTCATTGTAATCGATCACAGGTACGAATTGGCTGATTGCAACTATCGCAGCTAGACATAAGACTTTTAAGAAGTCATTCACCGTACTAAAATTAGCTCCTGTCAGACTTACACAGTCAGGAAAGATTTTTACACCAACGAAAATGCCTGGGGCTTCCCTCCAAATAGAACTTTGGTCTTAGTCCAGGTTTCCTTAAATAGTGCTGAATTTCTGTAGCTCTCGAGATCGTCCTCTCTCTCCCATTCACTAAACGTGTAGTAAACGTTGTTATCACTCGCATCTTTGCAAAGTTCCAAATGGGTACATCCCTCTCTTGCAGCAATCTTCTCCTTAACCCCTTCGAACAGCAAGAGAAAGTCTTCTACCCGCTCAGGATCAAATTCCATTCGTACAATTCTCTTTAGCATTTTTTCAAGTCAATTTGTAAATTCAATGTGAACAGGAGCATCAATCGCTAAACCCAATAGCTGAGAAGCATTCCCCTTATTTAAGCCAATCTGGAGGTATCCAATGGAATTAAAAAGGACGTAGCAATCGCCAGACTCAACATCTGAGAAAAAATGATTTGTCTGATCAAATGATTCTCTCCCAAAGCGAATCTGGTAGCTAACAGTACTACCATTTATTTCTAATATTTTGTCAAATTCAGTCTTTGTAATATTGGTAATCAAGTTCCCATAATGGTCAACGTTCACGACATTTCCTGAAATTTCTCGCTTGGTCACCTTCAATTGTCTAGCAAAAAGTTTCACTAACCCATCAAGAGAATTTCCTAGTTTTTTCAACGTACCTCCAGTCGATAATTCAATGGCTGCTTCCGACAGAATATCCTTCGCTGGGAAAGTACTTTCCGCAATATCTATCTCCACGATCTCCGTTGGTTCCTTTTCTGAAAGCATGCTAAACAACCCACAGTTAAACCCAACGAAAAAGTGATCTTCAAGTCGAATCGCAACGCCAGGCGACCTTTCTTTTACCGAGTCCACCGACACTAAATGAACCGTTCCTGACGGAAATTCATGATAGACAGATTTCAGCACGGTAGCCGCATGAGAGATATCATAAGGTTTTATCGCATGAGAAATGTCTACAATCTGCTGACTAGGATTTTTGGAAAGAATCTTTCCCTTTACGGTCGCCACGTAGTGATCGTCCGTGCCAAAATCAGACATAAATGTGATGACGGCCATTTGAGGGAATAAAAATCTTAAATTTGTTCCGCAAAACTATATATTTTAACTGCGTAGGATTAAAACACGAACATCTATTGCTAGAAAAAATAATTACTCTTGAAAATGTGTCTCTCGTTGACTTTCTAGGCATTGAAAATCAAAATATCAAAGCACTATCGGAAGCATTTCCTGACAGTAAAATTGTAAGTCGGGGAAATGAGATACGAATCAAGGGAACTGCCCCGCAGATTCTAAAGATCAATGAGATCTTGTCCTCGCTCCTGAATCACTATCACGAGTACGGTAAAGTGACAGATGAAAACGTAAAGGATTTTGTAGTCAACGACACAAAGACCAAGGAGAACCTGGGATTGGCGCAAGTATTGGTACATGGAACAAGAGGCTTTCAGATTGCGCCAAAAACAGCCAATCAGAAAAAGTTGGTAAAGGCTGTTGAAAAGAATGACTTGGTATTTGCCATCGGCCCTGCAGGTACCGGGAAGACCTACGTTTCCGTAGCACTCGCAGTCAGAGCATTGAAAAACAAAGAAGTTAAAAAAATCATAATCACCAGGCCAGCAGTTGAGGCAGGTGAAAATCTTGGGTTCCTTCCAGGTGATCTTAAGGATAAAATTGACCCCTACTTGCGGCCTATTTACGATGCACTTCATGACATGATTCCCGCAGAAAAATTGAGGTATTACAATGAAAATGGAATCATCGAAATAGCACCTTTGGCCTACATGCGAGGACGCACACTCAACCATGCCTACGTGCTGCTTGATGAAGCTCAGAATACGACACCCATGCAGATCAAAATGTTCCTGACCAGGATGGGTCCTGATTCGAAGGTTATAATTACAGGAGACAGATCGCAAATTGATTTGCCAAAGAATCAAGCTTCGGGACTTATCGAATCTGTGGAAATTCTTAGGGATACAAAAGGAATCGGATTTGTAGAGCTGGACGAACGTGACGTGGTCCGGCATAAGTTGGTAAAATCCATTATTAAGGCATACCAGAAACACGGAAACAAAAAGTAATTCCCTCCCGGAGAATCTGTTACGACGGAATTGATCCGTTGTCTATCAATTGTAGATCGGGGAAGCATACTTTAGACCTCCATAATTCCGTAGCTTACCAAACACCGCCAATTCCATGCCTCTGCTAAAGGAAGTGCATGTATTTCTGGAACTCCTACCCTTTTGTTCGATTATCCATCATTCTGATCTCAGGCATTTTCTGTTTTGATACAGTTCCTGTTTTGTGGGAGCATTCCATCGAAATACTAAGTACACTTTTTGTGCTCTTTGCAATCTCTCTTGTACTATCACATATGCTAGGGCACTATCAACTCCGTCTCGTGAATGGAGCGATCGCGCTCGCTATTTTCTTCTTTCTCGGAGGAGACCTAGTCAAAAAAAAATATGCTGAACTACCCAGCAATCACTATTCAAAAATCGACGTTGACCTACAGGGTTTTTATGGATTAATCGCTACTCCTGCCAGCGAAAGAACAAATCATTTTAGATATGATTTTCAATTGGAGCGTGCAGTGAAAGATGATTCTACTTTCGAGACCTGCGGAATCATTCATCTCTATATTCGAAAAGACACGATGGATTTCGCGCCCTTCCACTATGGCGACAGGTTGATGATCGCAGGTAAGCTCTTCCCTCTTTCCGACCCAGGCAATCCACATGAGTTTGATTTTAAACAGTATCTCCGTCTACAAAATATTTATTCTCACTCTTTTGTTCGATTGTCAAATATCAAGCAGGTCGGACACAGACCTGGGAATAGAATACTTCAAAGTGCTTTTGAGATACGAAGTAAAGCGGCAGCAATCATTGACAAGAACATCGACAGTCCGCGAGAAAATGGTATTGCCAAGGCTTTGCTTCTGGGCATCAAGGACCATCTTGACAACGAGGTGAAAAAATCATACTCTGCGGCTGGAGCCATGCATGTGCTTGCAGTATCAGGTTTACATGTGGGAATTGTATATCTGTTTCTTCAATTTCTTTTCGGAAAACTGAAAACCACCAAAACAGGGAGAATCGTTTTCAGCTGTGCCTCTATAATCACTATTTGGTGCTATGCGCTAATTACCGGTTTGTCTCCATCCGTATTGAGAGCCGCCACCATGTTCTCGATCGTTGCCTTAGGCGAGATCAATGCAACAAAAGGCAACGTGTACAATTCGCTTGGTCTGGCAGCCTTTCTTTTACTTCTTACTGACCCATACCTCATTTACTCCGTTGGTTTTCAACTCTCCTTTTCAGCTGTCTTCGGTATCGTATATCTGCAGCCAAAAATCTACAAACTCTTTGAAAGTGATGTTTTGATCATCGACAAAGCATGGGCAATTACCTCAGTATCTATTGCTGCCCAAATTGCCACCTTTCCGTTAACAGCCTACTACTTCCACCAATTTCCTACCTACTTTCTGATTTCAAATCTTGTAGTAATCCCAGCCGCTACGATCATGTTGGTTGGTGGAGTCAGCATGCTTCTAATTGATCCAATCATCGGTGAATTAGGATCTTTGATTGGCACAATACTCTCTAAAATTATTTGGTGTGTAAATGAGTCTGTATCTCTAGTTGAATCTCTGCCTAATAGTTTGATTGACTGGATCTACCTTGATTTGCCAGGATTAGTTTTAACGTTTTCGATTGTGATTTTTCTCACCTGGGGGCTCCATTTTCAATCCTTTAAATCATTGACAGTTAGTGCACTGCTATTTCTAACCTTTTTAACACTAAGATTAAATTCTACTCACGATCAATCCAGCAAAGCAAGTTTGATCTTTTATGAAGTAAACGGCAGAACAGTCATAGACCACATTGAAGGGCACAAGGCAACCCTCTACATTGATCAAATTGAAAACACCTCTGAATTGCTTGGATATCAGGTCAACCCTAATCGTCTTGCCTCTGGTCTCAGCTCCTTTTCAGAGACCACTCAGGTAATTAATAACTCCGACAAGTTTATGGTTCATTTTCCCTTCACGTCGGGAATTCTTGCTGGACAGAGAATTCTATTGATCGACTCT
Source organism: Cyclobacteriaceae bacterium (assembly GCA_039986395.1). GTDB lineage: Bacteria > Bacteroidota > Bacteroidia > Cytophagales > Cyclobacteriaceae > Ekhidna. The sequence continues at coordinate 11,307 of JBDWQX010000299.1, forward strand.
GTCACCTTCGACTTTCACTTTGCTAAAACAATCGAGGCAGATGTTCTCATTATTGAAAATGGGTCTGTGAAAAATTTGAACTGGTTGCTGAATCACTTCAAATTCCAACATTTACTGATCGGAAACAAGAACACTCGATTCTATAGCAGCAAAATGAAGGAACAAGCACACGCTGCTAACATCACCATCCACTCGCTAATCGAGGACGGTGCTTTCATTTTAGATGTCCGTAAATGATCATTGAAGAGAAATATAAGTGTTCGTTAACGAACAACTTGTTATCTTTAAGCAACCTCCGAGCCTCAGAAACGCTCTTTTATTCTGTTGGCATAGTTGTGGCACTTTACATTCATACCAAACAATACTCAAGTGGAAGAAACGATTGACAAAATACTAATAATAGACGATGATGAAGATGTGCTGTTGGCAGCCAAAATGCTGCTCAAGAAGCATATCAAGGAAGTGGTGATTGAGAAGGATCCGAGAAAGATTCCTTTCCTTTTGAACAATGATAGCTTCGACGTAATCCTTCTTGACATGAATTTTAGTCAGGACACAACAAGTGGAAAGGAAGGATTCTATTGGTTGGAGCAAATACTTGACAAAGATCCCGATTCGGTAGTCATTTTGATCACCGCCTTCGGAGATGTAGAAATGGCAGTCAAGGCCTTGAAAGCTGGGGCAACGGATTTCGTCTTGAAGCCGTGGCAAAATGAAAAGCTCCTGGCAACGCTATCAAGTGCTTCGCAGCTAAAGAAAAGCAGGAAGCAAGTCACCAGGCTAAAGCAGACGAGTAAAACTTTGCAGGAAGACAGCAATCAAGCTTTTAAGGACATCATTGGCAATAGTGATCCAATCAAGAAGGTTTTCAAGCTCATTGACAAGGTAGCAGCCACAGAAGCCAATATCCTGATATTAGGTGAAAATGGAACTGGGAAAGAACTGATAGCAAGAGCTATTCATCAAAAATCGTTAAGGAAAGACATGCCATTCATTGGTGTGGATATGGGAGCTATTACTGAGTCTCTTTTTGAAAGTGAGCTGTTTGGTCACAAGAAAGGATCATTCACAGATGCCAAAGAAGATAGAGCCGGAAGATTTGAAGTTGCAACTGGTGGCACATTATTCTTAGACGAAATTGGCAACCTAAGTCAACCGCTTCAATCGAAGTTGTTGACTGCTTTACAAAACCGTAGGGTAACTCGAATAGGTAGTAATCAGGAAGTTGACGTAGATATTCGATTAATCTGCGCTACCAATATGCCTGTGTATGAAATGGTGAATGACAACACTTTTCGTCAGGATCTTCTTTACAGAATCAATACCGTAGAAATCAACCTTCCTCCCCTTCGCGAACGCATGGAGGACATGGAAAAACTTGCCAATCATTTTACGAAATCGTATGCTATCAAGTATAGAAAAAACATAAATGAGGTTGCGGAATCAACGGTAGCAAAATTGCAGAAGTATCCTTGGCCAGGAAACATCCGAGAGCTTCAACATGCCATTGAAAGAGCGATCATTATGAGCGACAATAGCCAGTTGATGCCCGATGACTTTTTCTTCCTATCCCAAAAACCAGAAAGTTCTGTTTCGCTAGAACCAGACACCTACAATTTGGATGACATGGAACGAACTGCAATTCAGAAAATGATCAACAAACACGAGGGGAATATCTCAAAAGCTGCCAAAGAGCTAGGACTTACAAGAGCTTCGCTTTACAGAAGATTGGAGAAGCATGATTTATAAGTCTTTCAAATTTCAACTTATTGCCAGGGTTATTGTCTTGATGGTAACAATGTTTCTGTTTACCACATTGTACAATTCAGACACGTACTTTTTCACAAAATTTCTGGTATTTCTGGCAGTGTTGGTACAAGGCTACTATTTGTATAACTACGTTGAAAAATCGAATCGGGAGATTACTCATTTCCTGGAAAGCATCCACTACGATGATTTCACAAACACATATCCTGAAAAAAAGAATTCTTCCAGTCAAGCCTCTTTGTATCACGAGTTCAATGAGATTCTGAAAAAATTCCGAGAAATCCGTGCTGATAAAGAAGCTCAGCATCAATACCTGAGAACGATTGTTCAACACATTGGAATTGGGATCATCACGTTTGATCAATTGGGTGAGGTGCAGATCATCAATAACGCTGCTAAAAAGTTGTTGGATGTGAAGTTGATCAAGAACATTAATCAGATTGGAAAGACCTTCCCCACACTACTAGAGTCATTTTCAGACCTAAAAACTGGAGGCAGGGACTTAGTCAAAATATCCAAAAACGGAGACGAAATTCAGCTAGCCATCTATGCCATAGAACTTTCTCTTCTGGGAAAAGCATTCAAATTAGTGTCTATTCAAAACATTCAATCCGAACTGGAGGAAAAAGAAATGGAGGCATGGCAAAACTTGATTCGAGTGCTGACTCATGAAATCATGAACAGCGTTACGCCAATTTCGTCGCTCGCTGCTACCGTTGAAACAGAGCTAGATGAATTCCAGCAGTCAGGTGCAGATGTCGCTGAACTAAGAACCGATCAAATTGAGGATTTTTACTTGTCCGTAAAAACCATTCATAACAGAAGCGAGAGCCTGATCAAATTCGTCTCAGACTTTAGGAACATGACACGGATAAAGCTACCTGCACTCGAAGAGGTGAAAATCACGGACATTATTGATCACGTGACAATGCTTCTAAAACCAGATTTTGAGAAGTATTCCATCGAAACAAACATTTCCATCAAACCAGATTTGAGCGTGATGTTGGATAAGGAGCAGATAGAACAGGTAATTATAAATGTTGTCAAGAATGCAGTGCAAGCACTTGCCGCTGGCGAGAAAGACAGTAAGGCGCTAACTATTACTGCGATGAACGGCGAATCAGGCGGTACTTCCATCAGCATTGTTGACAATGGTGTCGGCATTGAAGAGGATGCTTTGAAGAAAATATTTATCCCCTTCTTTACCACAAAAAAGAACGGTTCTGGAATTGGACTTAGTCTCTCCAAGCAGATTATGCGAAATCATGGTGGCAGTATCAGTGCGCAGTCGGAAATGGGGGAAGGCACCGAGTTCATACTAAAGTTTCCAGGTTAGCAAACCAGACTAAGGAATCTCTCTTAACTTCGTACTGATCACTGAAAACGTAAGAATGAAGTTCTTTTTCATTGTCCAAGGCGAAGGTCGCGGGCATTTGACTCAAGCAATATCTCTTTACTCGATGCTCAAGAAGAATGGGCATACGATCACTCATGTTGTGGTTGGAAAAAGTAAACGTAGAAAGCTTCCTCAGTTTTTCCTTGACAATATTCAGTCGCCAATCGAGCAGCTAAATAGTCCAAATTTTGTGACTGACAGGAGGAGTAAATCAGTGAAATTACTGCCATCCGTTTTTCTTAATCTGCTCAAATTTCCAATATTTTTGAAAAGTGTCAATCGGCTGAATGCACTAGTAAATGATGAGCAGCCCGATGTGATTGTAAATTTTTATGATTTTCTGGGTGGCCTTTATTATTTGACAAAAAGACCAAAGGCAAAGCACATTGCTATAGCTCATCAGTTCTTTGTTGAGCATCCAGCGTTTGAATTTCCAAAAGGACGGTTTTTTGATAAGGCCTCTATGAGATTGGGTAATAAATTGGCAGGGTTTGGAGCCACAAAACTGCTTGCTTTGTCGTTTCGGGACTTCCCCGATCATGCTAGATTAACAGTGGTCCCGCCACTTCTACGTGAAAAAGTAAAAGAGCAAAAAATATCCAGTGGAAATCACTATCTGGTTTATTTGGTCAATCATGGCTATGCCGATCAGGTGGCAGAGTTTCACAGAAAGAATCCAGATATTCCCATTCACTGTTTTTGGGACAAAGAGGGACAGCCAGCTATCGTATCGAAGGACAAGAACCTGACGTTTCATCAATTGGATGACGATAAGTTTCTGGAACTTATGGCTTCTTCAAAAGGCTATTTGACAACTGCTGGATTCGAATCAGTGTGTGAAGCGATGTATATGGCAAAACCAACATTGATGGTGCCAGTTAAAGGTCATTACGAACAAAGTTGCAACGCAATTGATGCTACAAAAGCAGGAGCAGGTATTTCTAGCGAAATTTTTGAGCTAGATAAATTGTTAGCCTATATTCCCACATACAAGAGTGTGCAGCCAAGCTTTGGTGCCTGGAGCAGCACAGCAGAAAAAGTATTCATTCAAAACCTGACATATGTTAGTTAAGTTTTCAGACAATCCATTCAAACAAGTACTGGGAATTGCATTTTATAATAAAGGTAACATTTCCCTATTCGTCTTGATTTCCATCGTCGCTACATTGCAGCACAAGTTTGGCGAAATTTTTACGTTCGCTCCATTGGAACTTCCGGTGGTCCCTGTAAGTATTCTTGGTGGTGCCCTAGCGATTTTCTTGGGTTTCAGAAATAACAGTGCCTACGACAGATGGTGGGAGGCTCGAAAGATCTGGGGTGGAATCGTCAATGCCAGTCGGACATTTGGAACCTTTATTATTTCTTTTTCATCCACAAATTTCAGTGGCGGAGAAACGAACAAGAAGGAAATCATGAAGTGGAGGGAGGATCTAATACATCGACACTTGGCCTGGCTTTATGCCTTGAAAATGCACCTGAGGAAGCTTAACTACTGGGAGCACCTTGAAAAGTACCTTTCAGAAAAGGAGATCGAGGAAATTCGCACGTACCACAACAAGCCAACTCAGCTCCTTCACAAACAAAGCATCAAACTGCAAGAAGGTTATGACAAAAAAATTATAGAAGACTTCCGACACATGGAGCTGGCAAATGTGATGAAGGAACTCATTCGCCTCCAGGGTATGACGGAGCGGATTAAGGGCACAATCTTTCCTTACTACTACAACTACTTTACCACCGTGTTTTTGTGGCTCTTTATTATTTGTTTACCACTTGCTTTAGTCTCTGAAATGGGTTGGGGCGCAATTCCAATGTCGATCGCTATTTCGTTTGTCTTCACTATACTTGAAAAAGCCGGAGCCACAACCGAAGATCCTTTTGAAGGAAGAGCCTCTGACACTCCTATCTCAACCATTACCAGAAACATTGAGATCGATCTTCTCGAAATGTTGAGGAGTGAAGCAATACCAGCACCAGAAGAACCTAAGACTGGAAAATTCGGTGTTCGGTACATTGATTAAATTGTATCCACAGTGGCAATAATTAGCAAAAAGAAAGAACCATTTCCAATAAGCAAGCATCTGCAATCCTATCTCAAAAAGTATGATCGCGAGATGAACTTACCCATTTTCTATGCTGATCTACTGAGATACAATAACTCCATTCCCCTCTACGACAAATCGGGGAATGACACGCTTTGGGAAACGATCTTCTTTGCGCAAGGCGACATGGATCAGATCTATTCTTCCCTAAAAAAAGTGTACGCCATCATCAATACCGACGGAGATTTATCGGTCATGGACCACCTAACGATAGATCGTATTGATCTGTGCATGTATGGTAACACGCAGCCTTTTAGAATTCGGGTAGTTAATCAAGTCAATGACAATTTCGACTACTTCTACATTAAGAATGCCGATGCATCTCGTATTTATGGGTTAGAGCTGGAGCATCTGACATCTCCAAACAAACTCAGTTATGTCGTAAATCGTGAGACAGTCATTGAAGAACACATTGTGGGTGTACCGGCAGAATTGTTTATAAAAAAGTACCTCACCCATCCCAACTGCAACGAGATTAGACTAGCGAAAGAGTTTGTGAAATTTAATGAACGCTGCTTTGTTCGACTACTCGGTGACATGCACTCAAACAATTTTGTGGTGGACATTACGCCCGACTTTGAAGATGTTGAATACCGTCTGCGAGCCATAGATTTTGATCAGCAATCGTATGAAGGTCGCCGTGCGATCTACCTACCTCAGTACTACTCTCAAAACAATCCAATTATAAATCTTGGACTAGAGCACATGACTCTGGAGACTGTAAAGCAGTACCAGCGTGAAGAGCGATCCAACATTTCACATCGAATGAAAGTGGAAAAAACAAGAGTAGATGATTTGTTAGACGCTATGAAGAACGAGAAGCTTTCAAAACCCGAACATATAAGGAAGCTTAGAAAAGAGCTTGCAATTTTCTACGAGGACAAGGACTTTCTGCAATGCAAGAACATGGGAGAGTTGGTTGCACTCAGTCTGGAGATGGTTGTAAGAAAACCTAATTTATACAAAGAATACTGACGCTATCCGACGGAGTAACTGGGTAGCTGAAATTGGAACGTACTGCCATGATTGGGCTTGCTTATTACTTGAATGCTAGTATTGTGGAGCTCCATGATTTTCTTCACAATGGCAAGACCTAAGCCTACGCCATCGGACTTCGAAGACTTTCTCGCTTGCCTATATCTATCAAAAATGTAAGACTGATCTTTCTCGTTGATTCCAGGACCATTGTCGGAGACAGCCACCTGCACATCTCTGTCATTGACCGATACCATTAGGGATACCTTTCCATTCTTTGGTGCAAATTTTAGCGCATTGTCCAGTAAATTTTGAATTACACGCTCCACCAAGCTTATGTCGGCAAAAACAAGTGGTGTAGTATTCTCTGCATCAACTTTAATCTCAATGTTTTTTTCGGCTGCAAGCAATTGGTACTTGGCTACTAGGTCCAACGCCAAATCCGTAATTGAAAACGGCTCTTTCAAGGGCTTGATTTGATCAGCCTCCAATTTGGAATACTCAAATAGCTGACTCACCAGATTTGACAATTTTTCTGAACTCCCTTTAATGATATCCAAGTACTTATCCTTTTCTTTCTCGTCCAGCTTCTCTTTTTTCATCTGCAGTGTTTCCACATAGCCATTGATGATTGAAAGTGGAGTCCGCAAGTCATGAGACACATTTGCTATTAATTCTCGTCGCAGCACATCCACTGACTTAATTTCATCCATATTCTTAGAGATTGTATCAGCCATTTCGTTAAAATTGGAAGCCAATACAGACAAATCTGTTTTTTCTGGCTCATCAATCCTAATAGCCATATCGCCTTCACGGAAACGCTTGACCGTACCGATAAGTGACCGCAGGTTTTTCGTCAAAAACCAAAAACTTATTGAGCCCAGTACCAGTACGAACAGCATTGTCACTACCGAAGCTCCGATTCCCAATTTCATGAAGTAGTTAGATAGGAGTGCTTTAGACACAACATCCAATTCTTGACCAGCCAGCACAATATAGATGTATCCCTCCCTGCCATTATTATCAAATTTTGCAGAGGAAAAAATCTTTTTCTGCTCTCTATTTCTAGGATCATCGCCAAGAATATATCTATTGCCTTCACACGCAATGAAGTCCTTTATTGGATCAAGATCAACGTATTGGATTGGATCGCTGGGATCATCGTGCTTCAGTACTACTGAATACAAGACTGCTCCGTCAATGTCGAGTAAGTAAACCTCGATCCCCCGATTTACGGCCATCATATCATGCATCAAATCACCAAAAAGGGGTTTATTCACAGAGCCATCATCGAGAAAAGGAGAATTATTATTGAATTTTTCTTCGATTAGGTGATTGGCCAGTTGTGCGTTCAATTTCTGCGAGCGCTCATCAAAGTGTTTGTTCGTCAGATAAATCGTTATGATGACATAAGAAGAGCCCATGAAGATTACCAGCAATGAAAACACAATGCTCAGCTTCCAGATTAGTTTGTTGCTAAGTGTTTTACTACTCATAGTTCTTCATTGAATTTGTATCCTACTCCCCAGGTTGTCAAAATAAATTTCGGCTCATTCATGTCAGGCTCAATTTTGGAGCGGAGGCGATTAATGTGCGAATTGACTGTATGCTCGTAACCGTCGAAATCATATCCCCATATTATCTTCAGCAAGTCTGGACGTGAATAGCTTTTCCCAGGGTGGGAGGCCATCAAAACCAGCAGTTCAAATTCCTTCGGCGAAAGTTCCATTCGATTCCCGCCTACGCTAACTTTTCTCTTTTCGACATCAATAGACAATTCTTCGAAAGAAAGATCTGAAACAGACTCTGGTGTCATACTTTCTTGCATAAGCTTAGTTCGTCTGAAGATAGCCTTCACTCTGGCAATAAATTCCCGGATACTAAATGGTTTCGTGATATAGTCATCAGCTCCAACTTCAAGTCCAATTACTCTGTCTATCTCTTCAGATTTTGCTGTCAGCATAATGATCGGTGTACTTTGCGTTGCACGTATCTTTTGACAAACTTCAATGCCATCCATCGTCGGCAAGGCAATATCCAAAATGATTAAATCCGGTTTCAATTCCACGGCTTTATCCAGCCCCTCTTTCCCATCCATGGCCTTTACTACTTCGAGAGAAAGGTCTTGTAGATGGATCTCCAGCAAGTTGATAATCTCGGCATCATCCTCTATTATGAGTACTTTTTTCATTGCTAATTGCTAAACAAAGCAAAACTTATCACAGAAGTATCACAGATGGTTTCTCAAACCTCCTTGAATCACTCCTCAAGTCTTTGAAAATACATTTCGCTGAAGGGTCTAAAAAATTAAGAGTCTCATGATCAGCTAATTACGGCCTCCACAAGCACATTCCTAAAATGTTAACTTCTTGTGATCCTTTCACAATCTCTGATTCATTGCTTTGTACTCACGAAACATTTAAAAAAAATATTTAATGAGAAAACTATTTAGAAAACCGATTTTGATCGTTGCAACTCTGGGTGTAATCCTATCGAGCTGCGGAGACGACGATGGCACAACTGCCACCCCGAACGGTGGAACGATTTCAGGAGGCCCCTTCACGTTTGTTGTGGATGGCACAGCAGATTTCG
>JBDWQX010000300.1:0-5694 GCA_039986395.1 Cyclobacteriaceae bacterium
CATCGAAATCGTAGAGCATAGGATAAGAGGTAACCGGTAACTCTCTATCCGGATATTCTAATGTAAGAGTATCTGTAAAGAAACTAAGCAGTGCCATGTTCCGTGCGACTTTATCATCTGGGGATACTTCTTCATACTCAAGTTTGTACCCGACATGAGTGACCATGCTTTGGAGAGGCTTCCTAAAAGAGTCCCACTGAATTGACTGGTCATAGGCTGCTTCAGTCAGGTACACAGCTTTAGTAAGATTCAGTTTTGACGAATCTGTCAACATCTCAGCAATCTGATCAAAGGCCTCAAAGAATCTATCCCTCCCTGATCGGTTGGTGCCCTTCCTTTCGTAATAAATAATCGGTCGAGTAGCGATGGCTTCATCGATAATGGAATTAACCCTATCTCGATTTACTTTTTGTTGTTCAACATATCTATCAACTTCTGCCATTATTTGGCGATTCTGTTCCCTGACAGATTTAGAACTATATGTATTGATCTGATCAGGATCTAAAGTTGGAATTTTACGGATAATTTGAGCTGTGAATTGCTTCGTGAAATCCATATCCCAGACAACCGGATCTGAAGGATTCTGAGAAATACATAGATACGGGCATCCAAGAAGAAGTAGATATGTGAGTTTTGTGAGCATAGTTTCCCAGTCAAAGAACCGCTGTATTTCAGTTAAAGTCAATACCCATTTTAGGGTAATTTTTTCTTTAGTCTTTCCCCCTCTCCCACAACCAAATCTGCACGATCTAGAAAGAACCCGTCAAGGTAGTATTCCAAAAAATCTCCACTTTCAGTTGTATTTTTTCTCATCTCCACCATTGACAGAACCTTTCGAATCGCTGTTCACATTTTTGGCTGTTTATGGGAGAGGTTGAAATACTGAATATCATCTTTAGTTAATATCAAGAATAGCATCCCTTTTAAAATTATGATGTTGATCTTGATAGACATATCCAAGTTGATTGCTATGGAAACTTGTCCCATTTACTTCAAATGATCCTTTATTCATATGAGTGTGACCTGAAATCCAGTGAGACACCTTATGCTTATCACAGAAGTCAAGAAGGTCAACATGGTAGGCTTCTCCCCGAGATGTTTCAAATGGGAAACCAACTAGCTCTCCGGGATATGGCGCATGATGTGATATCACAACTTGCTTACCGGAATGGGAACTCAATTCCTTTTCCAAATAGGCCACACAATTGGCATGGCATTCATTGTATTGTGACACTTCTAAGGACAGAAACGAATCTGATTCATAATGAATAGTGTGAAAATCATTCATCCTATTCACGATCACCTCTGGATATTTGATATGAGTGAAAAGCGTGCTGAAAATGAACCTCACATTTTCAATCGTGACTGACTGATTATTCAAATAGGTGACATTCCTTCTTATCGGCAACCTAAAAGATGGAAATGTTTCTTTGAGAGGAAATGATCTTCCATAGAATTCGTGATTCCCTGGGACAATATAAACCTGCTCAAACTCTGAAGACCAGATATCCAAAAGCTTGAAGGTGTAGTGTTCATCTCTAAGGTAGAGGATATCACCAGCAAGAATCAGAACATCAGCTTTCGGGATAAGAGGATTAAGTTCCATCCATGCCCTATTCACAGGCATTTCAAGGTGAAGGTCTGATGCGTATTGAACTTTCATAATCATTTAGATATGCTATTATCAAACAAGGAAATAGCATTTTTGATTCTAGTTACCTAGAAGCTTGTGAATGGGATCTTGCTAAACACATTTGAAGCCAAATGTCGGTACCTATGAATAATACGTTTATGCTTAGTTTCAAATTGAAACTCTTTTCTATCTCCCAAGAAATTAGATCGGCCTTTGGTTAAAGACTTCCCAGCTTTAATTTCTTCCACCAAAGCACACTTGATGTGATAAGGTGAAATCAGAAGTATATAGGCTCTATCATGTGGATTGTTATCCAGCCTGTCTTTAGTCATTCTACCATCAGCTCTAAACTTCACATCGATGTAGAAGTTCTTATCAGTCCTAGGATCATATACTAAGAGGTCAGGCGTTTTTCTTATCTCATGTGAGATTTTATCGGACTTCCCTTTCAGGTCACCCATTAAGTGTGGAAATGAATTCTCCATACCAGAAGGTATCGTTTTGAATCCAAGCGATTTAAACATCTCCTCAACCAGAATCTCACCCATCCGTCCTTTCATCCTTCTCTCAAGCCAATCCTTAGATTCACTAAAGTTGAAGTCGTCAATATTTCTATAACCGTTTATGCTGGCAAATAGATGTGATTCTGATGCTGTCATATATGATAGCAATATACAACAGATGAATCCATTTATTGCGCTTTTATGCATAAAAATCAAGCTGAGCGCAACTTTGTTGAAACTCTTGGAAAACGAATCCGAGAAGTAAGAGAAAGCATGGGATTATCCAGTGCTGAAGTAGCACGTAGGCTCTTGATGGACAGAGGAAACTACACTAGGATCGAGACTGGAAAAACAAATCCAACTTCTTTAACTCTTTTTAGATTGTCAGAAATTTTAGAGTGTGAGGTTAAGGAGTTTTTTGAGTAGTGATGAATGCTAAGTCATTGGTCGTTTTATTGAGTATAATCAACTCACTCTTTATTTAACTTTAATTCATGCCCCACAAACTTCACATAAAGAACATGGTTTGCAACCGCTGCATTGAAGCGGTGAAGGAGGAGTTTGAGAAAAATGAAGTTTTGATCTCTAAGATCAAACTAGGGGAAGTCGAGATTGAAGAGTTGTTGGATTCTGATAAGAAGAAACAGATTACCGATGATCTAAGTAAAAGAGGGTTTGAGTTGCTTGAAGACAAAAACAGTCAACTCATTGAAAACATAAAGAGTTTGTTGGTTGATCAGATCCACTATAAGGATAAACCTCTCAATACCAACTACTCCACCTACCTGGAAAAGGAGATCGGAAAAGATTACAATACGTTAAGCAGTCTATTCTCTTCAGTTGAAGGTGTCACCATCGAGCGTTATATAATTCTCCAAAAACTGGAGAAGATCAAAGAACTTCTAATCTATGATGAGATTAATCTAAGCCAGATTGCCCACAGACTCGGGTACAGTAGCGTGCAGCACTTATCCAATCAATTCAAAAAGAACACAGGGATGACTCCCACAGAATTTAGAAGACTTCAAGATCCAGATCGAAAAACACTTGATAACATTACATAAATGGGAAGAATAGTCATTGCATGTTATAAGCCTAAACCAGGTAAAGAAAAAGAGCTTGATCAATTGATACAGACTCATGTGGATCGCCTCAGGCAAGAAGGACTAGTAACGGATCGGGAATCTATTGTTATGAAATCCGAGTCTGGGACTGTCATTGAGGTGTTCGAGTGGAAGTCTACAGAAGCAATCGAGGAAGCTCATTCAAATCCGGAGGTTCAGAAAATGTGGGCCGAATACGCAGAAGTATGCAATTATGAGGTTCCGATCAATATAGAGGAGTTTCAAAGTCTGTTTTCGGAGTTTACGCCGATTTGAATCCCTGAAATCTTACACATCTTTCCGAAAATTATATTAACCCTAATCATAGGGTTCTCTCGTTCTTTGTATCAAGAAATTAATTATGCAGACAGCAACTTTTGATACAGACATTCATTGCGAGAAATGTGTTGAGACACTAACCCCGATACTTAATGATGATCAGGGGATCAACGATTGGTCAATTGACTTGTCGTCCGAAGTGAAAACACTTACGGTAAATGGCGACTCCATTTCAGAAACGCATGTTGATGAGCTTTTGGGTCAAGGTGGATTCAAGGTGCTAATTGACATTAAGCAAGCATTTTGGAATGATTCAACGCTATGGAAACGTGCTTCATTCAATACTCTTAATTGCCTTATTGGATGTTCAATCGGCGATTTTGGGATGGTCTTTTTCCTACAGGCATTCTATCCAACCACTCCTATGGTGTGGCAAATGGTTCTGGCTATCACTGCTGGATTGATTACGTCTATTCTGTTGGAAACAATCATTTTAAAATCGAGAGAGCATTTCAGTTGGTCGTTTGCTCTGAAAACAGCATTCGGGATGTCCTTCTTGTCAATGGTTGCTATGGAATTAGCGATGACAGGGACCGATTTTATGATCACTGGAGGTAAAGGTGCTTTCGATGATGTTTGGTACTGGTTAGCTCTGGTTCCCGCTCTTATAGTGGGATTCATAACACCTTTGCCTTATAACTATTACAAGCTGAAGAAATTCAACAAAGCATGCCATTAAAACCAATTTCAATACAAATCGTACCTTTGCACTAATGATTTTGTTCAGAAAAATAGTGAACGTGTTCTTGGCTGTGCTGCTTCTGGTAGCTACCACAGGTGTCACTCTGAACAAACATTACTGCATGGGGAGGCTCAAATCTGTAGCTGTTTTCGTAAGTGCTAATACCTGTGAAGCTGGTAAGGAAGATCCAATGCCTTGCTGTAAGGACACTTCCGAAGAATTAAAAGTCAATGAACTTACTAAAGCATCGTTTGACTTTAAAGCAACGGCAGACCTTTATCTTTTAGCAGCCATTACGTATGTTTTGCTGGAAGACACTTATTCTTCTGCAGATAAGCAGGTAGAATTTTACAACTACGATCCCCCATTACCTGAACAGGACATTCGAGTGCTGACTCAGGTTTTCAGAATCTGATTTTTTGATCTTTCACTGAGCCGTCAGTGAACCTTGGAGTTTGACCATTTAGGTCAGCCTAACTCTTGTATTGATCAAAAAATCTAATTCATGTTAAATAAAATCATAAAATACTTTCTTGAGAATAAACTGGTAACAACGCTGTTGTTGCTGGGGTTTATCGCATGGGGTGTAGTTACAGCACCATTCGGGTGGACTATAGGCAGTTTGCCTTCTGATCCGGTTCCTGTCGATGCGATCCCTGATATTGGTGAAAATCAACAAATTGTCTTCACTCAGTGGATGGGCCGATCACCTCAGGATATTGAAGACCAAATCTCCTATCCTCTAACAACTTACCTCTTGGGGATTCCTGGTGTAAAGTCAATTAGAAGTTCTTCGATTTTTGGATTCTCAAGTATCTATATCATTTTCAAAGATGATGTTGAGTTCTACTGGAGCCGCTCCAGAATACTTGAGAAGCTCAACTCCATTCCATCCAGATTACTTCCTGATGGCGTTCAACCGACGTTGGGTCCAGATGCCACAGCATTGGGGCAAGTCTATTGGTACACGATCGAAGGTCGTGATACGGACGGGAATCCAACTGGTGGCTGGGACTTGCATGAGATACGCAGTGTACAGGACTTCTATGTTAAGTATGGACTCAATGCAGCGGAAGGAGTTTCAGAGGTTGCCTCTATCGGCGGTTATGTACAGGAATATCAAATTGATGTCAATCCTGATGCCTTGAAGACGTTCGGGATTCCTCTGCATCAAGTAATGACAGCTGTCAGAAAGTCGAACAAAGACGTTGGAGCCAAAACCATCGAAATAAATCAGGCTGAGTATCTGGTAAGAGGATTAGGCTATATTAAAAGCCTCGTAGACCTGGTGCTAGCCGTAGTTGCTGTTCAGGATAACATTCCAATTCGAGTGAAAGACATAGCGGTAGTTTCTCTCGGGCCAGCTACAAGGCGGGGGGTGTTGGATAAAGAGGGGGCTGAAGTTGTAGGAGGAGTTGTAGTGGCAAGGTACGG